>CAYXRH010000278.1:0-5745 GCA_964466355.1 uncultured Thermodesulfobacteriota bacterium
GCCGGCCGCCCTTCGCCTGACACATGTGGCTGAAAGAAGCAAGGCGCCTGAAGGGCCGAGAGCTCGACGGGGAGCGCCAAGCGGCCAAAATAGGCGACTTGTGAGCCGCCAGCAGACCGCCGCCCCGCCCGAGCCACCTTGCTGACTTATGATCCTTGACTTCAGGAGGCAAGACTAGCCCTCAAAATCCGCCAGGGCCGACTCCACGGCCCCGCAGATCTGATCCACGTCCGCGGCGGTGACGATCAGCGGCGGCCCGATCTGGATGCGGCTGCCGCCCGGCCGGACGATGACGCCGTTTTCCTTTATCTTTTTGGCCAGCTTCTTCTCGGCGCCGTCGCTGAAGGTCTCTCGGGTCTTCTTGTCCTTGACCACCTCGAAGCCCAAGAAAAGGCCGAGGCCCTGAACCTGCCCCACGTGGGGGTGGTCGGAGAGGGCCTCGAGCTTTTGAAGCATGTAGGCGCCCATCTCGGCCGAGTTCTCGACCAGCCTCTCGGCGATCAATATCTCCAGGTTCTTTGAAGCCACGGCGCAGGCCACCGGGTGGGCCCCGGTGGTGTGCAGGTGGGGGAAGGGTCCGGGGTTGAGCATGCCTTGAAAGACCTTTTCGGTGAAGGCCGTGCCGGCGATGGGCAGGTGGGAGCTGATCATGCCCTTGGAGAGGCACATCAGATCCGGGGTGACGCCCCAGTGCTGGCAGCAGAAGTTCCGGCCGGTGCGGCCGAAGCCGGTCATGACCTCGTCCAGGATGAGCAGGACCTCGAAGCGGTGGCATATCTCACGGATTTTGGGGAAGTATTCCGGCGGCGGGATGATGGTCCCCGAGACGCCGTAGATCGGCTCGGCCACGAAGGCGGCCACGGTCTGGGGGCCTTCCCGCTCGATGGTCTCGGCCAGGGCCGCGGCGCACTCCAGGTCGCAGCCGGGATAGTCGCGGCCCAGAGGGCAGCGGTAGCAGTAGCAGGCCGGAATCCTGAGGAAGTCGGGCAGGGGCGGTCCGATCTTCTGCTGGAATCGGGGCAGGCCGGTGGCCCAGGTGGAGCCCATGTCCAGGCCGTGGTAGGCCAGGTCGCGGCTGATGATCTTGATTTTGGACTCCCGGCCCTGGTTGGCCCAGTAGTAGCGGGCCATCTTGAAGGCCGCCTCGGCGGCTTCGGCCCCGCTGTTGACGAGCATGGTCCGCTCGACGTCCTGGGGCAGGAACCAGGCCAGGTCGCGGCAGTACTCGATGGCCGCCGTGCTGGTCACCCCGGACCAGGAGCCGGCGTAGCTGAGTCTCAGCATCTGATCTCTGGCCGCCTGGGCCAGCTCGGGGCGGGAATAGCCGATGTTGACGCAGATGGCTCCAGAGAGGCCGTCGATGTACTCCCGGCCGGTGATGTCCCGCACTCTGATGCCACTGGCCGACTCGAGAATGAGATCGGTCCCCTGGGCCGCGAACTGATCCAGGGGCACGCCGCCGTGGATCATGTGAAGCCTGTCCTCCTCGGCCCAGGCCTTTCGAAGCTCGCCCATGCCTTTGCTCCTCCTTGACCGTCCGCCGAATCGAGCGGCTGGTCTTCATTTTTTTAAGCCGCCGGCCGCCCTCAAAAAGGCCTCGCCGGCCTCGCGCCGGCGTCGCCTCCCCGAAGATAAGGACCGCCAGCCAATGTGGCGCCTCGCCCTCTTAAAAGACCACGTCAGGGACGCCGCGCTAGCGCCCGATGAAATAGACCGGCAGCCAGGTGGCCGCGGCCGGGTGAAGCATGACCAGGACCAAGATGGTCACCTGGAGGCCGATGAACGGCAAGACCGAAAGATAGATGTCGCCCATGGTCACGGATTTGGGCGTCACGGCGCGCATGTAAAAAAGATTGAAGCCGTAGGGCGGCGTCAGCCAGGCGATGTTGACCTGGATCATGAACAGCACGGCGAACCAGAGCTCGGAGAAGCCGAGGAGGCGGACGATGGGCAGATAGAGCGGCGTGACGATGAGGATGATGGCCACGTCGTCCATGAACATGCCCATGACAAAGATGGATATCTGCATCAGGATGATGACCACGAAGCCCTGGACCGGCAGCCGCGCCACGACCTCCTGGATCAGCTCCGAGGCCCCGATGGCGGTGTAGACCTGGGAGAAGAGGGTGATGGACATGATCAGCCACATGATCATGGTCGACAGCTTCAAGGCCTCCAGGAGCGATTCCTTGACCACCCGCAAGCTGAGGGTCCCTTTGATGAGGGCCGAGATGAGTACGCCGCAGGCGCCGACGCCGGCCGCCTCGGTGGGCGTGGCCGTGCCGGAGTACATGCCGCCGAGGACGAGAATCAAGATGAACAGGGGCAGGCTGAGGCCCCGCAGGGCGATGAATTTCTGCCGCCAGGAGGGCCTCTCGTCCTTGGGGATGGGCGGCCCTATCCGGGGCTGAACAAGACAGCGCAGCCCGATGTAGATGATGTACGAGGCGGCCATGAGCAGGCCCGGAATGAGCATGCCCAGGTAGAGGCGGCCGACCGACATGCCGGCCACGCTGGCGTAGATGATGGCCAGAACGCTGGGCGGAATCATGATGCCCAGCAAGGCCCCCGCGCCCACCGAGCCCACGGCCAGGTTCTTGTCGTAGTTCCTCTTGAGCATGGCCGGTAAAGCGATGGTGCCCATGGTCACCGTGGCCGCGCCCGAGGTGCCGCACATGGCCGCGAACAGGGCCGAGATGGCCACGCTGCCCATGGCCAGGGCGCCGCGCAGCGGCCCGGACCACATGTAGATGGCCCGAAAGAGGTCGTCGGCGATGCCGCTGAAGCGCAGCATCTCGCCCATGAAGATGAACAGCGGTATGGCGATGAGGGTTCGGCTGGTGATGCCGCCGTAAAGCGAGGTGGCGACCATGTAGAGCGATCTGGGGCCCATGAAGACGAGGGCGAAGAGGGCCCCGGTGGCGGCCAGGGCGAAGCTGATGGGGAAGCCCAGGAAGAAGAGGAGAAAGACCAGGCCCAACAGAAGAATGGTTATCAGGCCGACGTCCATCTGGCTTGGCTCCTCAAGCCTTCCCTGGCCGGCCGGAGCCTCTCAGCTCGGCCAGGCTTTTGATGAACCTGGAGAGGCCCTGGAGCAAGAGGAGCACCCCGCCGACAAAGAGAGTGGTCTTGACCGGATAGATGGGCGGCTTCCACATCAGGTTCCGGCCTTTCTCCAGGATTTTCCAGGAGTGCCAGGCCATCTCCCCGCCCTTCCAGACCACCAGGATGAAGAGGAACAAAAACACGGGGAAGGTGATCAGCTCGACGACGATCCGCTTGCGCGGGCTCAGCCGGGCATAAACCAAATCCATGCGCACGTGGCTGTCGTGAAGGAGGACGTAGCCGCCGGCCAACATGGAGAAGGCGATGGTCAGCTGGCCGTTGATGTCCCACACCCAGATCTGGGGGTTGTTGAAGACCTTCCTCAGGATGACCTGGGCCACCTGGAGGACCATGACGATCATGATCCCCCAGCAGACCACTCTGCCGATGCGTTCATTGAGGCCGTCGACGGCCTCGCTCAGGCGCCGCAGAGACATCTTCCCTCGCCCTCAAATTCACCCAAGCGGCCCCGAGGCCGCGGGCCAAGAATATCTCGAGCTTTTCCAGAGGCGGCCGCAGCCGCCTCTTTGTGATGCGGTTGATTTTAGGGCCTGACGTTCTAGCCTACTTGGGAATCTCGACCCCCTTGGCCTTGAGGAAGTCCTTGAGCATGTTCACGTACTGGGCCGTCTCCGGGCTGGCCGCCGCCGTCTCGTCCCAGACCTTCTTGGCCGCGGCGATCATGCCCGGCATCTCGGACTTGTCCAGCTTGATCAGTTCGACGCCCTTGGACAAGGCGTAGTCAATGCCCTCCTGGTTGGCCTTGGCGTACTTCTCGGTCAGGAGGGGGGTTTCCTCCCTGACGATGGCCATGAACTTTTCTTGAACGTCCGGGGGCAGCTTCTTCCAGGCGTCGAGGTTGCACAAGAAGTCGGTGTTCAAGGGGTCGATGATGGGCGGGAAGTTGACGTACTTGACCACCTCGGCGTAGTGGGCCGTCTTGAGTTCGGCCGTGGAGTAGATGAAGCCGTCGATGGTGCCCAGCTTGAGGCCCATGTAGAGGTCCTCGGGCGGGAAGGCCACGGGCATGCCCCCGGCCGCCTTGACGTACAAGGCCGTGGGGCCTTCGGACCAGACCTTCTTGCCCTTGAGGTCGGACATCTGGCGAATGGCGAAGTTGCCCATGATGGGCAGGATGGACGTCGGCTCAGGATAGATGAAGAAGATGTTGTGCTTGGCGTAGGCCTGGCGGATGAAGTCCAGTCCGCCGTACTTCTCGAAGAACTCCAGGTCCTGCTTGTAATCCTGCCAGCCAAAGGGCAGGCCGAAGGCGACGATGGCCTCGGGAATGGTCTGGGAGGCCCAGGCCGGGGCGGTGTAGGCCGCGTCGTAGACGCCCCGGGACAGCCCGTCGAACATCTCCTCGCCGGGGATGATCTGGCCCGGTTGGAAGAGGGTGATCTTGAGCTTGCCTTCAAGCCCCTTGTTCAGGGCCTCGACCAGCCCCTTGGCCTGAAGCTCGTAAGAGTAGTCGCCGCCCGGAAAGAGACACTGCATCCGCCAGCGAATCTCCTTGGCCTCGCCGTCAGGAACGGCGATCAATCCCACGGCCAGGAACGCCAAGAGCGTCGCCGCCAGGGCCGAAATCGCGAAGGTTCTAGATCTCATCCTCCACCTCCTTAAAAGCAATGATCTCCACCATTGGCTTGAAAAGGCCGGCCACCTGGCCGAACCCGCCTCAAGCCCACATCATCTTTTTGACGGCGCAGCCCCTGACAGCCGAAGATGAGCCGACCCGGGGGGTCGGTCTGAGGGCTCTCTGAATCGCGGACATCACATCACACCCCGGCTGATTGGTCAAGGTGGACGAGGGGGCAGCTGGCTAATTCAGCCCGTTTTATCAACATATTATCTGAAAGAGCGGCTTCAGGTCTTAGAGGCGGCGCCTTTTTGACCAGTTTGGGGTCGAGGTCAAAAGTGGTTGATTGACTGGCGGCCCGAGGACGTGTATGATTAGTCTTGACCAGACAAGACGCCGTTTTGTCAAGAGATTTACTCGTGGGGCCGAGGAGTTTTTCATGTCCGTGGTCACCATCTCCCACCAGGTCGGCTCCCTTGGCGCCGAGATCGCCCGCCGCCTGGCGGCCGAGTTGGAGTACAGGTTCATCGACCGGGAGGAGTTCTGGCTCCTGGCCCAGAAGCACGATCCGGACTTCGCGGCCAAGCTGGAGAAGGTCGAGGAGCCGGGGCGGATCGGTCTTCTGGAGCGGTTGTTCTTCTCTTCGCCGGTCTACCTGAGCCTCTTCAAGGCTCTCATTTTTGAGCTGGCCAGCCAGCAGAGGGTGATCATCCTCGGCCGCGGCGCCCAGATCGTCCTGCGCGAGCTGCCCCAGGTTTTTCGAGTCAGGGTCGTCGCCCCGACCCACCGCCGCGTTTTGCACCTGCGTGAAGAGCACGCCATGAGCACCGACGAGGCCCTGGAGTTCTTGACCAAACACGACAGGCACCGCCGCGAAATGGTCCAGCGCATCTTTGAGCGCGACCCCCGGGACTGGGCTCTCTACGACGTGGTCCTCAACACCGAGCGTCTGGACATCGAGGCGGCGGTGGACATCATCAAGACGGCCCTCAGAGAGGTCGAGCGGCTCCAGCCCCTCCAGGAGGCGGCCAGCGTCCTCCTCGGCCTGGCCCTGGCCCTGG
>CAYXRH010000279.1:0-2109 GCA_964466355.1 uncultured Thermodesulfobacteriota bacterium
CGGGTTTGGCATGATGGTTCAAATGGCTTCCAGCAACACCATCCTCCAGACGATCTCCGATGACGACAAACGCGGCCGGGTGATGAGCTTCTACGTGATGTGCTTCATGGGGACCAGCCCGTTCGGCAGTCTTCTGGCCGGAACCCTGGCCGATGAGTTGGGCGCGCCGAAGACAATCTTCCTCGGCGGCCTGGCCTGCCTGACCGCGGCCCTGCTCTTCGCCCTCAAGCTGCCGGTCATCAAAACAATGGTCCGGAGCGTTTATCGCGAAAAGGGCTTCATCTAGCCCCCGGCCGTAACGCGCCGCCGAAAAAGGCCTTCAGGCCCGATCGGAAAAGACACCGCCCTGGGCGGATCTAAGGTGTGTTTGCTTCATTTAAATGAGAAAATGGTATGATATAAATTACTTAAGGATGCGACGCTAGAATAGGGCAAGGTATTGTAGCTACTTCGCCAACCTTCTTCGTGAAATATCCGGGCTAAGGGGACGGGTGAGGTGCTAGTGTGAAGCGCCAGCGGAACACCGGTCACTCTCCACCCGATTGTTGGGCCTTGTCTGTCTTCTTCCTTCGTTTCTTCAATGACTCAAACCGTTTCGTCAGGGAGAATACATAGATCAAGATTGCCTCGGTAAAGTCGAAGACGTCGCGTGCGTCTTCCTTCGTGACAGGAGCATCGATGTCGTGAGCTGCCTCGTTTCCAATGAGGCGCACTTGGTGCGCCCAGCCCAGCAGGAGAGAATCGATATGCCCAGCTTCGTGAAGCCCTTCAAGGCGTGCGTTTAAGTCTCGCCCCTTGGCGCCGAGAATCTTGCACACAGCCTCCAAACACTTTCGGGACATCAGAATGCACGGCTCGAATAGGGAGGCATGTAGAGATCGCGAAGCCTGATCGTAGGCTGTCTTGACACTTTCCGGCAGTTCCTCGGGAAGAAGTTTGGACTCGCCGGGATATAGCACGGCCTGCTCGGTTACGGACTCGAATTCGCCTGGGACACCGTCGAGCGATTGCCTCACCAGGAAGGGCTGGTTGCAGCGGGGACATAGACACACCGAGTATCGATCGCTGTGATACACAGCATCAACCTCGTCGATTGGGTTAACCGCGTTGCTGCGGAATTGGCTGTATCCGAAGGCGATGACCTTTGCCACAACGAGGATGTTGCATTGTGGGCAGAAGACATTGAAAGTGGATTCCTCCATCAGATCATATTTCCTTTCTTCCGACCCAACTTCTTATTCTACCCAAAATCTCCTTTTCCAAGGCGAACCTTAGCAATCTCTATACTTGCAATTTAGTGCACCACCCCACTGTTGTCAAAGATAAATCTCCTGAGAAAAAGCCTTGATACATACCGGGCTTCTCGATTAACATAACATCATAATTTAACGATTAGATGAAAGGCCTGAAGGACTTGAGCCACATGTACCGGTCAACAATTATTGAACACCTTGTAAGACATTAAGCCGCTTTTTGGGCTGATGCCGTTTGGAGTTCCCGGACCTGAGCCGGGGTTTTGTTTACGTGCCTTTCGATGAGCCATTGACTGTTGTACTGGTCCTTGAAGTTGTGCAGGGCGAGCCTCAACTCCTCGACGGTCTCAAATGAGCGGACCCAAAGCAGGTTTTCCTTAAGGATCCTGATGAACCGCTCGGTGAAGCCGTTTCCCTCAGGCTCGCGGACAAAGGCCGGCGAGCTCTCCAAGCCCAAGAATTCGAGCTCGTTTTGAAAATCGTCGCACATGTACTGGCTTCCGTGGTCGTGTCTGAGGGTGAGGCTACCTGCCACGATCCCTTTGTCAAATGCCCCGAAATGAGCCCTGACGCCCTGCCTGACCGGCTCCAGGACCTGGAAGCGGTCAGGCTCGCTTGGAGGTGTGTATACCGACGCACTCGACCGAGCAGTGGTCAACGGCGCCGAAGGCCGCCGCTTGGCCCTCTTTGCCGGTCCAGCCCGAAGTCATGTCCGTGCCCCACATCTGGTCGATCCGGCCGGTTACGATCCTCCCTTCGTGGGCCTTGGGGCCGTGAGGGCGGCCGACCCGGTGCTGGCCCCCCACCAGCCGGCTGATCCGCTCCAGCCCCTCCGGGGTCTTGCTGTACTGCTGGT
>CAYXRH010000279.1:2119-5745 GCA_964466355.1 uncultured Thermodesulfobacteriota bacterium
GTTCATCCACAGGCCTGGCTTTGAGGGCCGTCTCGCCCCCGGCCAAAAACGCCTCTCGTCAGCTTGGCCGCCGTGACTCCCAAGTCCCGAGAAACCGTCTCTAGGTCTTCTCCCCGAAAAAGACGAATCACCGCCTCGCAATTTCGTTTGACCGTCATCCGCCCGCCTCGACCCCGCCTCAGCGGCAGGGCCATCCCCTTGTCAACACTTCCCATCAAACATCTCCTGAGACCTCTTATAGGGTCTTAAAAGTGTCCAACTTAATTGTAGACCGGGGGGCACACCTTTCAAATACCATCACTCCCGAGGTACAATCTGTCACAGCGAAATAGCCCCCGTGAAATATCCGAGCTAGACCAGAAGGGAAAATAGTATTATATAAACTAGTTAAATGACCTGAGACTAGAATAGGGCCAGGTATTGAAGATGCGCCGCTCTAGGGGCCGGCCTGGGCCTGCCTCATCATGTGGACCTCCTGGTGGAGGCTTTTGGCCTGGTAGGAGGAGCGGACCAGGGGCCCGGAGGCGCAGGCCTTGAGGCCGGTCTTGAGGGCCAGCTCCTTGAGGCGGTCGAAGGCGGCGGGTTCGAGGTAGTCCATGACCGGATGGTGCTTGGTCGAGGGGCTCAAGTACTGGCCCAGGGTGAGGACGTCCACCTTGGCGGCGGCCATGTCTTTGAAGCAGTCCCTCAATTCCCCCTCGCTCTCGCCGAGGCCGACCATGAGCCCGGTCTTGGTCACCGTGAAGGGGCTGATCTCCTTGGCCCGGGCCAGAAGCTTCAAGGAGCGTCGGTACTCGGCCTCAGGCCTCACCGGGGCGTAAAGCCGCGGCACGGTTTCGAGGTTGTGGTTGAGCACCTCCGGCCCCGCCGCCAAGACCGCGGCCAGGGCCTCCTCATCGCCGCCGAAGTCAGGCACCAGGACCTCGACCTTGACCTCGGGCCGCAGTTTTTTGATGGCCCTGACGGTCTGGGCGAAAACCGAGGCCCCGCCGTCGGGCAGGTCGTCCCGGGTGACCGAGGTGAGGACCACGAAGTCCAGCTTCAGCTCGACGGCCGCCTGGGCCGTCTCCAGGGGCTCGGCCGGGTCCAAGGGGCCGGGCCGGCCTTTTTTGACGGCGCAGAAGGTGCAGTGGCGGGTGCACACGCCGCCCAGGAGCAGAAAGGTGGCCGTGCCCCGGCCAAAACACTCCGCGCGGTTGGGGCAGAGGGCCTCCTGACACACGGTCTTCAGGCCGTGACGGGCCAAGGCCTCTTCCACCCGGCCCGAGGCCGGATTTGAGGAAAGCCTAACCCTGAGCCAGGCTGGTTTGCGCCTCACCGTCGCCAAGTCGCGCCTCCGCCTCCGCGAGGGTCAAGAAAACGGGCCGTCTTTCTAAAAGCCCGCTCAAGCTTTGGGCCATGATGGACCCGGCCTCGTCCATGTCCACCGGCCGGCCGAGGATGAGGTGGGCCGAGGTGACGGGCGTCTCTTCCAGGCCGCAGGGGATGATCAGGTCAAAGAGGGCCGGATCCAGGTTGAGGTTCAGGGCCAGGCCGTGAAAGCTGACCCGCCGGCGGATGGCCAGGCCGAGAAAGCCGATCTTGTGCTGGCCGACCCAAGCGCCGGGGTTTAGGGGGCTGCGCCCGGCCCTCACCCCCAGCCGGTCCAGGGTCTGGATCATGGCCTCCTCCAGGAGGCGCACGAAATCCCTCACGCCCAGATTCGGCCCCTCAAAGGACCAGACGGGGTAGGCCACCAGCTGCCCCGGACCGTGGAGCGTGGCCAGGCCGCCGCGCTCGATCCAATGGACCTCGACCCCTTTTTGCTTCAGCTCCTTCAAGCTCAAGCGCAGCTCGCCCTCCTCGGCCCGCCGGCCGAGGGTGATCACCGGCGGGTGACTGCCGATCCAGATCAGTTCGCCCAAGCGGCCCTCGGCCACGGCCGCGGCCCAGGCCCGCTGCAGGTGGAGCACCCGGGCGTAGCCCACCTCGCCGTTTAAGATGACCGCCACTTCCTTCATCCCGCTTGGCGCCTCACCAACTTGTCTCCTGGCCGCTTTGCGGCGCGAAGCGACAGAATCATCAAGGCCGCCGGGGTGATGCCCGGAATGCGGGCCGCCTGGCCCACGGAGCGAGGCCTTATCCGCGACAGCTTCTCCACCGCCTCCCGGGAGAGGCCGGGCAGGGCGCGGTAGTCCAGCTCGGCCGGGATGAGCCGCCCCTCCAGCTCCTTGAACCGCTCCACCTGGGCCTGCTGCTTGGCCACGTAGCCGACGTATTTTATCTCTACCTCCACCGCCTCGGCCGCCTCATCGCTGAGCCGGGGCAAATCAGGCCAGGAGGCGGCCAGGGCCGGCCAGCTCAACTCCGGTCTCCTCAAAAGCTCGGCCAGGGATTGAGTCTGGGCCAGGGGGGCGCTGCCCATTTTTTTGAGCCGCCGGTCGATCTCGGCCGAAGGCCTCATCTTGAAGGCGTCCAAGGTCCGGCGGGCCTCGTCCCTGGCCTCTTGCCGGCGGCCGTAAAGCCGCCACTGCCGCTCCTTGACCAGGCCCAGATTCCGGCCCAGCTCAGTCAGCCGTTCGGCGGCGTTGTCCTCGCGCAAAAGAAGGCGGTATTCGGCCCGGGAGGTGAACATGCGGTAAGGCTCGTCCACGCCCAAGGTGGTCAGGTCGTCAATCATGACGCCGATGTAAGCCTGGTCCCGCCCCAAAGCCACCGGCCCTGAACCCCTGATCCACCGGGCGGCGTTGAGGCCGGCCATGAGCCCCTGGGCGGCCGCCTCCTCGTAGCCCGAAGTGCCGTTGATCTGGCCGGCCAAGAAGAGCCCGGGCCAGCCCTTGACCATCAAGTCCGGCCCCAGCTCCCTGGGGTTGACGTAGTCGTACTCGATGGCGTAGCCCGGCTGGGCGATGAGAGCCTTCTCCAAACCGGGCAGGCTCCTAATGAGGGCCTCCTGGACGTCCAGGGGCAGGCTGGTGGCCAGGCCGTTGGGGTAGACCTCGTCGGAGGCGAGGCCTTCGGGTTCGAGGAAGACGTGGTGGCTGGCTTTGTCCGGGAACTTGACGACCTTGTCCTCGATGGAGGGGCAGTAGCGGGCCCCGGTGCCCTTGATGACGCCGCCGTAAAGGGGCGAGCGGTCCAGGGCGGCGCGGATGAGGTCGTGGGTCTTGAGGCTCGTCCGGGTGAGGTGGCAGACCGTCTGGAGCCGCGGCGGCCGGGTGGTGAGGATGGACAGCCACCGGGGCCGCCCGTCGCCGGGCTGAACCTCCAGGCGAGAGAAATCGACGCTCTTTCTGAAAAGCCTCGGCGGCGTGCCGGTCTTGAGGCGGCCGACCTCGAGCCCCAGATGGGCCAGGGCTTGAGAGAGGCCCCTGGCCGGTCGTTCGCCCAGACGGCCGGCGGCGAAATGAATCCGGCCGACGTGGATGAGGCCGTTTAGGAAAGTGCCGGTGGTCAAGACCACGGCCCTGGCCTTGAGCCTGGCCCCGTCGGCCAGGAGGAGGCCTTCGATCCGGCGGTCTTTGATGAGAAGACCGACCGCCTCGGCGGCCAGGACCTCCAGCCCCGGCTGGCGAGCCAGGGCTTCTTGAACCGCCCGGCGATAAAGGGCGCGGTCCACCTGAACCCGGCTGGCCCGCACGGCCGGG
>CAYXRH010000280.1:0-5744 GCA_964466355.1 uncultured Thermodesulfobacteriota bacterium
CCGGGGCTTTCTTTTGTGGGGCCTCAAGGAGGGCCGGAGCAGGCCTCTCATCTGGGGCGGAATCTGGGTCGGGCTGGCCGCCGGGCTGAAGCTCAATTCCATCTTCATCCTGCCCTTCCTGCCCGCCATCGCCTGGCTCATGGCCCGGCGCTGGCGGCCCCGGCCCTGGGGAGGGCCGGATTTCGCCCTGGCCGGAGGGTTGATTCTGAGCCTGGGGCTGGTTCTCTTGGGCGCGGCGGCGTATGTGGGGGTCACCCCGGAGAGGCTGGCCAAGGCGGCCGAGCTGGTCGCCCTGGAGACGGGCCGGGCCGAGACGCTGCCCTGGTGGGTCAGGCTCTCGCCCGCCATCGGCGCCGCCGCGGTTTTCATCGGCCTCGGAGGCGCCTCGGCGGTGGTGGTTTTGTGGCGGCGGGGGGCCTTGACCGCCCACCCGACCCTGGCCGCGGGGTTGTCCCTTTCAGCCGCCCTGGGGCTGGCCTTTGGCCTCGGATTCATCATCAGCCACAACCTCATCTTTTTCAAGCCCGGCCAGGTGGCCGCCTCCCTTTTGAACGAGACGGTGAGGCTCAAGCACGGCTACGTCGCCCAACCTTGGTTTTTCTGGCGGCTGCTGGCCGCGCCGCGCTTCTGGGGCTGGCCGGCCCTGGTCTTGACCTTGAGCGGCCTGGCCTGGGGCCTTCTGAGACCACAGAACGGCGGCCAGCGCTTGATTTTGGGCCTCCTGGGCTCGTGGCTGCTCTTTAATCTGGTTTATTTGACCTCGAGCGTCACCGGGCCGAGGGATCGGCATCTGATGCAGGTGCTGCCCGCTCTGATCTGGCCGGCGGCCTATTTCATCAGGCGGCTGAGCCTGGCTTTGAGCGCCCGGCTTTTTTTAGGCGCGGCCGCGGGCTCGATAATTGTGGCCCTCGTCCTGGTTCCGGCCGCGCGACGGGGGATTGACAATCTGGACCAGGTTTCGGCCAAGATGAGTTCGCCCCAGCTGACCGCGGGCCGCTGGCTGGCCGAGGCATTCCCGGCCGAGACGACCATCCAGCACGACCCCTACGTCTACGTCCCCGCGTCGTTTAAAAACAGCTGCGAGGAGTGGGAGCCGTCGCTGAAGCGCCTGGCCCAGGACCGGCCGGAAGTGGTCGTCCTCAACCAGGGCTTCTACGAGCGCTTCTTCAGCGAGGACACCCCGGCCGGCCGCTTCCGGCCGCAGAAGCGGGCTCTGGCCCGGCAGTTTTACGAGGCCCTCCTCACCGACGGCTGGTCGGCTCGATACCAGGAGATCAAGCGCTTTGACGGCCTCAGCGTCTGGGCGCGGAATAAACCTTGACCCTGCGCGCGCAGTCGGCTTATTTTAAGCCCTGTCTTTAAAAAAATCGACGAGGAAGACGAGACATGCGGCGCGCCCTGATCACTGGCATCACCGGCCAGGACGGCTCCTATCTGGCTGAGCTTTTGCTGGCCAAGGGTTACAAGGTCGCCGGGCTGATCCGGCAGACCTCGACCACCAACGCCAGGCGCATTCACCACCTGGCGGACAGAATTGATCTCTTCGTCGGCGACCTTCTGGATCAGACCTCGATCATCCGGGCTCTGGAGGAGTTCCAGCCGGACGAGGTTTACAATCTGGCGGCGATGAGCTTCGTCCCCACCTCCTGGCGGGAGCCGGTCCTCACCGGCGAGTTCAACGCCCTGGGCGTCGGCCGGGTCCTGGAGGGCATCAGGCTGGTCAACCCCAAGATCCGCTTCTATCAAGCCTCCTCCTCGGAGATGTTCGGCCAGGTGCGCCAAACCCCCCAGAATGAGGAGACCCCTTTCTATCCCCGCAGCCCCTACGGCGTGGCTAAGGTCTTCGGCCACTATCTCACGGTCAACTACCGCGAGTCCTACGGCCTGTACGCCTGCTCGGGCATCCTCTTCAACCACGAATCCCCCCGGCGGGGTCTGGAATTCGTCACCCGCAAGGTCACCCACCGCGCGGCCCAGATCAAGCTCGGCCTGGCCAAAAGGATCACCCTCGGCAACCTCGAGGCCCAGCGGGACTGGGGCGACGCCCGGGACTACGTGGAGGCCATCTGGCTGATGCTCCAGCAGGACGAACCCCAGGACTACGTCATCGGCACCGGCCGGGCCCATTCGGTCAGGGATTTGGTCCGGGTGGCCTTTGAGGCCATCGGCGTCGAGGACTGGGAGAGCTTCGTCCAGGTGGACCCCAAGCTCTTCCGGCCGGCGGAGGTGGAGTTTCTGCTGGCCGACGCCTCCAAGGCCAGGCGCGAGTTGGGTTGGGCGCCCAAGGTGACCTTTGAGGAGATGATCAAAGACATGGTCGAGGCCGATCTGGCGGCCCTGTCGTCGGTGGACTCCCGGCTCGAAGAGCTGAACCAGCGCCTGGTCGCCCTGGAGAGCCGGGTCCCGGACTGAGCTGAAAACCTTAGGACAAAGAGAAAGATGAAGCTCTCGGGGCACCTCGTCGCCGCGGCGCCCTTTGGCCTCGGCCTGGGCCTGATCAGTGGCTCCCCAACCGCCGGGGCGACGGGCGCCCTGAGCGCCGTGTTGGTGGACGCGGACCACGTCCTAGATTACCTCATCGCCACCGGCCGCTTTGAGGGGCTGGATCACTTCTTTGATTTCTTCCACCGCGGCCGGCTCAAAAAGATCCTCGTTCTTTTTCACAGCTACGAGCTGTGGCTGGCCGAGCTGGTTTTTTTACCCCTCCTTCTGCCGCCGGCCCTGGCTTTGGGGATCTTGGCCGGGCACCTCTATCACCTCCTCATCGACCAGCTCTTCAATCCGGTGAACCGGTGGGGGTATTTTCTGACGTGGCGGCTTCGAAAGCGCCTCGACTACGAGTTGTTTTTCACGCCGGGCCGCAGCCTTTACGCCGCCCTGGCCGAGCTGCTGAGCCTGCCCCAGCCGGCCTGGACCAAGCCCTTTGACGAGCTTTGAAGCGGACAAATCTGGCTCAGGAAGCCCCGCCGCCCCTTAATTACTTAATTATATGAAGCGGCCCGACCAAAAGAAGCATTCGCCTCCGGGCCGTGTCTGAAGCCTCGACCTGAAGTGAGAACAACCCACCAAACCCATTCTTTTAAAGGCGACCCGGCCTCAATGGGCCCGGTTCTGCTCCTCTCCCCGGCCAGGGTGGGGCCCAAGATGGCCGGCCCGGCCGTGCGCTTCTTTGAGTTCGCCAAGGCCTTGAGCGCCGCCGGCCTGCCGGTGGGCCTGGGCAGCCCGGAGCCGGCGGCGCCCGGGTTCGCCTCGGCCGAGGGTTTTGAACTCTTCGCCTACGATCGCTTCAGCTTGCCGGCGCGCTTGAAGGAGGCCCGGGCGGTGGTTGTGCAGGGCATGGTTCTGGCCCGCCACCGCTTCATCAAGCGGGCCGGCCGCCCGCTGGTGGTCGATCTTTACGACCCCATTTTTTTGGAGATGCTCAGCCAAACCGAGGCCGAGGGCTCTAAAGCCCACAACTTCAATCTGGCCCAGATCATCGAATCCGTCAGGGCCGGCGATTTTTTCCTGTGCGCTTCCAAAAAACAGCGCCACCTGTGGCTCGGTTTTTTAGCCGGCTGCAACCGGTTAAATCCGCTGACATTCCAGGATGATCCCAGCTTGGACAGGCTCCTGGCCATAGTCCCCTTCGGCCTGCCCCCAGCGCGGCCGCAAAAGACCGGGCCGGGGCTCAGCCGCCTGAAGGAGATCGAACCCGGCGATCAGGTCGTCTTGTGGAACGGCGGGGTGTGGGACTGGCTCGAGCCCGAGCCTCTCATCGAGGCCGTCGGCCGGCTGGCCCCGGAGAACAAGTCCCTCAAGCTGGTCTTCATGGGCGTCAGGAACCCGGACGCGGCCCTGGCCGAGAGCCGGGCCCTGGGTCGGGCCAGGGACCTGGTGAAGCGGCTCAATCTCGGCCAGCGGGTCATCTTCAACGATTGGGTGCCCTATCAGGAGCGGGCCAACTGGCTTTTGGAGGCCCAGGTGGGCGCTTGTCTCTACCCGGCCGGGCTGGAGACGGATTATTCCTTCCGCACCAGGCTTTTGGACTGCATCTGGGCCGGCCTGCCGGTCCTTTGCTCCGGCGGCGACGATCTGAGCCGCGTGGTCGCTCGGGAAGATCTGGGCGAGGTCGTGGCCGACCACCACCCCGCCACCGTGGCCCAGGCCTTGGCGCGCCTCCTGACTGACTCACGGCGCCGCCAAGCCATCGGCCTCAAGACGGCCCGGGTGGCCGCGGACATGACCTGGCCGCGGGTCGTCGAGCCCTTGGTCGAATTTCTGAGGGCGCCCCACTTGGCCGCGGACAAGGAGGGCCGATTTCCCCTTTGCCCCAGCCCACGGCGAGGGTTGAAGTATTACGGCCAGCGTCTCAAGGATCACTGGCGGGCCGGGACCATCATCCCGGCCCTGACGGCCGGGTGGAAGGTGAGGTCCGGGCGATGAGAGAGCGGGGCAAGATCATGCTCGTGGCCGGGGCGAGGCCCAACTTCGTCAAGGCTTCACCGCTCCACGCCGCCCTGACCGCCGCCGGCTGGCCCGTGTGCCTGGTCCACACCGGCCAGCACTACGACGAATCGCTCTCCCAGGTCTTCTTCGACCAGCTGGGGCTCCCGCCGCCGGATCATCACCTCGGCGTCGGTTCCGGACGACACGGCCTCCAGACCGGCCGGATCATGATCGCCTTCGAACCGATCCTGGCCGCAGAGAGGCCCCGGGCGGTGGTCGTCGTCGGGGACGTCAACTCCACCCTGGCCTGCGCCCTGGTGACGGCCAAGATGGTTTTCCCGGACGGACGGAGGCCCATCCTGGCCCACGTCGAGGCTGGGCTGCGCTCCTTTGACCGGTCCATGCCCGAGGAGATGAACCGGGTGGCGACCGATCATCTGAGCGACCTTCTCTTCGCCTCGGAGCCGGCCGGGGTGGCGAACCTGGTCCGGGAAGGGATCGATTCGGCCAAAATCCACCTCGTCGGCAACGTCATGATCGACACCCTGCGCCGCCTGGAGCCGCAGGCCCGCCAGAGCCCCCTGGCCTCGGAGTGGGGGCTGACGGGTCTCAGATTCGGCCTCGTGACCCTTCATCGGCCGACCAACGTGGACCAGGCCCAGGATTTGCGGCCGCTGATGGACGCCTTGGACGACGTCGGCCGCGAACTGCCCCTCCTTCTGGCGGCCCATCCGCGGACCCAGAAGGCTTTGCAGAAGCAAGGCCTTGTCGGCCTCAAGACCCCCGGCCTCGACTGGCCGGCCGGCGGGGGCCTGGCCTTGAGCGGCCCGCTGCCTTATCTTGATTTCCTGGGGCTGATGCTAAAAAGCGCCGTCGTCCTGACCGACTCCGGCGGCGTTCAGGAGGAGACCACCGCCCTGGGCGTGCCCTGTCTGACTTTGAGGGCCAACACCGAGCGGCCGATCACCCTTTCCCAGGGCACCAACCAGCTCGTGCCCAAGCCGGAGCTGATTCGTCCGGCCCTGCAACGGGCCCTGGAGGGGGGCCTCGAGACCCGGGTGCCCGAGCTCTGGGACGGTCGGGCCGCCGAACGGGTGGCGGTGGTCCTGGCCGAGGCGCTTCCTTGATCAGCGGCCGGCACCGGCCTGGCGCGGCCTTGAGGTGAGAGTGAATCAGCCTCCAAGAGAAATGGCCGCCCTGCCGGCCTGGAGCGTCGGCGCGGCGGCCTATGTATTTATCGGCCTCCTGGTCCTCTTCCGCCCCCCCCCCGGCCCGGCCGCGGGCGGGCGCGTGGGCGGGGGGCGGGGGGGGGGCGG
>CAYXRH010000281.1:0-872 GCA_964466355.1 uncultured Thermodesulfobacteriota bacterium
GGGCCCGCCTCATCGCCGGCGGCACGGACCTGTTGGGGCAGTTGAAGAATAAAATTCAGGCCGTCTATCCCCAGGTGGTGATCAACCTCAAATCCATCCCCGGCCTGACGGGCCTGACCCACAACGGCGACGGGGTCACCATCGGCGCCTTGACCACCCTTTCTGAGGTGGTCGCCTCGGCTCGCCTGAACGACCAATTCCCGGCCCTGACCCAGGCCGCGGCCGCGGTGGCCTCGCCCCAGATACGGGCCATGGGCACCCTCGGCGGCAATCTGTGCCAGGGCCTTCGCTGCTGGTACTACCGCGCCCCCAGAAACTACTTCTTTTGTCTGAGAAAAGCCGGCGCGCCCCGGGGGGCCATCTGCCACGCCGTCAAGGGCGACAGCCGCTACCATTCCATATTCGGGCCCCACCAGAAATGCTTCGCCGTCAACCCCAGCGACACGGCCCCGGCCCTGGTGGCCCTGGAGGCCCGGTTCCAGACGACCAAGCGAATGATCGGGGCCGAGGAGTTCTTCGCGGCCGACCCGGACAAGACCACGGTTTTGGATGGGGATGAGATTCTGACCGGCATCAGAATCCCCACCCCGGAGAACGGGACAAAGGGACGGTTCTTGAAGTTCGCCTTGCGAAAGGCCATTGATTTCCCCATCGTCAACTGCGCCGCGGTCATAACCACCCAAGAGGGCGTGGTCAAGAAGGCTTGCATATGCCTCAACGCGGTGTTTAATCTTCCCCGGCGAGTTCGAGAAGCCGAGACCTCCCTCCTCGGCCAGCCCCTGAACGAGGCGACGGCCCCCCCGGCGCGCCCCCACCCGGGGGGCCCCCCCCAACCCCACGAAAAAAAACAAAAAAAGGTTTGCGCCGCCCAC
>CAYXRH010000281.1:882-5727 GCA_964466355.1 uncultured Thermodesulfobacteriota bacterium
TCCCCTCCACCTCCCTCCTCGCCCTGCCCCTGATCGCGGCGCGGGCCGCCCGGGCGGCCGACCTGGCGGTGGCCAAGGCCAAGCCCATGAAAGACAACCATTACATGGTTGCCGCGGCCAAGGATCTGCTGCAGCGAGCCGTTCTGGCCTGCGCTTGACGTTCCTTAAGGCCCGAGGGGGGCGGATGCCGGCCAAGTGGCGGCGGTCTTTCAGACAGTGGCGAGACTTCGCCCGCGCCCACCCTGAGATAAAGATAGCCCCCCAAACCGTCTCGGTGCCCCGCGACCTGAAGTCCGCCTTTTACGGCCTTTTCAATGAAACGAGGGCCGCCTTTCTGAGGGCCTGTCTACCCCGCCTCCGAGCTGAAGTCGAGGCTTTGGCCGGGGCGATTCGAGAGGCCCGGCGGCGGGTCTTGGAACGACTGGGCCTGGAAGAGATCGTCATGTCGAGCGAGCTGGCTCATTTCCTCGAAGACCCGACGGACCGGCTCGTCCGGGAGATGTTTGACCCTTTGTTCGACCTGCTCAAGGGCGGCGTCGACGTCGGCGAGTTCGAGGCGACGACCGCCCGGCGGATCAAAAGCCTCTACGAAGATCTGTACCGGCTGAGCTTTCAGAAATGGGTCATGCTGGCCCTGGTGGACCTCACCGGCGCTGACGAGAACTTCGCGGTCGAGGCTCCCCTTTTGGAGATGAGCGCCCGAGGTCCGACGGTTGATTTGAATTTGAAGCCGCTTCCAAAGCCACGGGCCTCAAAGCGCCTTTCTTTGGTCAAACAAAACATGGCCGCCCTTGTCGTCCCTGATCTCATCATCCACTCCGCCGAGGTGGACGGTTATTTGTCTTTTTGCTCCGCGCTCGACGAGGCTGTTTTGGCTTCAGACGTTTTGTGGACGGCCGCGGAGGTGGACGCCGCGAGGCAATGGCGCCCCACCAGGCTCTGGCGCGGCACCTTGGGGCTCAGCTGGGCCGTGGCCGCTTACGTGGATGACGCCCTCGACCGAACCGCCCTCGTCGCTGACTCGCACCGCCTGGCCCGGCCGGAGGTGGTCATCGAGTTCAGCGGCCCCGAAGAGGATGTCGCCGAGGCTTTTCAGAGGGCGGCCCTTTACAGGGACGAGCTCGAGCCGAAGCGGGGCGTCTTTGTCGTCAGCCCCAAGAAGGTTTCACCCTCCCAGGCTCAGCCCCTGGATGAGGGCCTCATTCTGATCGAGGCCAATCTGGACGAATCAAGGCTGGCGCCGCTAGCCCAGGCCTTGATCAGCCGTCGCCCGAGCGGTGTCAAGTCGAGTCCGCCCTGAAATGTACGATCTGGTCCCGGTGGCGATTGGAATCGTTCTTTGCATCGCCCGGCCTGAACCTCCTCCATCCCCCGGCGGGCCTCGATTCGTTGTAAAGACTACCGGTCGGTTTTTTATCTCCAGACGACAACCGGACCCGCGGCGCGGGGATTGGAAAATGACGTTGACTAGGAGATGGAAAAATGGTAAGACCATCATTAAATATGGCCATTAGCGGAGACAAAGTTGAAGGAAGGTTTGCTGTTTAAACAGATAAAGAGGTCCCACCTCTACGAAGAAGTGGCTGACCAGATCAAGGAGGCCATCTACGACGGCCGGCTCAAACCCGGGGACCGCCTGCCCTCGGAGCGAGAGCTTTGCCAGATGTTCGGCGTGGGGCGGCCGACGATTCGAGAGGCGATGCGGATTCTGAGCATCATGGGCCTCACCGAGGTCAACGCCGGGATCAAGGGCTCTTTGGTCAAGGACGTTGACATAACCCAATACCTGGACGCCGTCAGGGAGCAGCTTTCCTGGCTGATCAGAGTCAGCGACGAAACAATCATCGAACTGTGGGAGGTCAGAAAATACATCGACCTCGGCATCGCCCACGCCGTGGCCCGCGCGGCCACCCCTGAGAGCTTCGAAATCCTGGACGAGCTCATCGAGGAGATGAGGGCCGTCCAAGACGACATCTACGCCTACTTCCCCCTGGCCGTGGAGTTCCACCGTCAACTGGCCCTGGCCTCCAAGAGCAAGGTCTTTTACTTGATCTGGGTCATCTTTGACGACATCCTCCTCAAGGGCTACTCCCAGATGCTCGACAAGATCTTCCCCTCGGGTCCGGCCAGGCTGTTCGAAGCAAACCAGATGGTCCTCGAGGCCATCAAGCTGAAAGACTCGGCGGCCATCGACCGGGCCATGGATTTCCACGCCCAACAAGAAAAATATATTCCCCGAGCTTACGCCATGGAGGAGAGGAGGGATTGATGAGCGCCAAACCAATCGCCGTCTTGGGGGGCGGCGCCGGAGGCCACATGATGGCCGCGGACCTGGCCTCTCAAGGCTACGAGGTTCGCTTCGGTGAACATCCCCGCTACGGAGAGAGATTCAGGCCGGTCAGCGACAAAAAAGCCGTCGAAGCCATCGGCATCGGGCCCTTGGGGACCTTTCCCTTGAAATGGGCGGGCGCGGACGTGGCCCGAGCCATCGAGGGCGCGGAGTGGATCCACCTGGCCA
Source organism: uncultured Thermodesulfobacteriota bacterium (assembly GCA_964466355.1). Lineage (GTDB taxonomy): Bacteria > Desulfobacterota > Desulfarculia > CAYXRH01. Next base: position 3,401 of record CAYXRH010000281.1, read on the forward strand.
TGGCCGCCAACGGGCACGAGCCGTTCTTCCAAGAGATGGTGCCCCACTTGAAGGAGGGCCAGAAGGTGGTCCTTTGGGCCGGCGACTTCGGCTCGCTGAGGCTCAAGAAGCTCTTGGCCGACCGGGGCGAAGCGGACAAAGTGACCGTCGTCGAGAGCAACACCCTGCCCTACGGCACCCGACTTGTCCAGCCAGGCAAGATAAACCTTCTTTTGTGGGCCGCGCGGGTGATGGTCGCCGCCCTGCCGGCCGCTGAGACCGCCGCGGTGGCCGCAGGGCTCAAACCCATGTTTCCCAAGATCTTCGCCGGAAAGAACGTCCTGGAGGCGGCCTTCAACAACCCCAACCCCATTGTCCACCCTCCGGGCGCCCTGCTCAACACCGGACGCATTCAGTTCTCCGGCGGCGACTTCTACATGTACCACGAGGGCATCACCGAAGCCGTGGCCCGGGTCATCCGCCAAGTCTACGAGGAGTCGGACCGGGTGGCCGAGGCTCTCGGGTTCGAGATGATCCAGTATCAGGACGTGGACTTCCGGACCAAGTGCAGCATCATGGGCGTGGAGTTTATTGCCCCCTTCGATGCCTGCGGGGTCATCGGCACCATCATCGGACCCAAGTCCTTGCAGGACCGCTACATCACCGAGGATCTGCCCTTCGGCCTGGTGCCGCGCGCCCAGTTGGGCCGACTGGTCAAAAAGCCGACCCCGGTGATCGACGGGCTCATCTCCGTGGGCGGCGTGGTCTGCGAGGAGAATTACTGGGAGACGGGCCGGACCTTGAGCCAGTTAGGCCTGGCCGGTTTGAGCCGGGACGAGATCGTGGATTTGGTCAACCGATGATTTTTTGAGCCGCGGAGAGGATTCAATGCCTTCACAGGACAAAGACAAAGGCGGACTTTGCCGCCAAGGGCGAGTGTCAAGGCCTCGCCGCCGATCTTCCCGGCCGCGGCGAGGGGCTGGCGCAAAGCAAAGGAGGTGAGGTAGAATAATTTTTCGATCAGGGTCGAATTAAGAGGCTGTTTCATAACCTCGCTGAAGCGGTTTCAGCGTCTTTTATGGGGGACGAGGTCAACTCAGGCGAAGAAGGGCATACATAAGAAATATTCAGAAATATGTCGCGAGCGGCGCTTCGAGCCTGAGGCTGAGATCGGCCTCGAGGGAAGGTTTTTAAACCGCTTCTGGTCAGACCATCTCCAGGAAGGGGGAGTTATGCAAAGAAAGGGGCTAAAAATCGTCTTGGGGTTCACTCTGGCCGTCTTTTTACTGGCCGTGGGGCTGCTTCAGCCCGGCGCGGTCCAGGCGGCCGAGAAGATCGTCGTCGGCACCGTCTACCCCGGCAATATGGACGACAATGAAATTTATCCCGCTCTGCAATACTTCAAGAATCTTCTGGCCGAAAAAAGCGGCGGCCATTACGAGGTGGAGATATTCCCGGCCGGGCAGTTGGGCAGCGAGGTGGAGGTGACCCGCGAATGTCAGACCGGAGTGACGGCCCAGATGTCCGTCGCCTCCTCGGGCGCCTTCTCGTCCTTCTACAAAAAGTATCAGGCCATCGTGGCCCCCTACCTCTTTCCGGACCGGATGACCGCCTGGGCCTTCTTTGACTCGGAGTTCTTCGCTGATTTCATGTCGGGCCTGACCAAAATCGGTCTGCGGTATCTGGCCACCATGTCTGACGGCGGCGGATTCGTGGCCCTGACCAACAGCCTCAGGCCGGTCAACAAGCCGGAGGACTTGAAGGGGATGCGCATCAGAACCGAGGAAAACCCGGCCCACATGGCCATCATGAACGCCATGGGGGCCGCGGCCACGCCCATGGCCTGGGGCGAGGTGGCCACCGCCCTGGCCACCGGGACCGCCCACGGCCAATTCAACGGCCCCTGCATCGCCGTCTGGGCCAAGCTTTGGGAGACCCAGAAGTACTTGACCCTCCTCAATCACATCTACAACACCAACACCTGGCTGGTCAGCGAAAAGTGGTTCAAGGCCCAAAGCCAAGAGAACCAGGTCACCCTCATCGAGTGCGCCCGGGCCGCCTTGGTCTACTCCAGGGGATTCGCCTGCCATCTCAACGAGCTGTCCCTGGACACGGTCAAGGAGCACGGCATGAAGGTCAATTACGTCAGCGCCGAGAACATGGCCAAATTCAAGAAGCTCTCCCAGGAGGGCTATCGCAAGTGGGCCGTCGAGGACTTCGGCCTCGAGCCGGAGCTGGTGGACGCCGTCCAGAATCAAGCGGCCACCATCGGCCAAAACCTCAAAATGGCCCTCTATGACCGCTACGGCAAATAAACTTCAGCCCTGACGGCGCGGGGGGTCTAAGAC
>CAYXRH010000282.1:0-5714 GCA_964466355.1 uncultured Thermodesulfobacteriota bacterium
ACGGATCAGGCTACCCGCGGGGATTGAAAGGGGATGACATCCACCTCTGGGCGCGGATCATGTCCGTGGCCGACGTGGTCGACGCCATGATCAATCACCGGCCCTATCGGCCGGCGCTGCCTTCAGTTGAAGTGATGACGGAGCTTCAAGGCGGCCTCAGGAGGGGGTATGACCCGGAGGTGGCGGCGGCCTGTCTGAATGTCTTGATGGCCGGGGCTAAGCGGGTGCTGGTTTTGGACGACGAAGTCCTGGTCATGGGGTTCATCGTCAAGGTTTTGAAGCAGATCGGTCTGGAGCCCGAGGGCTTTTCAGAGCCCCGTCTGGCCCTGGCCGCTTTTGAGAAGAATCCCTTCCCGGTGGTGGTCACAGATCTCAAGATGCCCGGTCTGAGCGGTCTGGAGGTCTTGAAAAGGGTCCGTCAAATATCTCCGGCCAGCCAGGTGATTCTGATCACCGGGTACGGCGAGAAAGACCACATCAGGGAGGCCCTCCAACTGGGCGCTTGCGACTTTTTGGACAAACCGCTGAACATCGAGATCGTGAAGACGGCGGTCGAAACCGCTCTCGAGCGCTATCAGGGTCAAAAATGAGCCTCATTCTCATGGTGCGCGCGGGCGCGCCGCGGCGAAGAATTGGGGGACATCGATGAGGAAGCGCATTCTAATCGTCGAGGACAGCCCGACTCAGGCTTTTCGGGCCCAGGCCCTCCTTGAGGGCGCCGGCTTCGAGATTGAGGTGGCCGAAAACGGTCAGGTCGGCCTGGACAAGGCCTTTAACGCCCCACCGGATTTGGTCCTGGCCGACATCGTCATGCCGGTCATGGACGGCTACGAGATGACCCGCCGCCTCAAGGCTGCTGTGCTCACCGCCGCCGTGCCGGTGCTGATGGTCACGACCAAGAACCAACCCCTGGACGTCGTCCGCGGTTTGGAGGTCGGGGCGGATCATTTCATCATCAAGCCGTACGACGATGACGACTTGCTTGGCCGCGTCGAGGCCGTCTTCGAGTGGCTGGCGCAGCGCCGCGCCGGACAGCTCCCCGAACAGACGCCGCTGGGTCGCCTCAGCCAGGAAATCGTCGTCACCGCCAGCCGGCAACAGATTCTGGAGACGCTCTTCGAGGTCACGGCCCGCGTCGTTGGCTGTCAGGCCATGGCCTTGCTGACGCACCGTTTGGAGGGGGAGAGGCCCATCTTCATCCTGTCCTCAAAGCCTCTCGAAGCCTCGACCTTGGAGCGGATCGTCTCGTGGATGGTCGATGTCCTGGCCCACGTCGCCTCTGATTTGCCGGCCGTCACACCCACCCAGACGGTGTCTTTGGTCATCGAGTCGGACAAGAGCTCGGCCCTCGACCAGGACGGCCTGCTCCAATCCTTTCTCCAAGCCCCTCTCATCGTCGACGGGCGGGTCAGGGGTCTGGTGAGCGTGTTCAGCGCCCGCCCCGAGGCCTTTGACATCCACCACGTTCGTTTCCTGTTCGACATGGGGCAAAAGGCGGCCGCGGCCCTGAGCCGACTCAAAGCGGAGTCAACGCGGAGAAGTGGATCTTGAAGAGCATCAGTGCTGATTATGCAACTTGTTGGAAGGATTAGATCCATGGTGGAGGAGAGATGAATCGAGCCCTGTCGCCTCCATCCGGGTTCAATGCCTTCTACTGGGAGTGCCTGGAGAAATACATCTCCGAGCGTTCGGAGACCCAATTCTCTCACGGCATCTGCCCCGAGTGCGCCCGGCAGCTTTATCCCGATCTATACCGGGACAAAAGCTAATCCCGGGCGAGATGGATGTTCACCCCACCTAAGACACGAACAATGGACGTGAATAAAAACCCGGCCCAAGAAATGGCCTTGGACATCGAACTCGACGACACGAGGTATCTCGTCAAGTCCCTTCTTTTCCTGGCCCTGCCCCTCTTGATCTACTTCGCCGCGGATGACCTGCTCACGGGCCGCTGGGTCATCGGGGGCTTGTTGTCCCTGATGACACTCGCTTTGGTGACCGCCTTTCTCTTCACCCTCAAGACCAGGGATAAAGGTAAGGAGCGGCGCATCCATTTGATCGGCCTGTCCGCCTTCAGCGCCCTCCTGGGGCTGGTGAGTATTTACACCTTCGGGGTGGAGGGGCAGGTCAACCGGCTGCCCTGGGCCTATCTCTTCGTGGCCTTGGTTCTGGTGGCTTTCGAGATCAGATGGGGGCTTTTGTGGGCCGGGGCGTTCCTGGCCCTGCTGGTGGGCTCAATCTTCCATTTCGCGCCGCCGGCGAGCCTCTTGCCCCAGGGGCTGCTGCCCAGATTTACGGTCTCATGCGTTCTGATGGTCGTCATTTTCGGCCGTTTGCGAAACGCCCGACAGAGACGTCAACGGGATCTGGTGGTCAAACATGTCGCCCTCAGGGAGTCGGAGCAACGGCTTGGGGAAGCCAAGCTTCTTTTGGAGCAGGCGATTGAAGAGCGGGCTTTGACCGAGGAGGCGTTGAGGACTTCGGAGGAGAAGTACCGGAGACTGGTCGAAAACGCATACGAGGGTGTCTGCGTCATGCAGGACGGGGTGGTGAAGTACGTCAATCCCCGGGTGGAGGAGTTCTCGGGTTATCGGCGGGGGGAGATGATCGGCCGACCCTTGGTTGAGTTCGTGGCGCCGATCGATCGGGCGGGGCTGATCGATCGCCACCAAAAGCGGCTCAGAGGGGAGGAGGTGCCGCAGAGCTACGAGGCCCGCCTCATCGACGCGACCGGTCAGGTGAGATGGTTCAACATCAGCGGCGCCCTCATCGAATGGGAGGGTCGCCCGGCGACCTTGAATTTGCTGCTTGAAGTCAGCGAGCGCAAGCGGGCCGAGGAGGCGCTCAAGTCCGCCCTTAAGGAAAAGGAAGTCCTCTTGCGCGAGATCCACCACCGGGTCAAAAACAACATGCAGGTCATCTCCTCTCTGCTCAGCCTGCAGGCCCACAACGCCAAGGATGAGAGGTTGATCGAGGCCTTCAAGGAGAGTCAAGGCCGCGTCAGGGCCATGGCCTTGATTCATGAGACCCTGTATCGCTCCGACGACATGGCGACCATTGACCTGAGGGAATATCTCTCCACCCTGGCCCAAAACCTGATCCAGGCTTACCAGACCACTCCGGGCCGGATGAACCTGCGCGTCGAAGCCGAAAAGGTGGCCTTGGGCCTCGATCAGGCCGTGCCCTTGGGTCTGATCTTGAACGAACTGGTCTCCAATTCCCTGAAGCACGCCTTTCCCCGCCGCCAGGAGGGAACGATTCTCGTGGGCGCCAAGTCCATCGGCGGCCAGGAGGTCGAGGTCGCCGTCGGCGACGACGGGGTGGGCCTGCCGCCGGAGGTGGACTGGCGGCGGACCAAATCCCTGGGGCTTCAACTCGTCGTCGGCCTGGTGGAGAGTCAGCTCGGCGGGTCCGTGGCCGTGAGTTCAGAGCGAGGGACCTGTTTCACCATCAGGTTCAAGGTCTCAAAATGAGAGTGTGGCGAAACCACATTTTGGTTCGAGGACCAGGCGCGAGGTTTTCGAGAAGCGCAGCATATGAAGGTCATATGTGAGCATTCGAGAAAACCAATGAACGCCGTAATCGGGACAAAAGGGCAGTTTCGCCACAGCCTCAAAATAACGACAAGGACGTGAGTCATGGTTCAGAGGCGCATCATGGTCGTCGAGGACGAAGCCCTCGTCGCCAGGGACATCAAGGCCTCTCTGGAGGCGATGGGTTATGGCGTCGCGGCGGTGATCGACTCAGGGGAGGAGGCCGTGGTCCGGGCGGCCGAAGACGGGCCGGACATCATTTTGATGGACGTCAGGCTCAAAGGCGAGATGGACGGCGTCGAGGCGGCCGCTCAGATTCGCTCGCGCCTGGAGATTCCGGTGGTCTTCGTCACCGCCCACGCCGAGGAAGCCTTGCTGGAGCGGGCCAAACTGAGTGAACCGTTCGGATACGTTCTCAAGCCCTTCCAGGACCGGGAGCTGCGGGCGGCCATCGAGACGGCTCTTTCCCGCTCGGAGATGGAGAGTCAGCTGCGGGAGTCAAAGGAGAGGCTCCAAAAGGTGTTCGAAAGCCAGCGGGACTCAATCCTGATTCTCGACGCGGCGGTGCCGCCGCGAATAATCGATTGCAACTCGGCCTCCCGGCGTGTTTTTGGATATGAAAAAGAGGAGATGATCGGCCAGACGACCGCCATCCTTCACGCCGATGAAGCTTCATTAAAAAAATTCCAGAGCCAGCTCTACCCCGCGATGGAGTCCCGTGGGTTCTTCGAGCTGGATGAATTCGCCATGAAGCGGAAAGACGGCCTCATTTTCCCGACCAAGCACATGGTGGCCCCTTTGGTGGACCGCCAGGGCCGGCGCACGGGTTGGATCAGCGTCATCCGCGACATCACCGAGCGGAAAATGGACGAGGCGGCCCTCAAGGAGAGCGAAGCGCGCCTGCGGGCCATCTTCGAACACGCCGCGGTGGGCATGTGCCAGTCGGACGGCCGGGGCAATCTCCAAAAGGTCAATCAGTCCTTCTGCGACCTGTTAGGCCGCCAGCCCGATGAATTATTGGGGCGCAACATCTGGGACCTGACGCATCCTGATGATCTGAAAGCGGACAAGGAGCTTTCGGCCAGGGTCGTGGCCCAAGAGATCGACGACTGGAGTCTGGAGAAGCGTTTTTTGCGCCGAGACGGCGCCTCGGTCTGGGCCCACGCCACCGTCTCGGTGGTCCGGGAGCCGACGGGAGAGGTCAGGTACGCCATCGGAGTCGTCCAGGACATCTCCGAGCGCAAGCGGACCGAGGAGGCGCTCAAGGAGAGCGAGGCCAGGTTCAGGCGACTGGTGGAGAGGATGAATGAGGGTTTGGTGATGACGGATGAGCGTAATGTTTTCACCTACGTCAATGATCAGTTTTGTCAGATGGTCGGTCATTCGTCCGAGGAGTTGCTGGGCATGGCGGTGGTTGACTTGCTGGATGAGGAGAACCGCCGGATCAACCTAAAGGAGCGGGCCAAGCGGCGGGCCGGAGGGAGGGGCGCCTATGAGTTGATTTTGCTGCGCCCGGACGGGGGGCGGGTTCACACGATCGTTTCGCCCACCGGGCTTTTTGACGAAGAGGGGCTTTTCCGGGGCTCGTTTGCGGTCATAACCGACATCACCGCGCGCAAGCGGGTCGAGGAGGAGAGGGAGAGGCTCATCACTGAACTTGAAGAAGCCCTGGCCGAGGTCAAAAAGCTCAGCGGCCTCATTCCCATCTGCGCCAAGTGCAAGAAGATCCGCGATGACACCGGCTACTGGGAGTACCTGGAGAAATACATCTCCGAGCGCTCGGAGGCCCAGTTCTCCCATTCCATCTGCCCCGAGTGCGCCCGCAAGCTCTATCCCGAATTATATGTCGACGAGGAGGATTAGGTCATCGCTTCCGTCATCGGAAATGATTCTGAGGCCGACGAGCGCTTTTATACTATTTTTTTGCTATACTCTGACTCGCCATGATGGGCCGCCTTTTGAGGGGGGGTCATTTGTCATCTCCATCGGAGGCCTTGATGGCATTTCAAAACCTCTCATACTGATTGGCGATCATTCAAGTAAGGTAGTATTTTGGTTTGGTTGTTCGAACGAATTTGAGGGTGAGGGTCACAGGTCTTGGCGAGTGGAAGGATAAGCGGCCCCACCGGAGAAGAATTCGACTCGGGGCCGCGAGTAAGCGAGCCTTAGACCTGTCCGAAC
>CAYXRH010000283.1:0-5707 GCA_964466355.1 uncultured Thermodesulfobacteriota bacterium
AAGCCACAAGAAAAAGGTCGGGATAGACCAAGACCACCGCCAGGGGCGGGAAAAAGACGAGGCCGGCCTGAAGGGCTTTATTTTCGGCCAGCTTCCAGGGTGACAACAGATCCCTGAGAAAGCCCATCAGGCTGGCTCCCACGGCCAGGTACGAGGTCACGATTGCGCACAGGGAGAAGATCGACCCCGCGGTGGTGATGCCCGTGGCCTTGAGGGCCTCGGACAGAGGGATGGTCGCTGGTTGATTGGCCTCAAAGGCGGCCAGGAGATTGCCCGGATGCGGACCGCTCAGGGGCAGGGCGCCGACGACGAACACGGTCCACACCGCGGTCAAGAGCAAAGGGACGAAGCTGCCGATGACCAGGGCCCGCCAGACCAGACGCCGGTCTCCACCGAGGGTTTGGCAGGCCGAGGGGATGACGCAGTGAAAGGTCATGGCGCACAGGATTATGGGCAGAGCCGAGGGGAGAAAGAGCCAGTCAGTGTTCTTTAGGCGTTCAAGCTCCATGTTCTGGCCGGTCTGCCAGAGCAAAAAAACAAAGCTGAGCCCCAAGAGGATCATGAACAGGGCGTTGCCCCTCCGGGCCATGTCCAGACCGAAGATGACCAGGCCCGTGGCCCCGACGAAGAAACCCAAGAGCAGCCAGGTTTTGGCCGCGGGAAGGTTCAGAAGCGCGGCCAGGACCGAGCCGGCGCCAGCCAGGTAGGCCACCAGAACCCCGTAAAAAATGATCAGGTATCCGGCCACGGCCAACCACTTGGCCCAGGTCCCCAATTCGCGGTCGAACAGGGACGGCAGGTCCTCCGCCCCGGCGCCGGTTCTGATGAGGCTGTCGGCCAGGATCCAACCCGTGGTCAGGAGGGCCAGCCAGAGAAAGACCATGCCCAGCAGGGCGGGGACCACGCCGGCCAGACCCGATTGGATGGGCAGGCCCAGGATGCCGGCCCCCACGGCGGCGCCGGCGATCAACAGGGCCACGCTCAGCACTGGAGGTGAAGCAGCTTCGCCGGGCTGACTCAAGAGACGACCCCTCGAGCTTCGAGGAGGCATTCCAGGAGACGGTCCATGGCCTTCTCGTCCACGAAAGGCGACATGACAAAGGACTTCAGAGCCAGGATGGGCTCCTGGCAGGCGGCCAGTCGGTAGCGGTCGGTCAGTGACAAAGCCAGGCCTTGGCCCGCCTCCATCTGCTGGTGCAGGGCGGTGAAGATGCGGCGATTGTAATCGTTGTTGGCCAGAAGCCGATCCTTGGCTTGAGGGTCGGTGGCCTCCTCCAGGTAGGCCCCCTTGGCCTCAACCCCTTCCGGGTAGAGCCTGAAGAGGGTCACCGGACCGTAGTTGTAGTTGTTGACCACCACGGCAAAGGGGGAGTCCTCGAGGCGATGACGCAAGGATTCGGCCATGGTCACGATGTGGCCCAAAATGGCCCGATATCCCTCTTTGCCAAAGGTCTTGAGATTGGCCAGAGCGGCCAAGACCGCGCCCCCGGAGCGGGAGGTCTCCATGGTGAAGACGCCGGGGTGGTAATTCCCGAACTGAAAAAGGTAGGGCATCAAGGAGGCGTCGCGGGTCACCAGGTTCAGATCTTCGCGGTCCCGACACAGAAACAGGCTCGAGACGTAAGGCGTGTAACCGGTCTTGTGAAAATCAAACCCCACGGAGTCGGCCATCTTGAGGGCCCTGACGCCCGTCTGGGCGTCCCACAGGGAGCGCAGGGTCCGGGGAGGGAAGCCCAGGGGGTTGGCCTCGAAATCATAGTCATTGAAAACGGCCCAGGGCCAGCCGATGACGGCGTCGGCGTGGATGTGGGGGCTATAGGGCAGTCGGTATTCCCTCACCAACCGGTCGCGCAGGTTGACCAGGAACTCAAGATTGTCAATGCCAAAGGCGTCGGTGGTGCCCATGGTGGCGATGATGCAGGCGATCTTTTCGTCATTGTCCAACAACTCCCGCAAGGTGGACTCCTATTCGCTCAGCCCCATGGAGTTGTCCCCGTCGGTGGGGACGGTGACCAGATTTTTTATGCCCAGCCCCAACCAGCCCAGGGCGTTGAGCTTGGCGTAATGCGCGGCCTCGGAGCTGACGACCTTGAGGTTCTCCCGCACGCCCTCAGAGAAGGCCCCTGGCTGGGCCTTCTCCAGGCCCAGCTTGACCCCGTAGAAGACGGTGCCGGTGCCGCCAAAGGTGAAAACCCCGGCCGCGGCGGCGGGGTCGTAGCCGATCAAGGAGGCGCACATGCTCGACACCTCCACCTCGGCCTGGCCCAGGCGGTGAGAGTACTCGTCCCAGATGATGTTGGGGTTGTAGATGGAGGCGTAAAGATGGCCCATGATGGCCGGGATGCTCGCCGGCGGAATGACGTTCTCCTGGGTCCGGGGATGGCCCCAGATGAACAGCCCCTGGAGGTAATCGGCCAGTTGGAGCACCGCCTCCTCCAGGGTGGACATATTCTCCGGAATGGTCATGCGCCTGGCTTGCTCATAGTCCAGCTCCTGGCGTTGGCCCAGATAGGGGCGCTCGGTTTTGAGGCCGTCAAGGCGGTCCAGGCCCTGGGAGACGATGTGCACGAAATAACCGTCCTTGACCGGGTCTGAGACCGGGGCCGGGAAGGACAGGCGCACCTGGTCCAGAACATGGCTGTAATCGCCGGCCACTTCGGCCTTGGGCTCGGCCGGGGCTTTTGGCCAGGCCCCCTGGGTCAGGTTCTCCAGCACCCCGGCCATCTCGAGGACTTGATTCACCTGGGGCTTGATGTTGACCACCCGCAGGCGGGCCATGCTTGGCGAGGGGGGTTGAGCCCCTTCCACCGAGGCCTTGGCCAGGATGATGAGGCTGCGTATCCCGGCGCTGGACAAATACTCCACCCCGGAAAGATCCAGGTGGACTGGTCTGGCGCCGTCGCCTTCCTTTTCTCTCAGCAGAGTCAGCACGGCCTCCTCCATCACCTTGGCCCCGGCAACGTCCAGGCGGCCCGCGCAAATGACCACGGTTCGATTGGCCCGCTTGTCGATTTTGATGTTCATGCCTCTCCTCCCCGCTGGGTCTGCTCCAGCCCCAAGCGTTCGCGTCCGCTTTCAAGACATTCCTTGACCTTTGAGCCGCCTGAAAGATGTCTTTGAGGCGTTTGGTTGGCCGTCCGAGCCGCTGGCGCGACCAACTACCAAAATGGAGCATACTTCATCGCCGATTTTGAGGTCAACTGTTTATAACGACTTGATGACGCGTTTGACCATAATAATGGGATCAACAAACGCGGCCTCGGCCTGAAATCAGGCGCGCCAGCCACGGACGATGGTCATTTAAATCCCCGGCCGGTCAGCCTCTCCAAGGCCTCGATGTATCTGGCCCTGGTCTGGTCAATGACCTCCTGGGGCAGCCTCGGCGGCGGCGGGGTCTTGTCCCAGTCAAGGCTGGCCAGCCAGTCGCGCAGGTACTGCTTGTCAAAGCTGGGCTGGGCCTGGCCGGGCTGGTACTGATCCGTTGGCCAGAAGCGCGACGAATCAGGGGTCAGGGCCTCGTCGATCAACAAAAGGTCCTCATTGACGAGGCCGAACTCGAACTTGGTGTCCGCGATGATGATGCCCTTGTCCTGGGCCAAGCCTCGGGCCCGGTCATAGATCTTCAAAGAGGCGTCCCTGATCCGCGCCGTCAGCTCGGCCCCGATCATTTCAGCCATCTCGGCCAGGGAGATGTTGACGTCGTGTTCGCCCAGCTCGGCCTTGGTCGAAGGGGTGAAGATGGGCCGGGGCAGCTCGTCCGACTCCCTCAACCCCTCGGGGAGGGCGATGCCGCACACGGCCCCGTGGACCTGATAATCCTGCCAGCCCGAACCGGAGAGATAGCCTCTGACGATGCACTCCACCGGCAGGGGCCTCGCTTTTCTGACCAGCATCATGCGGCCGGACAACAAATCAGCCTCCCCCGCGACCAAGCCAGGCACGTCGGCCGGGTCGAGGGAGAGGACATGATTGGGCATGACGTCCTTGACCTGGTCGAACCAGAAGGCCGAGATGGCCGTCAGGACCCGGCCCTTGTCCGGGATGGCCTCGTCCATGATGACGTCAAAGGCCGAAATGCGGTCCGTGGCGACGATGAGAAGCTTGTCCTCGAGATCGTAGATGTCCCGGACCTTGCCCCGGCCCTTGAGCTTGATGCGGCGCAGCTTGGTTTCCTTGACCAGCATGATCGCTCCTGATCCTGGAGGGGTTGAAGCTCCATGCTAGCCAATCAGAAGAAAAGATGTCAAGGGCGGGCCAAACAGGCTGGCTGGACGCGGGGGCCGGCTGACCCGCCCGTTCTTTTTCTCTGCCGAGCCAAAAAAAGGGGCCTCTTCACCAATAAACCATGGCCTCCTTGAATATCTCGCTCAGCTCCACCTCGCCCACCGGCCTGGGCGAGAGCTTGATGACCCGGTGCTGGGGCAGGGCCCCTTTGACCAGGGCCGGGATGTCGTCCTCGGTGTAGCCCACGGCCCTGAGCCCGTTGGGCGCGTTCAAGCGCCTCATGTAGGTGATGACCGCGTCGGCCACGATCTGCCCGGCTTCCGCAAATTCGGCCCCGGAGACGTCGGCCCCCAGGGCCTCGGCGGCCTTGAGAAACCTGTCCGGCCGGGCCGAGGCCATGAACCTGAAGGCGGCCGGAGCGTTCAAGACCACGGCCAGGCCGTGGGGGATGAGGGGGTGGTCGCCAAGATAGCCCTGGGGCCGATAGCTCCTGACCATGCCCGAGACCGGATAGGACATGCCGTGGGGCAGGGTCACGCCAGCGTTGCCAAAGCCCACGCCAGCGAATGAGGCCGCCAGGAGCATCTTGCCCCGGGCCTCGTCGTCATCTGGGTTCTCGAAGGCCCGGAAAAGATATTCGGCCAGGACGCGCATGGCTTCCAGGGACCAGACGTCGCTGATGGGGTTGGCGCCCTGATAGGCCGGGCGCAGACTGGGCCGCTTCGGCCGGGGGCGCTGGGTGTAGGGCAGGGCCGTGTAGGACTCCACGGCGTGGGTCAGCACGTCGAGCCCGGTGGCCGCGGCCACGGCCGGAGGCATGGTCCTGGTGTTGTCCGGATCAATCAGGCCCAGGGTCGGTTTCAAGCGGCGGTGGGCGATGCCCGTCTTGGCCCGCATGGCCTCCAGGTCAAAGATGACCACGCCGGTGGTCTCGCTGCCCGTGCCGGCCGTAGTCGGCACGGCGAAGAGGGGCTTCAGCTCGCCCGGCACGGGCAGACCCTGGCCGATGGGCGCGTTGACGTAGTCCAGAAAGTGCGCGGGCGGATAAGTGGCGTAGAGATTGGCCGCCTTGGCCGTGTCTATGGTCGAGCCGCCGCCCACGGCCACGTAGCCGTCGAAATCTCCGGACCCGGCAAAGGCGATGGCCTCCTTCAAGGATTCGTCGGTCGGCTCCACCCTGACGTGGTCGAACAGGGCGAAGTCGATCTTGTGCTCCTCGAGCGAGTCCAGAACCGTCTTCACCGCTGGCAGGCGGCTCAGGTTGGAATCGGTCAAGACCATGACCCTCTTGATCCCCCGGTCGGCCAGGTCCATGCCCACCTCCTGGGTGATGCCCGGACCGAAGCGGATGCTCGACGTGGCCATCTCAAAAGCGCGCTCCTGAGTCATGGGGGCCTCCTTTTTAAAAGCCTATTGTCGCCTCCCGGAAGCTAGCCCGGATATTTCACGAAGGAGGTTGGCGAAGCAGCCATAGTCCCTTATA
>CAYXRH010000284.1:0-5703 GCA_964466355.1 uncultured Thermodesulfobacteriota bacterium
CATTGACCCCTACTGCTCCCACGCCGCGGCCAAGGCCGACGAATGGCTGCCCATCAAGCCGGGCACTGACGGGGCTTTGGCCCTGGCCATGCTCCACGTCATGGTCTGCGAGCTGGGCCGCTGGGACGCTCCCTTTCTTAAAAATCAGACCAACGGCGGGTATCTCGTCAAGCCCAACGGCCGGTACCTGCGCGATGAAGAGTCTCAAAAACCCCTGGTCTTTGACGCCGCCGAGGCCCGAATCAAGCCCTTTGACGCTTTGGATCTCGAGGATCCGGCCATCGAAGGCCATTTCGAGGCGAGGGGCTTGAGCTGCCGGCCGGCCTTCCAGGTTCTCAAGGACCATCTGGCCAAGATTGACGTCGCGGAGATGTCACGAATCTGCACCATCCCGGCGGAGAGGATCCGGCGCTTCACCCAGGAGTTCTGCGAGGCGGCCCGGATCGGGGAGACCATTGAAATCCAAGGCCACACCCTGCCCTACCGGCCGGCCGGGATCGACTACAAGCGAGGCGCGGCCGCCCACAAGGGCGGCTTCAACTCTTGCTTCGCCGTCCATCTGTTGAACATCCTCGTCGGGGCCGTGGACGTGCCTGGCGGCCAGCGCGGCGTCAACCCCAAGGGGCCCTACTGGAGCGCTGAGGTCGGGCCCGACGGGCTCCTCGTGCCGGCTGATATAATCACCAAGTACAACAAGCCCTATCCCGGCCGCCAGGCCCGGATCCCCCAGACCTTGGACCTGCAGGAGCTCTTCCCGGCCGCCTTGTTCACCCGGGGGCTGTACCCCTGGGGCATCAATGAGCCGCACAAGTTCGGCATTCCCTACGAGCCCGAGATGCTCATCCACGGCCGGTCCAATTTGATGATGAACAGCCACGACCCGGCGGCCATGGCCGAGACCCTGAAGCGGCTCAAGTTCCAGGTCTCCATCTGCATGTTCATCGACGAGACCTGCGAGTTCGCCGACATCATCCTGCCCGACGCCCACGACTTCGAGCGCTGGGAGATGTTTCCGGCCAACGACCCTTACGCCTTCCTCACCCCCGGACCGGGCAACTGGTACTGGCTGATGCGCCAGCCCGTGGTCGAGCCCCCGCCCGAGGTCAGGCCCTGGACGGAGATCTATCTGGAGCTGGCCGGCCGGCTGGGCATCCTGGAGGAGATGTATCGGATCGGCAACGACTCCTGGGTCATCGATCCCGCCCTCCACCTGGAGCCGGGGGGCCGGTACACCGTGAGGGACATCGCCGAACGGCAGGCCCGGAGCATCATCGGCCCCCAGTTCTCCTGGGATCTCTTTGCCGACACCTCCGCGGTGGTGACCAGGCCGAAGACGATCGACGAGGCCTTTCCGCAGCCCTTTTTCAAGGCCAAGGTGCCGATCTATCTGGAGTACCTCCTGGGCCACCGGGATGACGTGGAAGCGGTCCTAAACCAGCTCGGTCTGGAATGGGATTTGAGCCCCTACTCGCCGGTGCCCCTCTGGATTCCGTGCCAGGCCCTTGCCGAGGACGACGAGTTTGACCTCCTGTCAACCAACTGCAAGCTGCCGACCCACAACTTCTCCATCACCGCCGAGAACGCCTGGATCGACGAGATAGCCTCGTCCAACCCTTACTCGTACAACGTCATGGTCCACACCTCGGTGGCTGAGAAGAAGGGGCTTCAAAGCGGAGACAAGGTCTTGGTCGAGTCCAGATACGGCAGATTTGAAGGCGTCTTGAAGGTCACGGAGCTGATCCATCCGGAGTGCGTCGGCACCTGCTCCACCCTGGGCCACTGGGCCAAGGGCATGCCCTCGGCCAGGGGCAAAGGGGTCTTGCACAACGCCCTCTTGCCGCCGCCGAGCGTGGCCCGCATCGACACCCTCAGCGGCCAGATAGACATGTGCGTCCGGGTCAAAATCTCCAAAGCGGAGGGCTAGGCGGCGATGCCCAGATACGGCATGGTCATTGACCTCAAGAAGTGCGTCGGCTGCTCCTCCTGCGTGGCCGCCTGCAAGGCCGAGCACAACGCCCCCTCCGGGCTGTTCCAGACCCAGGTTCTGGACAGGGAGATGGGCCGCTTTCCCGAGGTCAACCGGGTCTTCGTGCCGGTCATGTGCAACCACTGCGCCAAGCCGACCTGCGTCGAGGTCTGCCCCACCAAGGCCAGTTTTCAGCGGGACGACGGGATCGTCATGATCGATTTCGAGGCCTGCATCGGCTGCGGGGCCTGCGTGGAGCACTGTCCCTACCACGCCCGCGTGCTGGTCACGGACAACCGCATGCTCTTTCCGGACGGTCGGACCGTCTTTGAAAAGCCCGTCTTCGCGCCCATCCCCAATCACGTCGCCTTGAAGTGCGACTTCTGCTTCCATCGCCTCTCGCAAGGCCTCAAGCCGGCCTGCGTCGAGGTCTGCCCGACCCAGGCCAGGATCTTCGGCGACCTGGAGGACCCCGCCTCCGAGGCGTCGCGATTGATCAGGGAGCATCGCGCCTGGCAGATGCTGCCCCACAAAGGCACTGAGCCGAGCGTTTATTACATTGGTTAGCCCCCGGCCGCCTGAGACCAAGTTGTTTTCACAGGTGTAATTTTGGTTTAGTTGTTCTCTTTTCAGATTAAGGCTTCGGACGGGCTCGAGGCTCTCTTCATTGACCGCGCCGCGGCCGATGGCGGCCTTGGTCAAGGCCTGCTTCAATTGACACCCGCTCAAAATGAATCTATGTCTTTATCGAGATGAAGTATCCCATTTCGCGGTGGTGGGGTTGGGGCGACGCGGATGAGGAGTACTCCCTAAAGGACAGGCCCCATCTCCGGCCCTTTCTGCAGAGCAAGCTGGGCCTGCCGCGCCTGGTGGAGAGCCCCCCGCCGGCCCTGAACGACATCTCCCTTCCTTCGCCCGGCCTGGGCTCCGAGGTGAAGGCCGAGCTCGTCTCCCTCCTCTCCGCGGCGCGGGTCTCCCTGACCCAGGAGGACCGCCTGCGCCACGCCCTGGGGCGGAGCTACCGCGATCTGCTCGCCCTCCGCCTCAACCGGGTGCCCCACGCGCCCGACGCGGTCGTCTTCCCCCAAAACGAAGATGAGGTCGCGGCCCTGATGAACCTGGCCGCGGGGCAAAGGCTGGGCCTGGTGCCCGTGGGTGGGGCGACGAGCGTGGTCGGCGGCGTGGAGCCGGTCAGGCCCGAGGGCTTCACCGGCGTCATCAGCCTGGATCTGACCCTCATGAACAAGGTCCTCGACATCAACGCCGAGGCCCTGACGGCCACGGTCGAGGCTGGGATTTTGGGCCGCGATCTGGAGGTTCAGCTCAACGCCCAGGAGCTCTCGCTGGGGCATTTCCCGGAGTCGTTTCACTTCTCCACCCTCGGCGGCTGGATCGCCGCCGCCTCGGCCGGGCAGAACTCGACCCTGTATGGCCGCATGGCTGACCTGGTCTTGGGCCTGCGCCTCGTCTCCCCCGCGGGCGTCATCGACACCGACGTCTTTCCGGCCCACGCCCAGGGGCCGGACCTGAAAAGGCTGCTCATCGGCTCGGAAGGGGTTCTGGGCGTCATCACCCAGGCCACCCTGAGGCTCCATCCCCAGCCTCAAGCCGCGGAGTTCCGGGCTTTTCTGTTTCGTGACTTCGCCTCGGCCGCAAAAGCGGCCCAGGGCGTCATGCGCGCCGGTCTGACCCCGGCCGTGATCAGGGTCTCCGACGGCCCTGAAACCGACATGGCCTTGGCCCTCCTGAGAGAGCCCCGCGGTTGGATGGCCCGGGCGACGCGCTCCCAGGTCATGGCCTTTCTCTCGGCCAGAGGTTATCGATCCGGGGCCCGGTCGCTGATGATCCTCGGCCTCGAAGGGAATCACCGTCTCGTCAAGGCCCAAAAAAAAGAAGCCCTGGGCCTGATCCGCCGAGATGGCGGCTTCAACCTGGGCCGCCAGGCCGGCTCGGCCTGGGCTGAGGGTCGCTTTGATCAGCCTTACCTGCGCGACAGATTGATGAACATGGGCCTGCTGGTGGACACGCTGGAGACCGTGACCCTGTGGCCCGAAGTTTTAAATCTGCACCAGTTCGTCACCGAGGCCTGTGGGGAGGCCATGGCCGGCTTGGGCTCGCCCGGTCTGGTCCTGGCCCATCTGTCGCACCTTTATCCCCAGGGAAGCTCTTTGTATTTCATCTTAATCTGCCCGCGCTCGCCGGGGCGGGAGATGGAGCAGTGGCGGATAATCAAGACCAAGGCCACCGAGGCCATCATCAGCCACCAGGGGGCCCTGAGCCATCACCACGGCGTCGGCCTGGACCACGCTTTGTGGCTGAGCCGCTGTCTGGGCCCGGCC
This sequence comes from uncultured Thermodesulfobacteriota bacterium, assembly GCA_964466355.1. Taxonomy (GTDB): domain Bacteria; phylum Desulfobacterota; class Desulfarculia; genus CAYXRH01. Next base: position 4,306 of record CAYXRH010000284.1, read on the forward strand.
CGGCTGGAGCTTCTCAAAAAGCTCAAGATGGCCCTGGACGCCCCGAACATCATGAACCCAGGCAAGCTTTTTTATGATTAAGGGTGATCTCAAAATAGTGTCGCCTCACCGAAGCGGGCATCATAAGTCAATGTGGCCGCCCGGGTGTAATTTTTAGAGGATGCGATCATGGTCGGCTTTGCCTCCGGCCGCCGGGAGAAGCGGGCCCGGGTCATTGATGGGTTAGAGAAGCAGCGCTTCGACCTGCTGGTCATCGGCGGCGGCATCACTGGCGTCGGCGTGGCCCGGGACGCGGCCTTGCGGGGCCTCCACACGGCCCTTCTTGAAAAAGATGACTTTGCCTCAGGCACCAGCGGCCGCTCCTCGCGCATGATTCACGGCGGACTGCGCTACCTTCTCCAGCTCCGGCCCGGCCTGGTCAGGGAGTCGCTTAAAGAGCGGGGCGTCCTTTATCGCCTCGCCCCTCATCTCATCCGCCCGCAGCGCTTCGTGGTCCCTCTCGTGCCCGGCTTCACCCACTCCCCGGCCAAGGTCTCCCTGGTCATGAGCGTCTATGACTCCCTGGCCTATCCCTGGGGCCTGGGGCGGCATCGCCTCATTTCGCCTCAGGGGTTGGCTCAGCTCAGCCCCTTGTTCAAGGATCGATTGAACCTCGGCGCGGCCCTCTACACTGATTGCCTCACCGATGACGCCCGGCTGACCCTGGCGACCGTTCTGGCCGCGATTGGCGGCGGCGCGACGGCCTTAAACCACGCTCAAGTGGTGGAACTCGTCAAGGAAAAGGGCCGGGTGGTCGGCGTCCGGGCCAGGGACGCCCTCTCTGGCCGCGATTTTTTCGTCCGCGCCCGGGCGGTTCTTTGCGCCGGCGGCCCTTGGACAAACCTCATCAGCGAGATGGATGGCCAGATGGGGCCTCATCTGGTGCGCACCACCAAGGGCGTGCATCTCATCCTGCCCCAGGGAAGGCTGCCCCTCGAGCATCTGACCGTGTTTTTCTCCCCCTTGGACGGCCGGCCGGTGTACGTCATCCCCTGGCGCGACTGCCGCTTGCTCGGCAGCACCGACACCGACTACGCCGGAAGCCCGGACAGTCTTCGAGTCGAGGGCCCGGAGGTCGAATACCTGCTTGCCTCGGTGAACCAATACCTCCCCCGTCTCGCCCTGAGCCTCAAGGACGTGATCGGGGCCTTCGCCGGCCTGAGGCCCTTGGTCTTTCAGGCCAAGGTCAAGGAGACCCGGGTCAGCCGGGAGCATCGCCTGGTCGAAAGCCCGTCGGGCCTCTTGTTTTTGTTCGGCGGAAAGTTGACCACCCACCGTCGCATGGCCGAGGAGGCCGTGGATCGAGTCTGCGCCCGCCTCGGCCGGCCCCGGGCCCGCTGCCTCACCCCCTGGCGCCCC
>CAYXRH010000285.1:0-5697 GCA_964466355.1 uncultured Thermodesulfobacteriota bacterium
GCAAAACAGCCAATCAGGTCTCATTTAAGGCTCTCGTGAAATATCCGGGCTAGCCGAACGTTACACCCTTGAGGCGGCCCGGAGCTTCGAGGGCGTCCGCCTCTTGCTCTGGGGAGCCAAGAAGAAATGATACCATTTGAGGGATTTTTGATGATGCGTCCCGGAAATATCCCCGGTTTACCCAGACTCTGAAGTCAGCAATCCAGCCCGGCCGCCCGCCAGGTCTGGCTCTTTCGCGAAAAGTAGATGATGTTGACGCGGGTGCGAGGCCGAAAGAAGAGGCGGTTGAGGTAGCCACTCCCGGCGTGTGGATCAACAGTGGTGGTGTAGATCACTGAATCGCCTCGGGCCTTGAGGAGCTTCAGCCTCTCGTCGCGGCCCTGAAAGGCGATGACCATCCGCTCGCCCTTGACGGCCACCGAGGCGAAGGCGCCACCCACCGGGCCCAGGTTGCGGAAGACAAAGTCCTCGAGCGAAAGAGGGGCCTCGCTCAGGGCCCGGGCGAAATGGAGATTTTGGGCGGCCGCCTCTTGCCAGACGATCACCGGCCGGCCGCGCTCATCAACCACCATGTCAGCGGCCCCGCCTCCGGGGCCCAAGGGGATGACGGTCTGCCTCCGGGGTGGGCGCTCGCTCAGGGGCTCGTCGAGGCGGGTGTATTCCATCCGCGAGCGCCCTTTGTGGAAGTAGATCAGATGCAGCCTCATCTTCTCGTCTAAAACGCTGACCAGGGGCTCGCCCGTGTCAAGGGCGCCGGCGAGTGGGGTCGTCAGCCACGGTCCGTTGCGGGCCGCCTCGCATTTCAGGGCCAGCTTGAGGCCGCCGGCCCGATCTCGGTAAACCACCAGGACGACCGTCCGGCCATCCAGGCGGCCCAAATGAAGAGCGCCACCGCCTTTGGTCTTGGTGTCGATCAGCTCTTTTGATGTGGCGCCGTTTTTGTCGCGGCAAAGATAATAAAGGGCCTCGTTGTCGGCCAAGGCGATGTGGGCCCCGTCTCGGCCGTCCAGCTTGAGGGAGGCCCTTCTGGATTCGGTGTCGAGGGGGGTCAGCCGAAAAGGCTGCCAGGGCCACCAGCGCCGCGATTCGGTCTGGGGGGAGCGATACCATATTTTATTATTATTTGCGTTATAAAACAAACCGTGGAAGCCGCCCGTGGAATCAAAGGCAAAAGAAGGTCGGCTGACATCTAAGTTCTGGTGGACCGGACCGGCCTCGAGCAGGTTGGCCCCTGCGGGCGGTCAGCCAGGGCTGGCCAGACGGGGCGTGAGAAGCAGCCAGAGGCAGACCACGGCCAAAAAAAATGGCCTGCCGCCTCCGGCCGCGCCGCGCCGCCTCTGATCTCCTTGGCTCTCCAAAGCCGCCGCCTTCATCCTCTCACCCTGGTCAACCCAAGCTCACGCCGGAACAGTCGATGGTCCGACGTCGAGAACTGGATTTCGTCAGGCTGCCACTAGCCGGAGGGCATGTCAAGCCCAGCTCAGAGGCCGGGTCATGGTGAACTTTAGTTCGGCTGAGATTTAATTGAATTTATACTGAATTTTAGTTTTTTATATACTGAAATTTTGAGCCGCATTAAAGGCTGCTTTTTTAGCTTAGAAAAAAGCGATTGACAAAAGTTCAATTAACGAGCAATTTAATTTTAGTCATGTCGTGCTCAGCGGGTCGCTGGGCCCGGGCGGGTTAAAAGGGGGAGCATGACCGCTTCTGACTCCAACCTGATGGGCTCCATGATCCGGCGGATCAGGAAAGCCGAAAAATTGACCCTGGCCGACTTATCCGAAAAGACGGGCCTGTCCTTGAGCTTTCTCTCCCAAGTCGAGAGGGGGCTGACCAACCCGTCCATCAATTCCCTGCGCAAGATCGCGGCCGGAATCGGCTGCCCTTTGAGCACGTTTTTTGAGGAGAAGGCCTCATCCAACGGCGCGGTGGTCCGCAAACACCAGCGCAAGGTCCTGGTCAACACCGAGTCCCGCTTGACCTATCAGCTCTTGTCCCGCTCCCCGGACCACCGCATCGAGCTCCTTTTGACCATGCTCGAGCCAGGGGCCTCGAACGCGGAGTCGCCCCTGTCCCACGAGGGCGACGAGGCGGCCCTGGTGCTCCAGGGCGAGTGCTGGTTTGAGCTCGGCGAGGACAGCTTCAGCCTCAAAGAGGGCGACTCGATCTACATCGCCGAAAACACGCCCCACAAATTCACCAACACCGGTCACGCGGTCTTCGTGGTGGTTTCGGCCATCTCACCGCCCGGGTTTTGAAAGGGACGGCTCGCTGAAAAAATAATCGAACCCGCGAACACAAGGAGCGCCAAGATCATGCCGGACGCCCGCCGTGGAGACCTGGTCCAGATTCACCGCGTCATTCTGGAGCCGTCCATGCGGCCCGAGAACCTCCCCCCAGAGACCAAGGCCGTGCCCTACGAGTGTTGGATCAAGGGCTTTCTTCTCGAAGCCGAGGCCGACTTCGGCGACCAGGTCCGCGTCGAATCCTTCATCGGCCGCGAGCTCAAGGGCACGCTGGCCGCTCTCAACCCGGTCTACGACCACAACTTCGGCCGACCCCGCCGAGAATTGCTGTCCATTGGGTCCGAACTTCGCCGCCGCCTCAAGAGAGATTGAGCCCATGGACCAGAGCTACAAAGCCGTTCTGGCGCGCAAACATGACATCCTCAGCCGGGCCACGGGCATCGATTACCAGCGCTACGAACTCTCCTCCCTGGCCTTTGACTACGAAGGCCTGATGAACTCCTGCGGCTACGCCTTCGAGGACATCCAAAGCGTCATGGCCGAGACCGGGGTGGGCGACACGCCCTTGGTGGAGCTGAAAAACATCACCGCCCTCCTCCGCTCCTATGCTCCCCCGGGCAAAGGCGCCCGCATCTTCGTCAAGGACGAGGCGGCCAACCCCAGCGGCAGCTTCAAGGACCGTCGGGCGGCCCTGTCTCTCCATCACGCCGCCCGGTTGGGCTACAAGGGCGTCGTGGCGGCCAGCTCGGGCAACTACGGCGCCGCCGTGGCCTCCCAGGCGGCCAAGCGGGGCTTGAAGACCATCGTCCTCCAGGAGGTCTTTGACAGCCGCCAGATGGGCCAGCCGGAAATTTTAGAGAAGACCAGGGCCTGCGAGGCTTACGGCGCCGAAGTCTGGCAGCTCACCGTCGGTCCGGAGCTCTTTTACATCATGCTCCGCGTCTTGGAGGAGACCGGCTACTTCGCCGCCTCGCTCTACGTTCCCACCGGCGTCTTGGGCGTGGAGACCTTGGGCTTCGAGGTCGCCCGTGAAGTCCTCGAGCAAGAGGGCCGCTTTCCGGACGCGGTGGCCATCACCCACGCCGGCGGGGGCAACGTCACCGGCACCGCCCGGGGCTTGAGGAGGGCTGGGGCCGATCAAGCCCAGGTCATCGGCGTCTCGGTGGACCTTCAGGGCCTCCACATGGCCAGCGACCGCGACTTCAACCGCAAATCCTTCACCACCGGCCACTCCGGGTACGGCATCCCCTTCGCCACCTGGCCGGACCGGACCGACGTGCCCCGCAACTGCGCCCGGGCCCTGCGCTACCTGGACCGCTACGTCCTGGTCAAGCAGGGCGACGTCTTCTTCGTCACCGAGATGCTGGCCAAGCTGGAGGGCATGGAGCGCGGTCCGGCCGGCAACACCTCCCTGGCCGGGGCCCTGGCCCTGGCCAAGGAGATGGACCAGAACCACATCCTGGTCATCCAGGAGACGGAGTACACCGCCGCTGGAAAGCTGCCCTCGTCCCAGCTCACCTTTGCCGAGCAAAACGGCGTGGCGGTGCGGCGCGGCGACCCCAGGGAGAGCGTGCCCGGCCAGTCCATCGTCGTGCCCGAGAGCTTTGACCAGATCGAGATCGAGGACTGGGACATGATGAGGCTGCGCTCATCCTATCTCAGAAACGCATCCAAGGCCCTCAACGGCCGCGCGGTCAGCGAAGCGGACTTGAAGTTCCTGGCCGAGGACTCCAAGACGTCGCTCGATTTCGTCCGCCGGACGTTCGAGGGCTTGAAGGTGGCCATGAGGATCTAAAGGGTCGGCCGGGAGGCGGGGCGGAATCAAAAGCCATTGTGAGGGGGACCTATCATGGACAGAGCCCGGATGGAGAAGGTGGTCGATGAGTTCATGGCGGCCATGAACGCCCGCGACGTGGATCGCCTGGGCCGATGCTGCACCGCGGACGTCGTCGCCGACGAGGTGGCCGAGCCTGAGACCTTTGACGGCCTGGAGGCCTTCAAGCGGTCCTACGGCGACGTCTTCGGCGGTTATCCTGACTGCCAGGCCGAAATGCTGAGACGTTACGTCGACGGCGACGACGTGGTCTGCCAGGTGAGATGGAAGGCCACCAACAGCGGCCTCTTTCGCGGCGCCGAACCGACCGGCCGGCCGGTGGACATCCGCATCGCCTACTTCTTCCACTTCAGAGGCGAGAAGATCGACCGCATCATTGAGTATTATGACTTGGCGACCATTCTGCTTCAACAGGGCCAGCTTGAGCTCTAGAGGCCCGGCCCTGATTCGAGGGGCCGGGCGTTGAGAGGCCGCCTCCAAAAAGGAGGGCCAACCCGGGAAAGGACGAGGCATGATCAGCGAACAAGAATGGGCCATCATCAGGGAGATCAAAGGCCGTCGGGCCCTCAAGGACGTCGAGAACCTGGCCGCCATGGGCGACCGCTTCATCGGCACTGAGGGCGACAGGAAAGCCGTGGCTTACGTCGAGACCGAATTTGATCGCCTCGGCCTGGAGATCAAGCGGACCGAGATCAAGGTGCCCACCTTCCAGCACCGCCGCGAGCCCGTGCTCAGAAACGCGACCACGGGCGAGGCCTACGAGGCCATCCCGCCCTACTTCTCCCCCTCGACGCCGCCGGGCGGCCTCAAGGCCGAGGTCGTCGTCCTCGAAGGCGGCCAGGAGGAGGACTATCAAAACAAGGACGTCGAGGGCAAGATCGTCTTCATCCCCGAGACCGAGGGTGGCTACAGTCTCTTCTGGCTGGGCACCTTTGCCCAGCGGGCGGCCGAACACGGCGCCGTGGGCATGATCATCATGCATCCCATGCCCTGGCCGTATCGCATGTCCATGGAGGCCGGCCTGAGCGTCATCGCCAACCGCTTCTGTGAAAAACAACTGCCCGCCCTGACCATCTCGGCCCTGGACGGGGCCCGGCTGGCCTACCGCGTCGGGGCCGGCGACGACGTCGTCGAAATGATCTCCGAGACCCTCATCGAGGACAGGGACAGCGTCATCATCTCGGGCCTCGCCCGCGGCAACGAGCATCCCGAGGAGCGCGTCGGGGTCATCGGCCACCGGGACAACGGCCTGGCCCCCGGGGCCAACGACAACTTGAGCGGCGCCTCGACCATGCTGGAGCTGGCCCGGGTGTTGGGCCCTAAAAGGGCCAAGCGCGGCTTTGAGTTCATCTGCTCCACGGCCGAGGAAGGGGTGACCATCGGCGCCTGGACCTTCTGCCAGAAAAACAAGGCGGATCTCCAGAAAAACATGAAGGCCCTCATCGACGCGGACATGTTCGCCTGCGGCGGCCAGATCAAGCAGGTCGAAAAGGGGCTCTGGCCCGACAGCGAGCCGATCCTGCAGCCAGCGTGGCTGATGGACATGGTCGACGAGGTGGCCGAGGATTTGGGGTATTACTTCGGCCGCATGACCGCCGGCTGGGGCGTGGCCGAGAG
>CAYXRH010000286.1:0-5690 GCA_964466355.1 uncultured Thermodesulfobacteriota bacterium
GGGCGACCATTAGGGCCACGGCCAGGAGAACAATGAAGACTTGGCCGTAAGTGATCTTGGCCCCCAAAAAGGTGATTCCCTGATGGCCGAAGATCTGGGGGTAGGCCCGGTCTGAAACCCCCTGGCTGAGCATCATGCCGTTGGACAGAAAAATGGACATGCCCAGGGCGCTCAAGAGGGCTGACAGACGCGAGGAGTTGCGCAGGGGCTTGTAGGCCACGTGCTCAATGGCCACGCCCAGCGCGGCCACGTAGGCCATGGCCAGGCCGAAGACGAGGATTAAACACAGGATGAAATGGGTCTCCACCCAGCCGAGGCGCTGCAGGGCGCCGAGAACGATGACGCCGATGAAGGCTCCGGCGGTGAACATCTCTCCGTGAGCGAAATTGATCAACTCAATGATGCCGTAGACCATGGTGTAGCCCAAGGCGATCAGGGCGAAGATGCTGCCTAAAAAAACGGCGTTGACGATCTGTTGAATGATGAAGGAGGCCAGGTCCACGGGCTGGGAACCTCGTCTTTAAAAAGCCTCGGAAGTCTTTCGGACCAGAGGGCTGAGCCCCCTGGTCCGAAATGGCGGTTAGAGATCTTGACCGGTCATGGGATCCCAGTAGGGCACGTACTTGCCGTCTCGAACGATCCAGATGATGTGGGCCAGCTTGCGGTCGCCCTTTTGATCGAACTCGATCTTGCCGGTGACGCCCTCCCAGGTGTTGCCCCGGATGGTGTCGGCCAGTTTGACCGTCTCGGCCGTGCCGCCCTTCTTGACCGCGCCGAGAAGGACCATGGCCGCGTCATAGGCGTAATAGGCGTACGAACCCACGGAGTCGACCTTCCACATCTTTTTGTAGGTCTCCTCAAAGGCCCGGCGCTCCGGGGTGTCCGGCGCCTTGGCAAAGGTCAGGAACACGCCCGCGGTGTCCTCGCCCCCGACCTCCAGGAACTTGGGATGGTAGACCGCGTCCTCGGTCACCAGCTTGGAGGTGATGCCCAGGGATTTGACCTGACGGACCATGAGCGAGCCCTCGGGCTGGTAGACGCCCATATAGATGACGTCTGGGTTGAGCTTCTTGAGTTTGGTCAAGACAGCGGTGAAGTCCTTGTCGGCCGGGGTGATGTGCTCGAGGGCGACGATGTCTATCTTATTTTTTTCCTTGACGAACCTGGTGATGTTTTCGGTCAGGCCCACGGTGTAGGTCTGGCGGTCGTCGATCAGGGCCAAGGTCTTGATCTTGAGCTTGTCCTCCAGGAACTTGACCGTGGACCAAGCCTGGGTGTCGTCCCGGGGCGGCATGCGGAAGATGTAGGGCAAGCCGCGCCCGGTCACGTCGGTGTGGGTCGAGGCCGGCGTGATTTGGACTATCTTGGCCTCGTTGAGGGGCACTGAGGCTGGGATGGTGGCCGAGGAGCAGTAGGCCCCGATCACGGCGTTGACGCCACTGTTGATCAGTTTGTTGGCCGCCAGGGTGGCCTTGCCGCCGTCGCAGGCCGAGTCGCCGGGCAGGACCTCGACCTTGTCAAAGCCAGGCACCGGGCCGAATTGGGCCACGGCTGTCTTGACTCCCTGAAGGATGTCCGTACCGTCCTGGGCGTAGGGGCCGGTCAAGGGGCTCAGGGTCCCGATCTTCAGCGTCTCGCCCAGGGCCGCGCTGGACAGGCTCAGGATAAGGGCCAGGCAGAACAAGAGAAGACCCAGCTTTTTCATCTCAAACCTCCTATCTGATGGTTAATCCCTCTTTTGAAGCCTAAAAAAAGCGCCGCCTTCCCACCCGCGGAACCGCTTCAGCCTCGCGGCCTCTTTGCGGCGCGCTTGGTGCCCAAATAGGCCTCGATCACCTTTTCGTCGCGCTGAATGTCCTTGGGCGATCCCTCGGCGATCTTCTGGCCGTGATCCAAGACAGTGACCACGTCTGAAATGCCCATGACCACCTTCATGTCGTGCTCGACCAAGAAAATGGTCAACCCGCTTTGGCGAAGCTGGAGAATCAAGTCCATCAGTTGGCCGGTCTCTCGGGGGTTCATGCCGGCGGCCGGTTCATCGAGCAGGAGGGTCTTTGGCTCGCTGGCTAAGGCCCGGGCGATCTCCAGGCGGCGCTGATCCCCGTAAGGCAGATTGGAAGCGTAATCATTGCGGTGGTCAGCCAACTTTAAAAATTCCAGCAGTTTGAGGCTTCGGTTGACGATTCTCTTTTCCTCGCGGTTCTTGAATCGGGTTTTGAGCAGAGCCCTGACCGCCCCGCTTTTGGTCCGACAGTGCATGCCCACCTGGACATTCTCCAGGACCGTCATGGACTTGAACAATCTGATGTTCTGAAATGTCCGGGCGATGCCCTGGGCGATGATTTTGTGGGGTCTCAAGCCGTTGAGCCTTTGACCCTGATAGGTGATCGTGCCCTGGGTGGCCTGGTGAACGCCGGTGACCATGTTAAAGACCGTGGTCTTGCCGGCGCCGTTGGGGCCGATGAGGCTTAATATTTGACCTCGCGGAACCTCCAGGTCCAGATCGTTGACGGCCCAAAGGCCGCCGAATTTCATTGACACGTTCCGCAGAATCAGGTCAGACACAGCCACAGACCCAAAAGTAATCAAACGTCAAAATACAGACTCTTAACAATTAGCCTGGAGCGGAAAATCAATTACGCAAATTAGCAGTTTGGCAACTCATTCGTCAACCCGAAAGAACCGATCATGTCGCGAGCAAATTAAATGTCCGCTTTGAGCCGCAAGTGAAATGTCCGGCGGCGGTGGAATGAGGCGCAGCCCTAAAGGGCGTGGCGTCCGGGACGCAGCCCCGACGCCACGGGCGGCCTGAACCCAAGTGCTCCACGGGGAATGGCGCCAGGGCTTAAGTCCCTGGCACCGTGCCGGAGGTGGATTGATTCTCGTCTCGTCGGGGCGGGGTTTAGCCCCACCCACTTCGCCTCGAGGATTGTATGATCAAAAGGACCAAACGGCCCCTCTCAACCACAACCCCAAAACCAGACGCTTCACTTGTCAATAAAACCAGACACCTTGATTCGCTATCAACACCCGAAAGAACCGATCAAGCATCCTTTAGTTTGACACTTGAGGGTCGATCCTGATAATTGTCAGGCCCAGCAAGGAGGCCCTGATTGCTCGAACCAGGACAGGTGGTCGAATTTTTGGAGGAGAATCAATTCGTCGTCGCCGTGTGCCTGGATGTCAAGAAGCAAAAACCCCGCTTCTTGACCCAGGCCAACCGCGAGGTCGTCCTGCCGCTTCGACGTCTCTTAAACGTCAGCGGTCCTTGGCTGCCTTTGAATAAACCACGCCACGAACTGATAGACAAACTCAAGGAGTTGGCCGCCACCCGGGAGGCCATCAAGAAGACGATCGATTTGATCGAGATCTGGTCTCTTCTCATCGACGAGGACGAACAAGACGGCTTTGACCCTGTTTTCATGGCTGGTCTGATCTTTGGTCAACCCATTGAGCCTGACCAGACTTCGGCCCTCATCCGGGCGGTGATCGAGGATAAAACCTACTTTCGCTACCGGGACTCATCTTTGAGCGTCACCCCGGCTGACCAGGTCGAGAACCTGCTGGCCCAACGCCGCCGAGATGAGGAATTGGCTCGGGAAAAGGAGGAAATCGGCCGCTGGCTGGCCGCGGCCGCGTCCAATCAAGACGCCCCTGAGCCGCCCCAGGCCGAAGAGGTGATCCGCTGGCTCATTGACGCGGCCCTGAACGGCCTTGATTCGCCTCAAGCCAGCCGGGTCAAAGGCTGGCTGGAAGCCGCCGGAATTCCAGGCGGACTCAAGTCCACCTTTGATTTGCTGGTCAATTTGGGCCGGTTCACCCCGGATGAAGATCTAGAGCTGCGCCGTCTCAACCTGCCGGTGGCCTTCCCCCAACCGGTCCTCGAAGAGGCCAAGGCCCTGGCCCGCAAAGGGCCGGTCGGCCGTGACTGGTCAGACCGCGTGGATTTAATCGCCCAGGACGTCTTCACTCTGGACGGGCCGTCCACCACCGATTTTGACGACGCCCTCTTTTTTGAGGCTCACGACGGCCGCCTGACGATTTACGTCCACATCACCGACATCACCGCCTCCATCCCGCCCGATTCAGCCTTGGACGAGGAAGCCAAAGCCCGGGCGGCCTCGATTTATCTGACCGACCGTCGTTTGCCCATGCTGCCCGAGATTCTCTCCGAGGATCTGCTTTCGCTCAGGCAAGACGAGCTGCGGCCCGCGCTGAGCCTCAAGATTGATGTGGACGATCAGGGCGGCATCCTCGAACACGAGCTTTTCAAGAGCCTCATCCAAGTCAACCGACGGCTCATCTACCAAGAGGTGGACAAAAACCTGAATGATGACCCAGAGATGAAAAAACTGCACCACCTCACCGTGAGGCTCAAGGAACGGCGCCGCCAAAACGGCGCCCTGGTCCTGGAAGTGCCCGAGGTGATGGTCAGGGTTGAGCCGGAGGGGCTCACCCTGGAGCGAATCGAGCAGATCACGCCGGCGAGGATGCTGGTCGCCGAGCTGATGGTTCTGGCCAACTCCCTGGCGGCCCAACATCTTGTTCGGGCTGGCGTTCCGACCTTGTTCCGCTCCCAGCCCCAATCAACCCAAAGCTTTGATCCGCCTCCCGAGGCCGATCCTTTGTGGGTCACTCTGCGTCAGCGCATGGGCTTCAGCCGGCTCGAGATCAGCCCCCACCCCGCACCCCACGCCGGGCTCGGGGTCGAGGCGTACACCACCTTCACCTCGCCCATCCGGCGCTATCTGGACCTCATCACCCTGCGTCAGCTAAAAAGCCTCCTGGATAGCCGACCGCCCATCTATGATCACGCCAATCTGGAGGAGATCAACACCACCTTGAGCCCTTTGCTGCGAGCCCACAATCAGCTCAAGTTCCGTCGTCAGCGCTACTGGCTGCTGAAATACCTGGCCCAGGAAAAGAACCGGAGCCACGAAGCCTTGGTCTTGGATCGCCTCAAGGACCGCTTCAGCCTGGTTCTTTTGGAGACCATGCTCAGAGTGGTCAGCCCCAAACTGCCTCCCACGGCCCTCAGGCCCGGCCAACGAGTTTTGGTCATGATCAACAGGATTGATCCCCGGGAAGACTACATCCAAGTGGCCTTGGCTTGATCTGGGTCGCGCCAAAGCACGAGTTCGAGCCGCGACTGGTCGACGCGGCGAGGCCGGGCATGGTTGGATAAGGAAAACTCGTCTCCTGGCCGCGCAGGCCCAGCCCGGAAGACCCGGCCGAGACCCTGATTCACTCCGCTTTGAACACCCGCTCGAAGATCAAGTCAACGTAACGCAGCTGGTGATTCAGGTCAAACAAGCTATTTAGTTTCTCTGCGCCGAGCTTGTCCACGAACCACTCGTCCGCCTTGATCAGATCAGTGAACCTCTCGCCCTGGCGGTCCGCCTCCAGGGCTCGCGCCTGGATTTTGGCGTAAGCCTCCTCGCGGCTCACCCCGGCCGCGGCCAAGGCCAGAAGAACCTGCTGGGAGAAGATCAGACCGCGGCTCGACTCCAGATTGGCCTTCATGCGCTCGGGATAGACGACCAGGTCTCGGATCAGGCCCGTCAGGCGGTGGAGCATGAAGTCCAGGGCGATGAAGGCGTCCGGGGCGATGACCCGCTCCACCGAGGAGTGGGAGATGGCCCTCTCGTGCCACAAGGCCTGGTTCTCCAAGGCGGCCAAGGCGTATGACC
>CAYXRH010000287.1:0-5667 GCA_964466355.1 uncultured Thermodesulfobacteriota bacterium
ATTTTTTTTTTTTATTTTTTATCTTTTCTAAAAACGCTCCCAACGCCGTAATCGGGACAAAGGGGCCGTTTCGCCACAGTCTCAGTGTTGCGTCCCCGAGGTAAGGATCATAAGTCAATGCGGCCGCTCCGACCGCTTACATAAACCACTCAGGAGACAGAACACTAGGAGTCTGACAGCATGGCCCTCCTGGAGGTCAAGAATCTCATCAAGCACTTCCCGGTCAAGAAGGGGATTTTTTCGCGCAGCGTCGGCTGGGTCCGCGCCGTGGACGGCGTCAGCTTTGATTTGGAGGCGGGCCAGACCCTGGGTCTGGTCGGCGAAAGCGGCTGCGGCAAGACCACGGTCGGCCGCTCCATCCTGCGCCTCATCGAGCCCACCTCCGGGCAGATAACCTTCAACGGGCAGGATCTCTTGGCCTTGAGTCACGAGCAGATGCGCCGCATGAAAGCCGACCTTCAGATCATCTTCCAAGACCCCTTCTCCTCCCTTGATCCGCGCATGAACGTGGGCCAGATAATCGGTGAGCCGATCAAAAACCATCTCAAGCCGACCAAGGCGGAGATAAAGGACCGGGTGGCCTTTGTCATGGAAAAGGTCGGCCTCCATCCGGAGCAGATGACCCGCTACCCCCATGAATTCAGCGGCGGCCAGCGGCAGCGGATCGGTATCGCCCGGGCCCTGGCCTTGCATCCCCTGGCCATTATCTGCGACGAGCCGGTCTCAGCCCTGGACGTGTCCATCCAGGCCCAGGTCATCAACCTCCTCGTCCAGCTCCAAGAGGAGATGAACCTGTCCTATCTTTTCATCGCCCACGACCTGAGCGTGGTCGAGCACATCTCCGACCGGGTGGCGGTCATGTATCTGGGCCGCATCGTGGAGCTGGCCAGCGACGAGGAGATATACCAAAACCCGGTCCACCCCTACACCCAGGCCCTCCTCTCGGCCGTGCCGGTGCCGGATCCGGATCACGCCAAGAGGCGCATCCTGCTCCCGGGCGACGTGCCCTCGCCCCTGAACCCACCGCCAGGCTGCGCCTTCCACACCCGCTGCCCCGAACGCCTCAACATCTGCCACCAAGAGGCTCCGCCCCTGAACCAGATCTCCGCCGGGCATTGGGTCGTTTGTCACCGCGGCCAGGGATCAACGATCCGGCCAGACCAGCTTGAAACTTGAGCTGGATTGAAGGGAGCGATCATCATGAGCGCACTGCACCTTGAGAGAATGACCTGGCCCGAGGTCGAGGCCGAGGTGGCCCGGGGGCGCCTGAGCGTCGTGGTCCCCTGGGGGTCCATTGAGCAGCACGGCCGGCATCTGCCTCTGGGCACGGACGCCTTTCTGGGCGACGCCGTGGGCTTGGCGCTGGCCGAGAGGCTCGACGCCTTTTTGGCCCCCACGGTCCGCCTGGGCTGCTCGAAGCATCATCTGGCTTTTTGCGGGACGATTTCGCTGAGCCGCCAGACTTTCATCAGCCTGGTTCTCGACGTGGCCAGCAGCCTCTGGCGGCACGGTTTCAAAAAAATCGTCCTTATGCCGACTCACGGCGGCAACTTCAAGCCCCTGGCCGAGGCCGTGGAAAAGTTGAAGCCGCCCGAGGGGGTTGAGATCATCGCCTTCATTGATCTGGAGAGCCTGGTGCGCTGCTCCTTGGAGGCGGCGGCCGAGATGGGGGTCTCTTCTTTTCAGGCCGGCCTTCACGCCGGCGAGTGGGAGACCTCGCTCATGCTCTCCCTCAAGCCCGACCTGGTCAAGATGGACCGCGCCGCCCCGGGCTACGTGGACGACATGGCCGCGGCAGAGGAAGAGGTGTTTCAGGGCATCCAGAGGCTCGATAAAAATGGAGTCCTCGGCGATCCCAGGCCGGCTTCAGCCCAGGCCGGAAAAAGATATTTTGAGGTCTTCCTCGACTTAGTCCACCGCGCCGCCAAAGAAGGCCTTCCGGCCCAAATGAAAAAGCCTTAAGCCCACGACACAGGGACGTTTTCTGTCAGCCGCTCCTCTATTTATTTGATAACAAAAGAAAAATGGCCTGAAGGCCTCAGCCGAGGTCTCTTCAGGCCAACTGTCGCTTGGCCAAGGCGGTGAAGACTCCTTGGGCCCCCATCAGCTCTTCGTAGGACCCGGTTTCGACGATCCGGCCCTTATCGAGGACGATGATCCTGTCGGCGTGGGCGATGGTGCTGAGGCGGTGAGCGATGACCAGCCGGGTGGCCTTGAGCGAGTCCAGGCTCCGGCTGACCACGGCCTGGGTCTGATTGTCCAGGGCGCTGGTGGCCTCGTCAAAGAAAATGATCCTCGGCTTGCGCACCAGGGCCCGGGCGATGAGGAGACGCTGTCGCTGCCCCCCGGAGAGAGTGGAGCCGCCCTCGCTGACCATGGTCTGCATGCTCATGGGCATGCCCTTGACGTCCTCCTCGAACCCGGCCAGGCGGGCCGCCTCCCAGGCGTCGTCCAGGGTGAAGGGTGAGGAGCCGACGATGTTGGTGAAGACGGTCCCGGGCAGAACCTGGGCGTTTTGGAGGACCACCCCCACCTGGCGCCGGACCTCGCGCACGTCCACGGTGGCTAAATCAAAGTTGTCGTAATAGATCGTCCCCTGTTCCGGGGCCTCAAAGCCCAAGAGCAGCCTCAGCAGCGTCGACTTGCCCGAACCGGACGGACCGACGATGGCCACGAACTCGCCCGGCTCCACGCCCACGGAGACGTCCTCCAGGATGAGAGGGCCGTCTGAATCGTAGCGGAAGTTGACGTCGTGGACCTCGATGCGCCCGCTCAGCTCGCCCGGCTTGGCCTTGGCCTCGTCCACCTCGGGCGCGGCTTCGATGATGGGCTTGAGGCGCTCATAATAAGGGATGACGTATAGAATCGACACCAGGGAGGCGCTCATCTGAATGGCCGCGCTCAGAAAAGTGATGAAGGCGGTGTTGAAGGCCAGGAAATTGCCCGTGTTGAGGTTGCCCAGACCGCGAAAGATGATCCAGGCGAATATGGCCGTCGAGGCCAGAACCGGAAACCCGGCGTTGAAGGTCAAAAGGGAGTTGGAGACGACCCCGGCCTTGAAGGCCTGAGTCTTCTGCTCGCTGAACTGGTCGGCCCAGACGGCGAAGGCGCGATCCTCGGCCCCGCCGACGCGGACCTTGACCACGCCGTTGACGAGCTGCTGCACCAGACCGGCGATGCGGCCCTGAATGTGGACCAGGCGTCTTTGATAGCGCAGCTGCCCGTAGCTGGCCAGGACGGTGCAGATCACGGCCACGGCGATCAGGCCCAAGGCGACCAAGGCCAGCCTGGCGTCGTAGTAGAACAACAAGACCAGGTTGAAGACCGAGAAGATGCTGCCCAGGATGTTCGTCATCACCACTCCGGAGATGAGCTGGCGGATGGCGTTGACGCCCATGGCCCTCATGGCCAGGTCACCGGAGGAGTAGCGGCGGAAAAAGGGCACCGGCAGGCTCATCAAACGGTCCCAGATGGCCGCCTGAACGGTGGCGTCCATCCTGCCCTCGATGCGCATGGTGGCGATGTTGCGGGCAAAGGTGAACAGGGCCGCGGCGACGTAGCAGACGACGAGGATGACGGCGATCTGAAGGAGGTAATCCACGGCGGCGTTGGGGATTATCTCGTTGAAGATGATGCCGGTGGCCACCGGGGTCAAGACCCCCAATAGACCGACGATCACGCCCAGGAGCAGGATGGCGGAAAAGTCTTTGCGGCAGCCCAGGAAGCCGAATTTGATCATCTCTTGACCACTCAAGGCCCGCTCAGGGAAAGGCCGGTAAAAACTGTAGGCGAACGGATCCAGGGTCTCGGCCGTCTCGGCGTTGAGCCTGAGGCGGGTTCTGGCGGTCGGATCAGCCACAACGTAGCGGCGCGGGGAGGTGGGCAGGAGGGCCACCGGCCGGTGGTCCTCCTTGAGAAAGCCCAGAAGCGGGCCGTTGTCCTGACGCCACCACTCCCCCTTGAGGGCCACCCGCCGCGTTCTGACCCGGGAGGCCTGGGCGATGTCGTTGAGGGGGTCTTTGGTGACCAGGCCTTTCTTGGATTCGGGATGAGGCTGGAAATCGATCTTGAGCACCCGCCCGACCAAGCGGCAGGCGGCCAAAAGGGGGTCGCCCTCCCCCTCGGCGAACATGGCCTCCTCGGCCTCGGCCCCCAGCACGGAGGCGATCTTGAGGTAGGCGTTTTGGAGCAGGGAGCGATCGACTCGGCTCCTGGCCTGAAGCTGCTCCCGGCCGGCTCGCTCCCTCTCGAGGGCCTGCTCCTGGATGACCGCCAGACTCAAGCCATGGAGCTCATCAAGGCCGGTCAAAGCCGGGTCCGCGGAGAGGTAGGCCGCGGTGTCGAGACAGCTGATTTGGCCCTCACGGCCGGCCTCAATCCAGGCCTCGGCGCTCAAAGGAAAAAAGGAATCAGGCCCCAAGGCGAGTGCTTCCTGGCGGCCGCCGAAAAAGAAGCTCCCCTCCCCTCCTGATTTGAGCCAGACCATCGCCGCCTCGGGGCGGGCCACCTCGCCCTCCTGGAGCGAAACCTCCTCGCCCGGATAAAGGGGGGTGTAGCGGTTGGGCGGCAGTCCGCAGCGCAGGACCCTCTCCAGGGCCCCCACCCAGGTCTCAATCAAGGTCGTGGCCGCGGCGCTCGTCTGGGGCTCAGCGCTCAGTTCGAGCAGCTTGGACCGGCTGAAGGCCATGAGGCGGGTCCCGGCTCCGCCCACGGCCAGGAGGCCGACGTCTGAGCCCCCATGGCCAGGGCTCAGGCCGATGAGGGCCTGCCCGACCTCGGCCCGAAGAACGTGGTGCCTGGTCCCCTCGATGCGGCCCTGGGCCAGTCTGACGGCGAAAAGATCGACCTTGCCCGCGGCCACGACAAAGACGCGCCCAGGGTCTGAGAGTAAAAACGGCTCGTTGCCCCCGACCTCGAGCACAACGGCGTGGGGCTCAAAAAGGCTTATCTCGCTTTGACTCAACACGGCTGATTTTCAGAAGCGAGGGGCATCCCTTCTCCAGGCTAGTCGGCCTTGATCAGGTCCGCGTAGGGGCCCTCAACTTTGATCATCTCTTCGTGGCTCCCCCGCTGAACCACCTGGCCCTTTTCGAGGACGATGATCTCGTCGCAGTCCCTGATGGTGCTCAGGCGGTGGGCGACGATGAGACAGGTGCATCCCCGCCGCCGGACGTTGTCGTCGACCATCTTCTCGGTCTGGGCGTCCAGAGCGCTGGTCGCCTCGTCCAGGATCAAAATGGTCGGGTCGCCGGCCAGGGCCCGGGCTATCTCCAGCCGCTGACGCTGACCGCCGCTGAAGTTGGCTCCGCCCTCGGCCACCTTGGAGTCATAGCCCGAGGCCCGGGCGGCGATGACGTCGTGAATGCAGGCGTCCTTGGCCGCCTGGACCAGCTCAACGTCGCTGATGGTCTGATCCCACAGGGTCAGGTTCTCGCGGATAACGCCCTCAAACATGAAGATGTCTTGATCCACCGCGGCCAGGGAATTGGTCAGAACCCGGGGATCAATGTCCGCGCGCTCCTGGTCGTCGAAACGAATCGACCCGCTCCAGGGTTGATAGAGGCCGCAGACCAGCTTGGCCATGGTGGACTTGCCGGAGCCGGAAGCCCCCACCAAAGCGACCCGCGAACCTGGCTCCAGGCGCAGGGAGAAGCCTTGGATGAGGGG
>CAYXRH010000288.1:0-2617 GCA_964466355.1 uncultured Thermodesulfobacteriota bacterium
CCGGAAGACGATCATGTCCACCTTGTCCGGGGCCCTCACCGTGGCCGGCACGCCGGGGATGTATTTGATGGGGCGGATGCAGGCGTAGAGGTCGAGCTCGCGGCGGATGGCCACGTTGAGGCTTCTGATCCCCCCGGAGACGGGCGTGCCCAGGGGGCCCTTGAGGGCCGCCCGGCATCGCCTTATCTGAGCCAGGGTTTCATCCGGAAGCCAGCGGCCGGTCCGCTCAAAGGCCTTCTGGCCGGCCCAGACCTCGCGCCACTCCACCCGCCGCCGGCCCCCCTAGCTCAGAGCCACCGCGGCCTCAAAGACGATCTTCGAGGCCCGCCAGATATCAGGCCCCACGCCGTCGCCCTCGATGAAGGGGATGACGACCTCGTTTGGAACCTCCAGACCGCCGTCAGGCTTGGAGACGATCAGATCAGCCATGAATCAAAGCCCTCCTCCTCTCTGGCGGAATCATCTCTCCCGCCCGGACCGAAAAAACCGCTCCGCCCGGACCGAACTCAAAAGGAGTTAAGGGTATCAGCCCCGGCCTCTTTTTTCCATCTTCTTCAAAAGCGAGGGCAGGACCAGCACGCCCACGGTGGCCAGAAGGATGACCAGGGCGATGGGCCGCTTGAAGCTGTCCAGGCCGCCGATCTGCACGGCCCACGAGAAGTTGCGCTCCGCCAGGGGGCCCAGAAGCAGGGCCAGCAGGAAAGCGGGCACGGAATAGCCGTAGCGGGTCAAAAGCGCTCCCAAGACGCCGAAGACGACCACCAGGCTCATGTCAAAGAGCATCGAGCGCCAGGCGAAGCCGCCGGCCAGGCAGAACAGGGCGATGATCGGCACCAGAAAGCGGTTGGGCACGGCCGTGACCTGGCTGGCCAGCCGGGCGACGCCCAGCCCGACAGGCAGAATGAGGACATTGGCCGCCACCAGGGAGAAGAGGATGGCGTAGGCCTCCACGGCGTGCTCGCTGAAAAAGCTCGGCCCCGGAGTGACGCCGTTGATCATCAGGGCGGCCATGACCACTAGGGTCGTGCCCGAGCCGGGAATGCCCAAGGTGACCGTCGGAATCAGGGCCCCGCCGGGCACGCCGTTGTTGCAGGCGTCAGAGGCGACGAGGCCCTCGTAGTGCCCGGTGCCGAACTTGTGCGGCTCCCGGCTCCACTGCTTGGCCTGGCCGTAGCTGACCCAGGTGGCGATGGCCGCCCCGGTGCCGGGGATGAGCCCGATGATGACGCCGATGAACCCGGAGCGGAGCATGTTGCCCCAGCGTTTGAGGGCTTCTCGAAGGCCCTCGAAGATGGGCCCGTAGCCGGTGAAGCGTTGGCGGCCCTCCTCGACCAAGGATTCCTCCCTGACCAGGCTGAAAAGCTCGGCGAAGCCGAAGACGCCCAGCAGGACCGGGATGAGGGGAAAGCCTTCGTAGAGCTCGAAGAAGCCGAAGGCGGCCCGGGTGTAGCCCTGCTGGAACTCGGTCCCCACGCAGGCGACCAGAAGCCCCAGGGCCGAGGAGAAAAGCCCTTTGACCACGGATTTCCCCGTCAGCGACCCCAGGGGGGTCATGCCTAAGACGGCCATAATTAACATCTCGGCGGGCCCCAACTTGTGGGGGTAGCCGCCCACGACCGGGGTGAAGACGAGAGCGAAAAAGGCCGAAAGAAGGCCGCCCACCGTGGAGGCCATGATGGAAACGCCCAGGGCCTGGCCGGCCTTGCCCTGGCGGGTCAGTTTGAAACCCTCTAAGCAGGTGGGCGCGTTGGAGGGGGTGCCGGGGATGTTGAGCAGGATGGCCGGCAGCGAGCCGGCCGCCTGGGAGGAGCAGAAGCAGGCCATCATGAAGATGACCGCGTCCATGGGGCCGAGGTAAATGGAAAAAGGGAGCATCATGGCCAGGAAGTTGGTGTCGTTGAAGCCCGGAATGGCCCCCACGACCAACCCGGCCAAGATGCCCAGGCTCAGCCAGAGGAGGTGAGAGGGCTGGAGCAGCAGCCACAGCCCGGAGAGGATGACGTCGGTTCCAGGCAGAGCCATCAGGCCTCCCCCACCAGCGGCCTCGGATCAGAAAACGAGTGGCCCCAGGCTCAAGCGGGGCAAGGGCATCTTCATCAATCCGATCAAGGCCAGATGCAGAAACGCACTCATGCCCGCGGCCACGGCCAGGTTTTGGACCCAGCGGCGGCTGCCCAGGCCGCGGAAGATGAAAAGCTGAAAGCAAAAATTGGTCACGGAGAAGCCGAGGAAGCGGATGACCACCAGGTAGCCGACGGCCCCGAGAAAGATGAGGCTCACCCGCCCCCCCTGGCCCCAAAACCACGAGATCCTCAATCCGGCCGATTTTGGCTTCGCGCTCTTGGCCAAGACGAACAAGAAAACGATCATGACCCACAGCGGAGCGACCACCGCCGCGGTCATGAGCGGCCAATAAAGAGCCACCGTCGGAGCGCCGGCGGTCTGAAGAAAGTAGGCCAGGCCAAAGGCGAGGGCCAGCCCGGGAATCAGGGCCTCGCCCCAGTTGATTCGCCGCCTCGAATTGTCCACCATTAAACCCCGTCGCCAGAGGCTGGCTCGGCTGCCGCGCCGCGGGGGGGGCCCCCCCCCCCCCCCCCCGGCGCGCCAAAGAGCGAAA
>CAYXRH010000288.1:2627-5637 GCA_964466355.1 uncultured Thermodesulfobacteriota bacterium
CAAAATAACCGCCGGCCGCGTCGGGGGGGGTGGGGGGGGGGGGGGGGGGGCCCCCCCCCCCGCGCCGCAGCGGGCCTGATCATGGCATCAGAGACTTGTACTTTTCCCACACGGCCTCAAAGTCCTTGACGTAGGCGTCGCACTCCTCGGGCGTCCAGTAGTCGATGAACGGGGCCATGCCTTGGGTTTTGGCCATCTCCTCGGTCTTGGGCGAGGCGATGGCCTGCTTGAAGGTGAGCGTGAGCTTCTGATACGCCTCCGGGGACTCGGCCTCGGTCTGACGCCGGATCATGAAGGCGAAGGGTTCGACCAGGTTCGGAAACGGGATCCCGAAGGCTTCGGTGAGGGTGGGGATGTCCCACAGGCCGGACCAGACCTTTTTCTTGGTGAACGAGGCCAGGGCCTTGAGGAAGTCCTTCTTGGACGAGGCCGAGAAGTACGGTCCGATGCAGGCGTCCACCTGCTTGCCGGCCAGGGCGTTGCGCGCCTTTGATCCGCCGTTGAAGGGAACCGCTTTGGCGTTGATGCCGGTCAGCTTGATCAGAATGTTGGCCGCCAGGGTGGACACGGCCTTGGGGTGGGAGGTGGAGATGGTCAGCGGTTTCTGAGCCTTCTTGCCGGCGGCGATGAAGTCTTGCACGCTCTGGTAAGGGGACTCCTTGTGGACCAGGAGGACGTTGGGGTCGGTGATCAGGTTGCCGACGAAGCCGATCTGGTCCCAGTTGAACTTGGACAGGCCGGTGCTGATGTTCATGGCCTGCATGGCGATGGTGGTCATGATGGTCGTGTAGCCGTCGGCCGGCCGGGACATCATTTTGCCAAAGCCGATCATGCCCGAAGCGCCGGGGACGTATTCGAACTTGATCGGCTGGCCGAGGATCTCCTCCCAGCCCACGGCCAGAACCCGCGAGGAGCGGTCAAAACCGCCGCCCGCTTTGGCCGGGATGATGTGGGTGATGGGTTTGTCCGGGAAGCCGCCCGCCAGAGCCGCGCCGGCCAAGGCGAACACGGCCGCGAAGGCCAAAAGCGTGATCTTTTTCATGACACCTCTCCCTGCGCTTTGGTTGGAATTCCCTGTTTCGCCTCCCTTTTTAAAGCCCCAAGAGTCGGGCTGGATTCTCCTTGGTCATGATGTCGATCTCTTTTTGAGAGACGCCCTTTTCGAGCAGGCACTGGGCGAAGACGCGCAGCACCTCGGCCGGGAGCGACTTGCGGGCCTGGCCGGCGTCGCTGGTCAAAATGCAGGCTTTCGCCCCCACTTGAGTGATGCTTTGGACGTAATTCTCGAGGCGGCCCAGACCGGGGATGGGGTAGAGGTTGCCCCCGCAAAACTCCAAAGTAGCCCCTCGTCCGACCAGGGCCGCCTGGTCGGCCAGGCTCAGATTCGGCGGATCGAAAAAGGGATGGGTGATGACGAGCCGCTCAAGGCCGACCTCTCTGGCGAATCGGGCCAAGGCGAAGATCTCTTGCCGGCCCAGGTGGCCCGTGCCAAGCATGGTTTCGGCGTCGCGGACCAGCTCGATGATGAGCTTGGCCTCGTCCTTGAGCTCTCCGTCCGCACTCAGGATGCTCACGCCCCGGCGGGGGATCCTGGTCTTTGATTCCTGGTAGCCGAAGCCGCCGAGGTGGCCGTAGACCGCGGCGTGAGCCAGGGCGTCGATGGTCGGTAGCCAGATCTCCTTGGCCCCCAAGCCGAGGGCCAGGTCCACGGCCATCGGGTTCAGGCCCCCGGCGAACTCGTTCAAAACCAGGCCGCCGAAGATGAGGGTCTTGTCGATGACTCGGTTGGCCAGGGCGGCCCGGCCGACCGTGGATTCAAAATGATTCTTGAGCAGCATCCCGGCCAGGCGGCCCTCCACGGCGTGGCGGCCCATGTCCAGGTCGTCTCCGATCCGGGGGAACAGGGACGGCCGGGAGTGGACGTGAAGGTCAAAAGCGCCCTCAAGATCGACGAGGGACATGATCACCTTCCTCAACGAATCTCGATGTGATAGCGAAACCGATCGCCGCGGCCGATGCTGGCCCGGAACTCGACCGGTTTGTCGCCGTAGGTGTAAGCGATGCGCTCGATGAAGATGACCGCCTCACCGGGCTTGATGTTCAAGACCGAGGCCACCTCGTCGTCAGCGATGCGGGGCTCCAAGAACTCGTCGGCCCAGGTGATGGGCGTGTTGTATTTGGCGTCATAGATGGGGTAGAGGAGCTCCCGGCTGATGTCCACCTGATCGAAGCCGCGAAAAAGCTTCTCCGGCAAACAGAGATCCTCGAGCATCAGCGGCTCGTCGTGGAGGGTCCGCAGCCTCTTGATGACCAGAACCCGGTCCTGGGAGCCGAGCCTCAGGATGTCCCTGATCTTGCGGGAGGGAGCCGTCACCGCGGAGGAAAGCACCCGGGAGGACGGAAAGAGCCCCTCCTCGCCCGCGCCGAGGCCGTAGCGGAAAAAGCGGATGAAGCTGCGCTTGAAGTCGGGCCGGGCCACGAAGGTGCCCTTGCCCTGCCTGCGGTAGAGCACGCCCTCATTGACCAGCTCGGAAAGGGCCTTCTTGACCGTGCCCACCGAGACCTCGTAGGTCGCGGCCAGCTCGTTTTCCGAGGGGATCGTCTCGTCCTGCTTCCAGGCGTGGTTGGCGATCCGCGCCTTGATCAACTCCATGAGCTGGAAGTAGAGCGGCGCGTGGCTGTCGAAGTCGAGGCCGTCTTTCATCTCGCCGGCGCTCCTGATTGATCATTCAGACAGAGAACTACTTCTATATATAACTATATGTCTACCTAAGTCAAGCCAAATCTTGGGGCCGCGGTCCTCAAGCCTCTTGGCCGACGGCAGGGGGAGAGGTCAAGACCCTCCTGAAGGCCACGGGAACCAGGGAAGGGTCAGAGCGATGGGGGCTTAGACAAGTTGCTTTCAAAGGTGTAATTTTGGTTGGTTGTTCTCACTTCAGGTCGAGGGTTCGGACAGGCCTAGCCCGGATATTTCACGAGAGCCTTAAATGAGACCTGATTGGCTGTTTTG
>CAYXRH010000289.1:0-5626 GCA_964466355.1 uncultured Thermodesulfobacteriota bacterium
CCGGCATCTCCTTTGCCGTGGGCATGCTGGTCGACAACGCCATCGTCGTCCTGGAGAACATCGACCGCCATCGCGGCATGGGCAAGTCCGCCTTTGAGGCCGCCTACGACGGCGCCAGGGAGGTCTGGGGCGCTGTTTTGGCCTCCACCTTGACCACGGTGGCCGTCTTCCTGCCCGTGGTCTTCATCGAGGAGGAGGCGGGCCAGCTTTTCAAGGACATCGCCCTGGCGGTGAGCTGCGCCGTGATCTTGAGCCTGTTGGTCTCGATCACGGTCATCCCCATGCTCTCCCAAAAACTTTTCAGCCTGGCCGGACAAAAAAAGAGGGCGGTCAAGGCAGGCCTGGCGACCAAATTCGGCCGGGCCGTGAGCCGGGCGGTGATGGCCCTCGTCGGCCTGGCCATCAAGAATTGGGTCACCCGGAGCCTGACCATCTTGACCCTCACCGGCCTGGCCGGAGTCCTGGTCGTGGCCCTTTTTCCCAAGATGGAATACATGCCCGAGGGAAATAGAAATTTCATCATAAACATCCTCGTGCCGCCGCCCGGCCTTTCCTATGAGGAGCGGTTGGCCATCGGTCAGCATCTCTTCGAGGTCCTCAAGCCCCACTTCAACCAGGACCGCGACGGCTTGCCAGGCATAGAGCGGATTTTTTACGTCGGCGCTGACAGGATCATGATCTGCGGCGCCATCAGCACCCACGAACAGCGGGCCGGAGAGCTGGTGCCCCTTTTCAAACAGATCCTGGACTCCATCCCCGGCCTCTTCGGCGTGAGCATGCAGGCCGGTATATTCCAGACGCGCCTCGGTCGGGGGCGGACCGTCGAGGTGGACGTCAGCGGACCGGATTTAAACCAGCTCGTCAGGGCCGGGGAGGAGCTCTTCGGCTCGATCAAGGCCCACCTGCCCGAGGCCCAGATCAGGCCCGTGCCCTCCCTGGAGCTGCTCTTCCCTGAGGTGAACATCGTCCCGGACCGGGATCGGCTCAAGGCGGTGGGCATGAGCGCCTTTGATCTGGGCGTGGCCCTGGACGTGCTGATGGACGGGCGCAAGGTGGGCGAGTTTTCTCAGGAGGGGAAGAAAAAGATCGACCTCGTCCTCAAGGCCTCCCAGAAGGACATCGCCACGCCCGAGGAGCTTTACGGCGCCTCGGTGGTCACCCCCGCCGGCGAGGCGATGCCGGTCTTCTCCTTGGCCCGCCTGGTCCGATCTTCGGGCATCACCGAGATCAGGCACCTGGAGCGGGCGCGGACCTTCACCCTTCAGGTCACTCCACCGTTGTCAATTCCTCTGGAAGTGGCCATGGATAAGATCCGGGACGAGGTCGTGCCTGAGCTCAAGTCCCGCGGCGCCCTGAAGGGCATGGAGGTCCGCCTCGGCGGCTCGGCCGACAAGCTGACCCAGGCCCGGCGGTCTTTGCAAGGGAACTTTTTAGTCGCCGCCCTGATCACTTATCTTCTCATGTCCGCCCTGTTCGGCAACTTCGTCTATCCCATCACCATCATGTTCACCGTGCCCCTGGCCGCGGCCGGAGGCTTCATCGGCCTGAAGCTGGTCAACCTGCTTCTGAGCCCCCAGCCGCTGGACATCTTGACCATGCTCGGCTTTGTCATTCTCATCGGCGTGGTCGTCAACAACGCCATCCTCATCGTTCACCAGACCCTCAACAACATCCGCTTCTTGGGCTTTGATCATCGCCGGGCGGTTCTGGAGTCGGTCAGGACCAGGCTCCGGCCCATTTACATGAGCGCCGCGACGAGCATCTGCGGCATGCTTCCCTTGGTCGTGGCGCCGGGACCGGGTTCTGAGCTTTACCGGGGCTTGGGCAGCGTCGTTTTGGGTGGTCTGGCCTTGTCAACCATGTTCACCGTGTTCGTCATCCCCTCGATGCTGATGTTCTTCATCAGGATGGAGAAGGTCAACCATCAGCCGCCGCGGCCGGATTGACCGGCCTGGTTTCGAGCCCAGGACCGTGGTAAGATTTTTATATTTCAACCGGCGGCCTTGAGGCGCTTTTTGGCGGAGTGCCGCTGACTTTGCCCCTGCGTTCGCGGTCAGAATTGGAAGGGAGGATTCTTAAACTTGCCGCCAGCCTACAACATTTTGGTCGCTGACGCGGACGTGGACGTGAGATCCCAGATCATGGTCGAGTTGGCCCGGGAGGGCTACAGCGTCGCCCAGGCCGCGGACGGAGACCAGACTCTGGGCCTGCTCGGCCAGCAGATATTTGACCTGGTCATCACTGATCTCCATCTGCCAGGAGCCGGTGGTTTGGAGGTTCTGTCCTACCTCCAGGAGCACGCTCCGGGCACGCCGGTGATCGTGATCACCAAGTTCGGTTCAGTGGACGCGGCCGTCAAGGCCATGCGCCAGGGAGCCTTTGATTTTCAAGAAAAGCCATTGAATCATGAACACCTGCGTTTGATCGTCGCCCGGGCCCTGGAAAAGGCTTCCCTGGGCCACGCCTTTGATTATCTGCGGCACGAGCAGCCGTACATCTATCAGTTGGACAAGATTCTGGCCGCCTCTCCAGGCATGAAGCAGGTCATAGAACAGGTCGCCCGGGTGGCCCCGACCGACCTGACGGTCATGCTCACCGGCGAGAGCGGGACCGGCAAAAGCCTCATCGCCGGAGCCATCCACGCCA
The DNA here is from genome assembly GCA_964466355.1 of uncultured Thermodesulfobacteriota bacterium. Taxonomy (GTDB): domain Bacteria; phylum Desulfobacterota; class Desulfarculia; genus CAYXRH01. The sequence goes on from CAYXRH010000289.1 coordinate 2,647, forward strand.
ACTCGCCCCGGCGGGGACACACCTTGGTCACGGTCAATTGCGCCGCCCTGACCGAAACCATCCTCGAGAGCGAGCTCTTCGGGCACGAGAAGGGCGCCTTCACCGGGGCTCACAAGACCAGGACGGGCCGCATTCAACAGGCCCACGGCGGGACCCTGTTTTTGGACGAGGTGGGCGACATGGCCCCGGCCACCCAGGCTAAAATTCTGCGGGCCATAGAGGACAAGGTCATCCAGCGCGTCGGCGGCTCGCGGGAGATAAGGGTCGATGTGCGCATCATCGCCGCCACCAACCGGAATCTGCTCAGAGCCGTCAGGGAGGGCCTTTTCCGCGAGGACCTTTATTATCGCCTCAACGTCACCGGCATCCACCTCCCGCCTCTCCGGGAGCGCCAGGAAGATCTTTTGCCTCTGGCTGATATATTTCTGCGGCGCATAAGCGATGAACTCAAGCGGCCGCCGGTGGTTCTGTCACCCAAAGCCCAGAAGATCTTGGCCGCCTATCACTGGCCGGGCAACATCCGGGAGCTGCGCAACGCCATCGAACGGGCCGTGCTCTTCGCCTCAGGCCCTCAGATTTCAGAGGCCGACCTCGGCCTGGGGCCATCCCTGGAGGGACCGGGGAATGCTTTGCTGGCCGAAACCTTGAACCTGGACGCCCTGGAAAGGCGGGCCATCGAAACAGCCTTGAGGCGATCAGACTGGGTTCAAAGCCGGGCCGCCTCCCTGCTCGGCGTCACGCCCCGGGCTCTGGTCTACAAGATTAAAAAATTCGGCATCACCCACCCTCGTCTCGAAGCCCGCCGCCGGGGCCGCCGAGTTGGTTTAATTTCCATTTGGTAATTACCATTTAGTAATAAAGCCCGGGCTGGAGAGCTGAACGGCCGACCTAAACGTCCCCCAGCGGCCGGTGGCCTGAAATAAATAAATTTATACAACCAATTGTTTATATTGTCTAACCTCCAAAACCACCCTCCTATCAACCGGCTCCTTTTGAATCAATAGCCTGAGCTGGCATTTGTTTTGCCCTTTTTGGGGAGCAAAAGCTCCCTGGTGCGGAGCGAGGATGTTCACCTTCAAAGGAGGAAGCCATGAAAGTTTGGAAGTCATTGAAAAGTCTGATCAGGGATGAGAGCGGCATCAGCGCCGTGGAGTACGCGCTGCTTCTGGCTCTCATCGGCGCGGGCATCGCCGCCGCGGCTTTCACTCTCGGCGGTCAGGTGTCCACCAACATCAACAATGCCACCACGGCCCTGCAAGGGGGCGGCGGTTAAGCGGTCGGGGAGAGATGATCCTGACCAGAGACATAACCTCAAAAGGCCGGGATGAGTTGACGACGGTCCGTTGGATTCTGATCCCGGCCGTGGCCTGCCTGCCTTGGCTGTGGTGGAGCCGAGGCGGACCGGCGGTCTGGATGGTGCTCCTGGCGGCGGTGATGGCCAGCTTTGATCTGGCCACCCACCGCATCCCCAATTTCCTCACCGCGGCCGCGGCCGCAGGCGGTCTGGCCTGGGGCGCGGCCGCCCAAGGGCTCGATGGAGGCTTTTCAGCCCTCTTGGGGGGGTTGACCGGATTTGGTCTCATGGCCGTCTTCTTTTTTCTGGGCGCTGTCGGCGGCGGCGACGTCAAGGCCGTGGGCGCGCTGTCGACCTTTTTGTCGCCTCTCCAGGCCGTTCACCTCTTCGTTTTGATCGCCTTGGCCGGCGGAGCCTTGGCCCTGGGCCGCCTGGCCGCGGCGAGGGGATCGCCAGGGCTGGGCCTCGGTTTGGGCAGCCTGAGCCTGCCCTACGGGTTGGCCATATTTGGCGGAGTGGTCGCCTTGGTGTGCACAGGGGGCGTTTGAGGATGTCGTGCGGCCATATTCAAACCGAGGATCGAGGGTCAGTGGTGGTGGAGTTCGCCTTGTTCCTCCCGGTGCTGCTGGCCTTGATCTTTGGCGTGGTCGAGCTCGGCGCCGCCTGGTACGCCAAGCAGATGTTGGTCAACGCCTCTCGCGAAGGAGCCCGCATGGGGGCCAAGTTCTCTCAGGACGGCGTCACCAACCTGGAGGTGGAGAATGAGGTGATCCAGATTTTGGCCGACAGCGCCTACCCAGGGTCGTTTCAGGTTCAAGCCTCGGGCGCTGACGGCTCCGCCGGAGCGCCGGTCAGGGTCGTGGTCACCTCTGAGCATCAACTCGTCGTTTTGGGCGGTTTGGTGCCTGGACTTCCGGAGAGCATAACCCTGACGGCCGTGACGGTCATGCGTCACGAATAGGGGGGCGTATGAGACGCAAAGGTCCTTTTGTCTTCATGGCCTTGGCCGTGGTTTTGGCCGCGGCCGCGGCCTACGGCTCCCACCAGTGGATCCGGGGCCAGGCCAGGCGGGCGACGGTGAGGCAGGTCTCGACCCAGCCGGTGGTCGTGGCCGCCAGGGATCTGGCCGCTGGCCAGCGGCTGGAGCTGGCTGACCTGACCGTGCAGCAGTGGCCCCAAGCCAGCGCGCCGAATGGCTATTTTGCGCGGATGGATCGGCTCCACGATCGAGTCGTGGCCAGTCCGCTGGTCAAGGGCGAGGTGGTTCTGGCGGCCAAGTTGGCCCCCCAGGGCGTGGCCGGCGGCCTGTCGGCCGTGGTCCCGCCCGGTTTCAGGGCGGTGACGGTCAGGGTGGATGAGGTCATCGGGGTGGGCGGTTTTGTCCAGCCCGGCGACCGGGTCGACGTCATGGTCACGGTCTCGCGGGGGCCCTTCACCGATGATCCGGCCACCCGGACCGTGCTTCAGGACGTTTTGGTTCTGACCGTGGGCGAGAAGATCCAAAACAGCGGCCAGCAGGACAAAATCAAGCGCCAGCGGGTCACCGTGGCCACGCTCCAGGTCGATCCGATCCAGAGCGAACGTCTGGCCTTGGCCGCCACCGAAGGCAAGGTCCTTTTGGCCTTGCGCAACCAGGGCGATCGCCTTCAAGACCCCACGCCAGGCATTCATCTGACCACTTTGGTG
>CAYXRH010000290.1:0-5593 GCA_964466355.1 uncultured Thermodesulfobacteriota bacterium
CGGCTGAAGCGGGAGCTGGAGGAGCTCAAAAAACTTCCGCCCGAGGGATTCGTCAGGCATCAGGAGATCAAGCGCTCCGCGGACGGCCTGTGGTACAGAGTCAGCGAGTGGGTTGAGGCCGAGAACTGGAGCGACCTGGTCAGCTCCGGGGTCTTCAACGACTACCGCGTCGCCTTTGACCTCTTCGCCAAGATCGCCTCGACCCTCCATCTCCTTCAACAACACGGCCACATCATCCCCCATCTGATTCTGAGCGACATCATGGTCACCAAGGACGACCAGGGCCGCCTGGACGTCAAAATCGATTACAAGCTCTCCCGATTCTTCGACCCCAAGCTGGACCGTCCCGGCCCCATGCTCAAGAGGCTTTTGGAGTGTCACCCTGACATCATCAATCAGCGGCCGCTGGAGTTCAGGAGTGACATCTGGTCCCTGGGCAAAATTTTTATCGAAATCCTGGCGGCCGATTTTGAAGGCTGCGATTTCTTGGCCAAGGTGGACGAACTGCCCCTGCCCCCCGAGGTGGGGGTTCTTTTCAAGACGATGCTGGCCGAGGATCCGGACCTGCGGCCCCGCCACATGGCCGACGTGGCCGAGGTTCTGGCCAAGGTGACCGACGAGCAGATCGAGGAGGCCCGCCAAGAGCATCTCGCCAGACGCCAGACCCCGACCAAGGAGATCAAGCGGCTCAAGAGAAGGCAAGTCATGCTCGCCGGGCTGGTGGCGGTCTTGATCGTCCTCGGGGCGGCGGCCTGGCTTCATTTTCAGGAATCCCAGAAGGACGACGCCGCGCTCCTTGAAGAGTACGCCAACAAGTACGCCCGTTCGGTCGCCTTCGTGGTCGTGGAATACTGGCTCAAGGTCGACGAGGAGGTCGTCTACCGCAACCGGGCCGAGGGGACCGCCTTTCTGGCCGACAAGGAGGGCTACCTCCTGACCAACCGCCACGTGGCCTGTCCCTGGCTGGAGGACCCCACCCTGGTCATGGCCGTCAGCCAGCTCAGAAAGCAGAACCTCTGGCCGAGCTTCGGCTACCGCACCTTTCTGTGGTTCGAAGGGGCCAAGGCCTTCAACCGCGCCGCCGGGTTGATGGGCAGCCCCGAGTTGGCCGACGCCTACTTCCTGGACTCGGCCTTCAGCACCGAAGGGCCGCGCCGCCTGACCATCGCCGGGGTGGCCAAGGCGCCGGTGCAGACCATTCGCCTGGTCGCTTCGCCGCTCAAGGACGACTTCGCCGTGCTCAAGATCGACCGCGCGCCCAAAGGGCTCAAGCCCCTGCCCCTGGACCCCGGGCTGGAGCCTCAGAAAATCCCCAAGCTCTCCCAGGTCATCGCCCTCGGCTTTCCCCTGGGCAGCCGGACCCAGGAAGCGATGGTCAACGTCAGCGTCACCAGAGGCCACGTCCGCCGCTCCTTCGAGAACCTGGTCCAGGTGGACGCCTCCTTTTACGGCGGCAACAGCGGCGGCCCGATCATCGACCTCCGCGGCAAGGTCATCGGCATCGCCTCGGGCGTGGCCACGGACCGGGCTCCAGGAATAGTGCCCATCATCACCCCCCTGTGGAACCTGGCCATGGTCCTGCCCATCAACAAGGCGGCGGCCTTTCTGGAGGATCTCAAGGCCGGCCACGCCAAGTGGAACGGCGTCCTCGATCTGGCCGTCCAGGCCAAGCTCAAAAAAATCACCGCCGCCGCCGCCTCGGGCCGCTGGGCCGAAGCCATGGCCCTGGCCGACGAGGAGCTCAAACAGAGCCTCGATCCCTCTCTGATTTTAGCCGGTGGGATGACGCATTTCTTGGCCAGAGACCACGAGGGAGCGAGGCGGCTCTTCGACCAATCCGTGTCCATGGACGACGAAAACTCTCTGGCCAAGCTGATGCTCGTCGTCATCGACTGGCGCGGCGGGCGTGTGGATGAGAGCCCTCACTTAAAAGAGCTTTTGGCCCTGAACTGGCGGTCCCCGGCCGAGTTTCTGGGCTATCTGGCCCGGGTCATGGTCGGCCAGGTGGACGAAAAATCGGCCCTGGAAGGCTGGGACACCGCGGCGGAGCGGAGTTGGCTGGAATACATCGTCGGCTCCTCCCGCCTCAAGAAGGGTGAGTGGGTGGAAGCGGAGGAGCTGCTGCGCCGGGCGGTTCTGGCCGCCGAGCCCGATGATTGGGCCTTCTTCCTCGCCCGGGCCGCCCTGGACGAGGTTCAACAGCATCGCCTCGAAAATCTGGCCGGCCAGGCCGCGTGGTCCGAGTATCAAACCCAGGTGGAGGCCTTCGCCCAAACCCTGGCCGAGGCCTCAAAGGCGGGGCAAGACCGCCGGACCGAACGGGCCGCTCTTTTGGCCCGGCTGGAGGATGAATCACCCTCTCTCGATGAAAAAATAAAGATCCTGGAGCAGATCCGCCAGCTAGACGACCAAAACGGGGAGGTCTTGGTGGCGCTGGCTTTCTACAACGCCATGGCCGAGGCCTGGCCCGAAGCCTCAAAGCAGGCCCAAGCCTTTTTGAAGCGGCCGGGGCGGGAAAACGACCGCCGGCTGGGGGTCGGCTTGCTGGCCGCGGAGATTTTGCTCCACCAAGGCCGCGCCGAGGAGGCCCGGGGCAGTCTGGAGGACTACAGCCGCCGCACCAGGGATCCTTGGTATCGCTGCCTGAGCGACTGCCTGCTGGGCAAGCGCAGCGAAGACTCCCTCCGGGAGGCAGCTGGAGAGAGCCCGGAGAACCTCCTCACGGCCCACGTCGCCCTCGGTTTCTGGGCCGAAGGCTCAGGGGACAAGGACAAGGCCATCAGGCATTACAAGGAGGCTTTGGAATCCTATCTGGACACCTGGATCGAATACGACTTCGCCCTGGAGAGGATCAAGCGGTTGAGACAGCCCGTCAAATGACGCCTTTCTCTCCTTGTCTTAAAAAATACCGCACAAGGCGCGATTGCGCGGCATCAACCGACGGCCACCGAAGAAGTGAGGCGGGGATGAACAAAGCCAGACTGGCCAAACTCTCTTTCTGTTCCATCCTGGCCGTGCTCCTCGCCGCCGGATCGGTCGCGGTCGAGGCCAAGGCGGCCTTGAACGTCACGGTGAGCATCGTTCCGCAGAAGTATTTCGTCCAAAAGGTCGGCGGCGATCTGGTCGAGGTGGCGGTCATGGTCCGGCCCGGCGCCTCGCCGGCGACCTACGAGCCGAGGCCGGCCCAAATGGCCGCCCTGAGCCGCTCCAGGATATACTTCGCCGTAGGCGTGCCCTTTGAAGAGGTCTGGCTGCCCAAGATCGCCGCGGCCAGCAGAAACATGAAGGTCGTCCACACCGAGGCCGGCGTGGAGCGGGTGGCCATGGCCGCCCACGGCTTCGGGCCGCGAATTGAAGAGGGCCGCCACGGCCCCTTGGACCCTCACATCTGGCTCTCACCGCCCCTGGTCAAGATCCAGGCCCAAACCATCTTTGAGGCCCTGGCCGAGACTGATCCCGAGCGCCGATCGTTCTATGAAAAAAACTTCAAGGCCTTCGAGGCCGAGCTCGAGGCCCTCGATTCCGAGCTGAAGGCGGCCTTCGAGAAGCTCGGCGAGCGCAACCATCTGCTGGTCTTTCACCCGGCCTGGGGTTACTTCGCCGACGCCTATGGCCTGAAGCAGGTCCCGGTGGAGAGCGAGGGCAAGGCCCCCAGCCCCAAGGACCTCAAGGCCCTCATCGAGCAGGCCCGGCGACTCAAGGTCAAGGTCGTCTTCGTCCAGCCTCAGTTTTCGACCAAGAGCGCCGAGATCATCGCCCAGGCCGTCGGGGGCCGGGTGGTGCCCATCGACCCCCTGGCCGAGAACTGGGCCGAGAACCTCCGCCGCGCGGCCCTCATCATCAGAAAGGAGCTCAGGTGAGCGGCGCGGGCCCGTCTTGAAAAGAGGGCTTCTGGAACCTATAGTTATTCAATCATCAAACCGCCGCGGGGTTTGAAGGTGGCCCAGCCGGTCATTGAAATCGAGGACCTTTATTTCTCTTACGGCTCCCAGACGGTCCTGGCCGGAGTGAATTTCATCGTCGAAGCCAGAGACTTCGTCGCCCTGCTGGGACCCAACGGCGGCGGCAAGACCACCCTCATAAAAATCCTGGCCGGCCTCCTGAAGCCCCAGCAGGGCACGGTCCGTCTCTTGGGCCGGCCGCCCGAGGCCCAAGCCGGCGTCATCGGCTACGTCCCCCAGGATGTGCTCAGCAACCCCGCTTTTCCGGTCACCGTTTGGGACGTGGTCTTGATGGGGCGACTGGGGGCCGGCGGCCGCCGGAGCTGGTCTTCCCTGGACAAGAGCCGGGCCCGGGAGGCCTTGGAGCGGGTGGGCATGTGGCCGCGCCGCCAGACCTTGATCAGCCGCCTCTCGGGCGGACAGCGCCAGCGCGTGTTCATCGCCCGCTCCCTGGTCGGCGACCCCAAGATCCTCCTTCTGGACGAGCCGACCTCCAGCGTGGACCAGGAGTGGCAGACTCATCTCTTCGAGCTTCTCAAGAAACTGAATCAGCATCTGACCATCGTCCTCGTCAGCCACGACCTGACCGTCATCTCGGCCCACGTCAAGTCGGTCGCCTGCCTCAACCAGACCCTCTACCACCATCCCTCGCCCGAGATCACGGCCGACATGATCCTCCAAACCTACCACTGCCCGGTGGAGCTGATCGCCCACGGCCTGCCCCACCGCGTCCTGGCCGAACACGAACGCGGCGAGGAGAAGTGATCGAGGCCCTCCAGTTTGAGTTCATGCGCCACGCCGTGGTGGCCGGCCTCTTGGCCAGCGTGGCCTGCGGCGTCGTCGGCTCGCTCATCGTGGTCAACCGGATTGTGTTCATCTCCGGCGGCATCGCCCACACCGCCTACGGCGGCATCGGCCTGGCCTTCTTTCTCGGCCTGAGCCCCCTCTGGGGCGCCGTGGGCTTCAGCGTCGCCGCGGCCCTGATGATGGCCTGGATCAGCCTGACCAACAAACACCGGGCCGACACCATCATCGGCGTGCTGTGGGCCGTGGGCATGGCCAGCGGGGTCATCCTCCTCGACCTCACCCCTGGTTACAACGTCGATCTGATGAGCTACCTCTTCGGCTCGATTTTAGCCGTGCCCCTGAGCGATCTCTTTCTCATGGCCGGCCTCGACGTGGTGGTGCTGGCGGTCATCTGTTGGCATTACAATCTCTTCCTGGCCATGTCCTTTGACGAGGAGTTCGCCGCCTCCCGGGGGGTGGCCGTCAGAAAGTTCTACGTCCTCCTCGTCGTCCTCATCGCTTTAGCCGTGGTCCTGCTCATCAGGGTCGTCGGCCTGATCTTGGTCATCGCCCTGGTGACCATCCCGCCCTACGTCGCCGAAGGCCACTGCCGCTCCTTGAAGGGGATGATGGTTCTGGCCTGCATCTTGAGCGCCTTCTTCACCTTGGCCGGCCTGTGGCTGTCCTACGCCCTGGACCTCACTTCCGGGGCGAGCATCATCCTCGTCGCCGCGGCGGCCTTCTTCGCCTCCCTGGCTCTCAAGGGGCTGGGATGGACCAGGTTGAAAGCGTGAGCCCCTTAATATCAATCAGCCATCATTCAAGTAGTATTTTGGTTTGGTTGTTCGAACGAATTTGAGGGTGAG
>CAYXRH010000291.1:0-5571 GCA_964466355.1 uncultured Thermodesulfobacteriota bacterium
GGAGCAGGGAGGTGACCATCCTCTACCGCCGCACCCGGGTTGAGATGCCGGCCTACGAGGAGGAGATCGAGGAGGCCCTCGAAGAGGGGGTCAAGATCGAGTTCCTGGCCGCGCCGAAGCGGTTCATCTCCGAAGACGGCAGCGTAAGCGGCGTCGAGGTCCTGCGCATGGAGCTGGGCGAGGAGGACGAGTCGGGCCGCCGCCGGCCGAGGCCCATCGAGGGCTCGGAGTACACCCTCCACGTCGACGGCGTCCTCTCGGCCATCGGCCAGGAGCCGGATCTGGACTTTTTGGAGCCCAAGACAGACCTCAAAACCGGACGCCGCTCCCGGCTTCTGGTGGATGCGCTGACCCTCCAGACCTCCATCCCCTGGGTCTTCGGCGGCGGGGACGTGGTCACCGGCCCAGCCTCGGTCATCGACGCCGTGGCCATGGGCAAAGAGGCGGCCGTGTCCATCGACCGCTTCCTCAAGGGCGAGAACCTGACCGCTGGCCGGCAGAAGGAGTACACCGTCGCCGCGGTGGACAAGACCGGCCTGGCCAAGCAGCTCCGCCGCCTGCCCGGACACGCCGACCCCAAGGCGAGGGTCAAGAACTTCGAGGAGGTGGTCCACGCTTTTGACGAAGCCGCGGCCCGGGCCGAGGCGGCGAGGTGTCTGGCCTGCGGCGTCTGCTCCGAATGCTATCGGTGTCTGGAGGTCTGTCAGGCCGGGGCCATCCGCCACGACATGACTCCCCAGGACGTTGAGCTGCCGGTCGGGTCGATCATCGTCGCCCCCGGCTTCAGGCCTTTCGACCCCACGCTCAAGGCCGAGCTGGGCTACGGCCGCTACGCCAACGTGCTCACCAGTCTGGAGTTCGAGCGCGTCCTCTCGGCCTCGGGGCCCTTCGGCGGCCACGTCCAGCGGCCCTCGGACGGCGCCGAGCCGAAGCGGATCGGCTGGATCCAGTGCGTCGGATCGCGCGACGCCTCCATCGGCCGCGATTACTGCTCCTACGTGTGCTGCATGTACGCCACCAAGCAGGCCATCATCGCCCAGGAGCACCTGCCCCAGGGTCTGGAGACGACCATCTTCTACATGGACGTCCGGGCCCAGGGCAAGGGCTTTGACCGCTACTACGAGCGGGCCAAGGAGGAGCACGGCGTGCGCTACGTCCGCTCCATGATCTCCCGGGTCGTCGAGGACCCGGCGACCAAGAACCTGGAGCTCCAATACTACGACGAAGGCGATCAGCTCGTCAGCGAGTCCTTTGATCTGCTCATTCTCTCGGTCGGCCTGTCGCCTCATCCGGCCGCCCGGGAGCTGGCCGAGACCCTCGGCCTGGACACGGACCGCTTCGGCTTCGCCCAGCGACGGGAGCTCAACCCCCTGGCCACCAGCCGGGAAGGGGTCTTCACCTGCGGTGTCTTTCAGGCGCCGCGCGACATCCCGGACACGGTCATGCAGGCCAGCGGCGCCGCCGCCGAGGCCGGGGCCCTCCTGGCCGAGGCCAGGGGGAGCGAGATAACGGCCGAGGAGTTTCCACCCGAGAGGGACGTCAACGGCGAGGAGCCCAAGATCGGCGTCTTCGTCTGCCACTGCGGCATAAACATCGGCGGCGTGGTCGACGTGCCGGCCGTGGTCGAGTACGCCAAGGGCCTGCCCTTTGTCACCTACGCCGAGGAGTTCCTCTTCACCTGCTCCACCGACTCCCAGGAGAAGATGTCCCAGATCATCCAGGACGAAGGCCTCAACCGGGTCGTGGTCGCCTCCTGCTCGCCGCGGACCCACGAGCCGCTGTTCCGCACGACCCTGCGGCGGGCCGGCTTGAACCCTTACCTCTTCGAGATGGCCAACATCCGCGACCAGTGCTCCTGGGTCCACGCCCAGGATCCGGCCGCGGCCACGGCCAAATCCAAGGACCTGGTCCGCATGTCCGTGGCCCGGGCGGCCCTGCTCAAGCCCCTGAGGCAGTTCCCGGCCCCGGTGGTCCAAAAGGCCGTCGTCATCGGCGGCGGCGCGGCCGGCCTCAGCGCGGCCTTGAATCTGGCCGAACAGGGATTTTTCACCTACCTCATCGAAAAAACAAACGAGCTGGGCGGCATCGCCCGGCGCTTGAAGCGGACCGTCGAGGGCTTTGACGTGGCCGCCTTCATGGCCGAACTGGAGGACAAGGTCCGCCACAACGGGCTCATCGAGCTCCACCTGAACAGCCAGATCGTCGAGACCCAGGGCCAGGTCGGCCAGTTCACCACCAAGTTTAAAAGCGGTGACAAGATCACCACCATCAAGCACGGCGCCCTCGTCGTCGCCACCGGCGCTCAGGAGTACCAGCCGAGCGAATATCTCGGCGGCGAGGACGAGCGGGTGTTGACCCAGCTCAGCTTTCACGAGGCCCTCTTCGCCGAGGACGCCGCCGAGACCCTCAAAGGGGTCAAGGACGTGGTCATGATCCAGTGCGTCGGCTCCCGAGAGGAGGAGCACTCCTATTGCAGCCGCATCTGCTGCACCAACGCCGTGGCCAACGCCCTGCGAATCAAGGAGCTCGACCCCGAGGTGGAGGTGACGATCCTCTTCAGGGACGTCAGGACCTTCTCCCTGAAGGAGATCTATTACAAGGAGGCCCGGGAGAAGGGGGTCCGCTTCATCCGCTTCGACAAGGACACCCCGCCCCAGGTCTCGGCCGCCGAGGCCGGTCTGGCCGTCATTGTCTTTGACCAGATTTTGGGGGAGTGGATCGCCTTGCGGGCCGACCGCCTGATTCTCTCGGCGGCGGTGCGGCCCCGGGACGACGCCAAGGACCTGGCCTTGGCCCTGAAGATCCCCTTTGACGCCGACGGGTTCTTCATGGAGGCCCACCTCAAGTTGAGGCCGGTCGATTTCGTCAACGCCGGCTTCTTTTTAGCCGGCCTGGCCCACGGCCCCAAGTTTCTGGAGGAGTCCATCGCCCAGGCCAAGGCCGCGGCCGGCCGGGCGGCGACCATCCTGGCCCAGGAGGAGATGATGGTCGGCGGCGAGGTGGCCGTGGTCGACGGCGAGCGCTGCGTGGCCTGTCTGACCTGCGTCCGCTCCTGCCCCTACGGCGTGCCCCAGGTGAACGAGGAGGGCGTCGTCTACATCGATCCGGCCGCCTGCCACGGCTGCGGCATCTGCGCCTCCCAATGCCCGCGCAAGCTGATCCAGGTCCAGCACCACACCGACCTGCAGATCGCCTGCAAGGCCGTGGCCTTCAGGGAGTAAACGCCAAAGCGAAGCCAGAAGGGATGGCCATGTCGGACAGATACGAACCGTTGATCGTGGCTTTCATCTGCACTTACTGCACCTACACCGCGGCGGACATGGCCGGCTCGATGAGGCTGCAGTATCCGTCCAACGTGAGGATAGTCAAGCTCTTGTGCACCGGGAGGGTGGACGTGCTTTACATCCTCGAAGCCTTCGCCGCCGGGGCCGACATGGTCATGGTCAGCGGCTGCGAGATCGGCGACTGCCATTTCCTGGAGGGGAACCTGAGGGCCAGGGAGCGGGTCGAGCACGCCAAGAAGCTCTTGGATGAGATCGGCCTGGGGGCCGAGCGGTTGGAGATGTTCCACATCGGCGCTTCCGACGCTCCCAAGTGGGCCGAGGCGGTGGGGATGATGACGCGGCGGGCCCTGGAGTTGGGACCAAACCCGGTCGGCCGGAAGCGGCCGGTGCCTTCATTCGAGGAGATAGGAGAGTTGCTGCCATGATTGTGGCCGAGAGAAAACCGTTCGACGAGATTGTGGAAGCGGTCAAGGACTTCAGGCGGGTCTTGGTCGTCGGCTGCGGCACTTGCGTGGCCGTGTGCTTGACCGGCGGCGAGAAAGAGGCCGGGATTCTGGCTGCGGAGCTGGACATCGCCGCCCAGATCGCCAATCGAGAGCAGACCTTCGGCGTGGCTTGCTTGGAGAGGCAGTGCGACCGGGAGTTTCTGGACGAGCTGAACGCCGTCGCGCCCAACTACGACGCCCTTCTTTCCCTGGCCTGCGGCGCCGGCATCCAGTTCCTGGCCGAGAAGTTTTCCCACCAGCCGGTCCTGGCCGGCGTGAACACGACCTTCATCGGCGTCAACGAGGACGTCGGCGTGTGGGACGAAAAGTGCCGCTCCTGCCGCGACTGCGTGCTGAGCGTGACCGGCGGAATCTGTCCGGTGGCCCTGTGCCCCAAGGGGCTCCTCAACGGACCCTGCGGCGGCACCGCGGACGGCCGCTGCGAGACCGATCCGGAGCGCCCCTGCGCCTGGAGCCTCATCTACGAACGCTTGGAGCTGACCGGCCGCGTGGACAACATCCGGTCCATTATTCCGCCCCGGGCCCACGCCCGCTCCAGCCTGCCGGGGCGCCAGATCCATGTGGCGTACCAGAGGAGGTATCGAGCCGATGGCTAAGTTCGAAGAAGCGCTTGCGGCCGACAAGTTCGTCGTCACCGTGGAGCTGGACCCGCCCCGGGGCGGGGATCTGGCGGCCCTGAAGAAGGTGGCCGGCCAGCTCAAAGGCCGCGTCGACGCCGTGGTTTTGTCCGACAACCGGCGCGCGGTGGCGCGCTTGAATCCCTTGACCGCCGCCGAGGCCCTGAAATCAGACGGCGTCGAGGTCATCTTGACCCTCACCTGCCGCGATCGCAACCGCCTGGCCCTCACCTCGGACCTGCTGGCGGCCCAGGCGGCCGGTGTCGAGAACGTGCTCTTGGTCAGCGGCGATTTCGTCACCCTGGGCGACCAGCCCGACGCCAAGCCGGTCTACGATCTGGATTCGGTCCAGGCCCTCCAGCTGGCCGGTCGGCTGGCCGAGGGCCGGGACCTCTCCGAGGCCGAGCTCGACGGGCCGGCCCGGTTTTTCCTGGGCGGAGTGGTCGCCGTGGGGGCCAATCCCCTGCCGCCCCAGGTGATCAAGTTCAAGAAGAAGATCCAAGCCGGGGCCGGCTTCTTCATCACCCTGCCCTTGAGCGGTCTGGACCAGCTCAAAAATTTCATCGACCACATCGGTTCGACCGAGGCCAAGATCGTCGCCGGGGTGGAAGCCAAGACGGCCGAGGACCTGGCGGCGGCGGCGAGCTTGTTCAAGGAGGTCAAGGGCTCCGGCCTGGCCGCCGGGGCTCATCTGGCCACGCCGGACCACGACGAGAGCCTGGTCGACCTCTTGGACCGCTGCGGTCTTTGAACCCGCGGATTGAAGTGGGGTGAACAAGGTGGCATTGCAAGACAAAACGGTTCTCGTCCTCGGCGGCGGCATCGGCGGCGCCACCGCCGCCCTGAGCCTGGCCGAGGAGGGGGTGAAGGCCATCCTCGTCGAGCGGGACGATTTTCTGGGCGGCCGCGCCGCGCTGCTGGCCTGCAAGGCCTTGGAGTCCTGCCAGAAATGCAACGGTTGCCTGGTCGAGCCGCGTTTCATCGAGGCCCTGGAGCATCCGGAGGTGGAGGTCCTGCGCCGCAGCGAGATGAAGAAGGTCACCCGAAAAGGCGGCCGCCTGAAGGTCAGGCTTCTTCAGCGGCCGGCTTACATTGACCCCCAGCGCTGCACCGCCTGCGGCCTGTGCCTGGAGCGCTGCCCGATGGTCGACGAGGGGGCCATCA
>CAYXRH010000292.1:0-5566 GCA_964466355.1 uncultured Thermodesulfobacteriota bacterium
GCCTTGAGGATAGCGGACCTTGAGGGGCAGATAGTTGGAGGCGTGATTGGACATGAACAGGCCTCGGGAAAGCTCGGTGGCCGCGATCATCTCCTTGAGCTCCAAGAGCAGGCCCCTCTGATCGGGCAGCTCAAACTCCCCCGCGGCCGCGGCTCGAGCCAGGGGCGTGCCCGGGATGAGCATGAGGGTCAAGGCGCCGACATAATCCGGGTCCATCTCGCTCAGAAGCCGGCCGGTGGCCCGGGCGTGGGCCAAAGACCTCTCCGGCCCGCCGAGGCCCAAGAGGACCGTGACCGAGAGCTTCAGCCCCGCCTCCATCACCCGCCGGCCCTGGGTTATCAGGTTCTGGGCCGTGGTCCCTTTGTTCATGGCCTCAAGAATCTCGTCGTCCCCGGTCTCAACGCCGAGATAGACCAGGCCCAGGCCCAGGTCCCGGAGGCGTCTCAGCTCGTCGTCGCTCTTCATTCTGATGGATTTGGCGTTGGCGTAGATGCCGACGCGCTTCACCCAAGGCAGATTCTCTTGAATCAGGCCCAACAGCCAAGTCAGCTTGGCCTGGGGCAAAATGAGCCCGTCGCCGTCGGTGATGAAGAGCCGGTCCTGGCGCCTCATGTACTTGGCCGCAAAGGCCAGGTCATCAAGAATAGTCTCCTCGTCCTTGATGCGGAAGCGGACGCCTTTGTAGGTCCCGCAAAAGGCGCACTTGTTGTGGGAGCAGCCCACGGTGACCTGGAGGATGATCGAATAGGCCTCGCTGGGCGGGCGGATGATCAGGCCCTCGTAGCTGAGGCCGTCCTTTTCGACGCGGCAGGCCATGTCTTAAATTCTTTAAGCCCTCCTTTTGACGACAATGAATTTAAGGGCCAGGAGGCCAACTGTCAATCAGCCTCCGGAGGCCGAGCCGGAGCGGCGAAGCCGGGCTTTGAACCGGCGAAGGGGCGAGGCTGATTAACCCAAGGCGGCCAAGGCCTCCTGGGCTTGAACCAGATGGGCTCGGGAATGACACCGGCCGAGCAGGGCGATGGCTTCTTGAAGGTGCTGGCGGGCCTGCTCCTTTCTGTTCTTGGCGCGATGCAACAAGCCCAAAAGAAGACTGGCTCGACCCAGGAGGCCCCAAGATCCGATCTCTCGGGCCGTCTCCGCGGCCTTCTGGAAATGGGCTTCAGCCTTCTTGTCCGCGCCAGGGACCTGCTTGAGGATGAAGCCCAGGTTTCTGACCATGCTTCCGAGGCTGATGGGGGCTGTCTTGTCCACCACCTGCAGATAGACCTGCCCCAGGGAGCACTCAAAGCTGGCGTAGACCGGCTTTCGACCGGCCTCGGCCAAGACCCTCAGTTCATTTTCCGTCATGGCCAGGCCTTGGCTCATGCTGCCCAAGGCCATCAAGCACAGGCCCAGGGTGGCCGTGGCCGGCACCTGGAGCACTTCACAGCCAAAGGCCTCGGAAAAGGCCTCCACCTTTTTGAGCCTTTCCTGGCCTTCCTTGAGCTGGCCCTCGAGGGCGCAGGCCATGCCCAGAATGAGCTCTGAAAAGGTGTTGTAATAAGGATCAACGCTCGCCTCCAGGGCCTGGCGGTTGCACTCCATGCTTTTCTCGAGATCACCGTCTTGGAAGTGATTGAAGCCCATGATCCAGTATCCGAGAGCCATGCTTCTGGCGTTGCCCCGCCTTTGCCCAAATTCAAGGATCCGCCGCCCGGCTTGGTCGGCCCGCTCACGCTCGCCTTTCAAGCTGCAGGCAAAGCCAATCGCGGCCTCAGCCTTGAAGTACAGATACTGATCCTCGGGCATGGCCGCGGCGATGCCCAAGGCCCTTTCTCCGCTGGCCACGGCCTCGTCAAAGAGGCCCAAATCAGCGCAGGTCCAGGCCAGCCAGGAGCAGGCGTAGCCGATGATCCGCTCCTCGGCCAGCTCTTCGCCGAGCTTCAAGCCCTTTTTCAAGTATTCATAAGACCGCCTCGGCTGGGACCGGAAGTAGAGGGCAAAGCCATACCAGGCCCAGTACATGCCCAACAGGGCTTTGTCTTTCTGGGATTGGGCCAGCTCTTCGTGGGCCGCCAGGAGATCGATCAAGGTCTTGAAGTCGCCGCGGTAATAAAAAACCAGAGACCATCTGACCAAGACCTCGATCAAAAGATTGTCTTCCGCGTCACTTCTGTGAGCCTGGGTCTTCAAGAGGTCAAAGGCCTGCTTGAAATAGTTGTGTGATTCCTCCACGGCGTACCGGTTCACGCTTTTTTCGCCGGCCCTGACCAGGTAATCCACCGCCTTGGCCAGGGAGCGACCCCGCTGGAAATGAAAGGCCAGGGTCTCGCAGAATTCATTCAACCGATCACTGAACAGCTCCTCCATGACCAGTCCGATCCGCTCGTGAATGGCCTGACGCTCCTTTTTGAGAAGGCCGTTGTAAACCACCTCCTGAGTGAGGGCCTGCTTGAACACGTACTCCAGTTCCGGTTGAATGGCGCGCGTTTGAATCAGGCTCAGCCGCTCCAGGGCGCTGAGGCATTTATCGAGGTAAGCCTGAAGATCCGTGCAGCGGCGCAGGATGTCGTAGAGAAAGGCCCGGCCGATGACCGAAGCTTCCTGGAGAATCCTTTTGGACTCGTGGTCCAGACGATCCAATCTGGCGGTGATGACGCCGTGGATGGAAGCCGGCATGTCGGCTTCGCTGATCTCTCTGGTCAACCGCCAGCCTTCGTCCTCGCTGGCCAAGGCGCCGGACTCGATCAAGGCGCTGACCATTTCCTCCACGTAAAAGGGGTTGCCCTCCACCTTTTCCTGGATGAAGTTAAGCAAGCCGGGCGGAATGGTCTTTGTCTTGAGCAGAGAGACCACCATGGCCTGGGTTTGTGGGGCGGTAAGATTTTCGATCTTCAGTTCGCGGTAAGGGACGCTGAGGCCAGAGAGCTGATGGCTGGCCAAAAGGCTGAAATGAGGTCGATAGACGCAAATAAACAGCACGGGGGGCCTGAACTCCATGACCAGGAAACGAAGAAGCTCTATTGTGGATGGATCAGCCCAGTGAAGATCCTCCAGGCAGACGATGGTCGGTCCTTTGTGGGCCAAGGCCCCTAAAATGGCCTGCACCGCCTCCCGAAGCCGGGCCTTCCAGATTTCAGGGCTCACCTCGCCCACCCCGGGATAAGAGACGTTGTAAAGGCTGGCGACGTAGGGGATGACGTTTTCATTGGGGCCGACCAAAGGCTTGAGGCCGGATTCGATCTTGTCTTTGACCTGTTCGGGGAGGTCTCGTTCATCGATCGTCAAAGCCGAACTTAAAAGATCCATCAAGGGAAAATAAGGCGTGTTTTGAGCGTAGGCGTAGGCCTGCCCCTCCAGCCACTGAAACTCATGGCCATCCAAAGAGCTTTTGATTTCTTGGACCAGCCTCGTCTTGCCCACGCCGGCCTCGCCGCAGATGGAGACGACGGCCCCTTGGCCCTGGCGGAGGTCTTCGGCCGCCGCCTCGAGCTGGTCCAGCTCACCCTCGCGCCCGACGAATTCAGCCCGCAGCCCGCTGAAGCGACGGGCCGCGCCCGGCTGCTCCTGCGCCGAGAGGACCTTGTAGATCCGGATCGGTTCGGCCTTGCCCTTGACCTTGGTCGGAGTCAGACTCTCAAAGCTGAAAAAGGCCTCGGCCTGGCGAAAGGTGTCTGGCCCGACGATGATTTCCCCTGCCTGGGCCAGGGAGCTGAGGCGGGCGGCCACGTTGATGGCGTCTCCGGCCACGCCGTGGGTGCCCTTTTCCAGGTTCACCTCGCCGGTGACCACCAAGCCGGTGTTGACGCCGCTGTGCATGACCAGAGGCCGGCCGATCCTTGGCTCCCAATTGGGGCTCAATCTCTGGACGAGGCGGTCTATCTCTTGGGCGGCCTTGATGGCCCGGACCGGATCATCCTCGTGGGACCGAGGCACCCCAAAAAGGGCCAGGACGGCGTCGCCCACGTATTTTTCAATAAATCCGTCATACTTGGCCACCACCTTGGAGATGGCGTCGAAGAGCTGGCTGGTGATGTCCTTGACCTCTTCAGGATCCAGCTTTTCGGACATGGCGGTGTAGCCAGACATGTCGGCGAAAAGGGCCGTGACGTGCTTGCGCTCGCTTTCGCCGATCAAGGCCCGTTCCGGGGTATCCGGGGCCGCCTCCAGCCCGTGGCCGCATTCATTGCAAAACTTGGCTTGGGGCGGGTTTGTGTGCCCGCAATTAGGGCAGGCGGCCTCCAGCTTGCGGCCGCATTGATTACAGAATTTGGCTTGGGGCGGGTTGTCGGACTGACAGTCGGGGCACTTCATCAATCACCTCCCCGAGGCGGCTCAGATTGCTTTAATGATATTGATTATACTTCATAAACGCCCTTGAATCGCCCCGGCCCCGGCTTGAATTGAAAAATCTTTTCCCCTCGACCTCATGTCCCCGGAGTTTAAAAACCGCGTGTGGAATGAAAACGCCTCGGACAAAAGGTGGGGCTCGTGGCCGCCGCGCTCCTTGAGGGCCCGCTCATAATAATCCCCCAGCAGATCCCGGTAATCAGGATGAGCGCATTTCTTGATGACCTGCTCGGCCACCTGCCGCGGCGGCAGGGGCCGGGTGTCCACCAGCCCGTGTTCGGTGACGATAACGTCCACCGAGTGCTCGGAGTGGTCCACGTGGGTGACCATGGGCACGATTCGGGAGATTTGACCGCCCTTGGCCACCGAGGGGGTGACCATGAAGGAGATGAAGGCGTTACGCTCAAAATCGCCGGAGCCGCCGATGCCGTTCATCAGGTGCGAGCCCGAGACGTGGGTCGAGTTGACGTGGCCGTAGATGTCGATCTCCAAGGCCGTGTTCACGGCCAGGACGCCCAGGCGCCGGATCACCTCCGGAGAATTGGAGATCTCCACTGGTCTGAGAACGATCTTCTCCTTGTAACGATAAAGCTCCTTGATGAAGCGCTCCCTGGCCTTGTGGGAGAGGGTCACTGCCGAGCCGGAGGCGGCCCTGATCTTGCCCATGTCGATGAGGTCCAAAACCGCGTCCTGAAGCACCTCGGAGTAGAGGTCGAGGTTTTGAAAATGATCGTCTTTTAGGAAGCCGCTCAACACGGCGTTGCCCATGTCGCCGACCCCTGACTGCCAGGGCAGGTTTGAGGGCAGACGCCCTGTTTTGATCTCAAAACGCACAAAATCGAGGATCTGCTCAGCGATGCGGATGGAGACCTCGGTCGGCGGCGGGAATATGGGACACGAATCCGGCTCTTCGGCGAAGACGATGGCCACCACCTTCTGGGGGTCCATGTCGATGAACGGCTTGCCGATCCTGTCCGAAGTCCGGTAGATGGGGATGGGCATGCGATAGGGCGGATCCTCGGGGATGAAGATATCGTGGATGCCCTCCAGGTCCAACAGATCAGGCCCTGACATCTCGATGATTATCTTCTCGGCCTCCTTGACGTAGGTCGGCGTGTTGCCCACCGACATGGTCGGCACCAGGTCGCCTTTGTCCGTCACGGCCACGGCCTCGACCACGGCCACCTCCACCGGCCCCCACTCTCCGGCCCGCACCTGGGCCGAGAGCCGGGAG
>CAYXRH010000293.1:0-5563 GCA_964466355.1 uncultured Thermodesulfobacteriota bacterium
ATGGCCGCCGCTGCCTGATCCGGCATGCTTTTATCATCGGCGACGATGAGTTTGGGTTGGAGGACCAGGGCCCTGGCGATGGCGATCCTCTGCCTTTGCCCGCCGCTGAACTCGTGAGGATACCGCTGGGCTTGTTCCGGCCTCAGACCCACCACCTCGAGGATCCAGGCCACCCTCTCGCGGCGCTCCTTCCGGTTGCGGAAGCGGTGAATGACCAGCGGCTCTTCGATCAAATCACCGATCTTTTTTCTGGGGTTGAGGGATGAATAAGGATCCTGGTAAATGATCTGGGCTTGACGGCGAAAGGCGTAGAGGCTCCTTTTATCAAAACCACCCAGATCCTTTCCCTCAAAGAAGACCCGCCCCCTGGTCGGCTCCTCCAAACGAAGCAGCACCCGCCCCAAGGTGGACTTGCCGCAGCCGCTCTCCCCAACCAGACCCAAGATTTCTCCGGGTCGCACCTCCAGGCTGACGCCGTCCACGGCCTTGACCACTTTTGCGCCCCGCGAAAGCCACGTTTTTTTGAGGAGGTAGTGCTTGACCACTTCGCGGCCGAGGAGGATCGGTTCGAGCATCACTATTCCTCTCGGGGGTTGAAGCAGCGGACCCAGTGTCTGTCTCTCAGCTCTGATAACAAAGGCGGTTGGGCGTGACAGCGGGATTGCGTTTGCGGGCATCGATTCTGGAAGGCGCAGCCAGGCGGAAGTTCAAAAAGATTGGGCACCACGCCCGGAATTGGCCGCAGGGTCGAGCGGTCATGACCGGCTGTGGGCATTGAGTCGAACAAACCGCGGGTGTAGGGGTGAAGCGGATGCGCGAACAGCTCTTCCACTTCGGCCAACTCGACCAGTTTCCCGGTGTACATGACCGCCACCTTTTGGACCGTTTCGGCCACCACGGCCAGATCGTGAGTGATCAGAATGATCGACATGCCGATTTCTTCTTTGAGCTTCTGCATCAACTCCAGGATTTGAGCTTGTATGGTCACATCCAGAGCCGTGGTTGGTTCGTCGGCGATCATGATTCGAGGCCGACAGCTCAGGGCCATGGCGATCATCACCCGCTGCCGCATGCCGCCGCTGAGTTGGTGGGGATAATCATTGATCCGGGCTTGGGGCTCGGGGATGCCGACTAGCCCGAGCATGTCCAAGGCCGCCTCTCGGGCCTGACGGCCCTTGAGGCCTCGATGGAGGCGCAGGACCTCCTCGATCTGGAAGCCGATCTTGAAAACAGGATTCAAGGAGGTCATGGGCTCCTGAAAGATCATGGAGATGTCGTTGCCTCGAATGCGCCGCATTTCCTTGGGCGAGACCCGAATCAGATCCTGGCCTTGAAACCAGACGCGGCCGGCGACGATGCGGCCCTGGGGTCGGGGCACGAGCCTCATGATGGATAAGGCCATGACGCTCTTGCCGCAGCCGCTTTCACCGACCACGCCCAAGGTTTCACCCTTTTGAAGAGCGAGGTCCACGCCGTCCACGGCCCGGACGATGCCCTTGCGGGTCTGAAACTCGGTCTTAAGACCCTTGATCTCAAGAATCGGTCCGGTCACAAAGACCTCAAGCTGGGATCCAGCACGTCTCTCAGCCCATCGCCGAACAGATTGAAGCCCAGCACCAAAACCAGAATGGCTCCGCCAGGAAAGGCGACCACGTGGGGCGCCAGTTGAATGAACTTGCGCCCGTCGCTGAGCATGGCCCCCCATTCCGGCTGAGGCGGCTGGGCGCCCAAGCCCAGGAAGCCCAGCCCGGCGGCCTGGAGTACGGCCATGCCCATGCCCAGGGTGGCGAAGACGATGATGGGCGGCAAGGCGTTGGGCAGGATGTGCAGGAATATGACCCGCCCGTGGCTGCCGCCCAGATGGCGGATGGCTTGGGCGAAAAGCTCCTCCTTGAGCGACAGGACCGTGCTTCTGACCACCCGGGCGAACCGGGGAATGTAAACGATGCCCACGGCGATCATGGTGTTGTTCAGATTCGGCTCCAGAATGGCGGTGATGAAGATGGCCAAAAGAATGGCCGGAAAGGCGAGCATGATGTCCATCGAGCGCATGATGACGCTGTCCACCCAGCGGCCGAAGTAGCCGGCCGTGAGCCCCAAAAGGGTGCCCCCCACCGAGGATATGCTCACCGAAATGAGCCCGATCATCAGTGAAATGCGCGCTCCAAAGATGACCCGGCTCAAGATGTCCCGGCCCAGGGCGTCGGTGCCGAACAGGTGTTTGGCGCTGGGGCCCTGAAGACGGTCCAAGGGCGCGGGGATGATGGGGTCATAGGGGGCCAAAGCCGGCCCGATCAAGGCCGTGACCAGGACCAGGAGGATGAGACCCAGCCCCAGGGTCGCGGTTTTGTTCTTCAAAAGATCCTGGACCAACTCCCACTTATTCATTAACTCGAATCCTCGGATCCAGATAGAAATAGGTCATGTCAACGATCAAGTTGATGACGACCATCAGAAAGGCGAAGACCACAACGCAGCCTTGCACGGCCGGATAATCCCGGGCCATGAGGGAGTCAACCACGAAGCGCCCCAGGCCGGGCCAGGCGAAGATGGTCTCGGTCAGCACCGCCCCGCCCAACAAGATTCCAAGATTGAGGCCCAAAACGGTGACGATGGGCAGAAGAGCGTTTCGAAGAGCGTGGCGCAGGATGACCACGACCTCATGCAAGCCTTTGGCCCGGGCGGTGCGGACGTAGTCGCGGTTGAGGACCTCGAGCATGGAGGAGCGGCTGATCCTCGCCACCAGGGCCATGGGCACCGTGGCCAGGGTGACCGCCGGCAGGGCCAGGTGCAGGAAGGCGTCCCAAAACAGCTTGAAGTCGCCCCGAAACAGAGTGTCGATGAGCAAGAGGCCCGTCAGCGGCTTCACGTCCAGCCCCGGGCTGAGGCGGCCCATCATGGGCAGCAGATGGAACTTGACGCTGAAAAAATAGATCAGCATCAAGCCCAGCCAGAATATGGGCATGGACACGCCGATCAAGGACATGAACATGGAAGCGTAGTCATAGACGGAGTGTTGTTGAACCGAAGATATCGCCCCGGCGGCCACGCCGGCCATGGTGGCGATGAACAAGGCCGCCAGGGAAAGCTCCAGGGTGGCCGGCAGCCGGTTGAAGATGTCTCGGCTGACCGCCGTGCCAGAGCGAAACGAGACGCCCATGTCGCCGCGGACGAGCCTCTTCAGATAGAGGGCGTACTGCACGGGGTAGGACCGATCCAAGCCCATTTGGGCCCGTAGGTTCTCGATATCCTCCTCGGACACCCCTATGCCGGCCATGATTTGAGCCGGATCGCCGGGGATGGCCCGGAGCATGAGGAAAACGACCACCGTCACTCCAAAGAGTATCAAGATCAGATGCGACAGCCTCTGGGCAATGAAAGTGAGCATCAGCCTAACCGTGCGCCGAGGCGCTGTTCGAGGCGACTCTTTGGGCCAAATCGCCGCCGGGCCCGCTTGTGCTTAAACCGCTCCCAGGGCCGGCCCGGCCAGGCGCCTCAAGCCTCATCCCTGGCCGGGTCATGGGCTCAATGGTAAGCCGCTTCTATTTTTCCTTCCAGACCTTGTCCATCCGGCCGAACAGTCCGGGGAACAGGGGCACGTCGTGGACCTTTTTGTTCACGCAGCGCAGAACCTTGTTGTGGGCCAGAGGCACCCAGGGGGCGTCCTCGTGGAAGATCTCAATGGCCCGCTTGTAGAGCTTCGCCCGCTCGGCCCGGTCGAAGAGCTGCCTGGCCTTGGTCACCAACTCGGTGTACTCGGCGTTGTTCCACCTGGCCCAGTTGACCACCTTGATCATGTCGCCCGAGAGAAGGGTGTAGAGGAAGGCGTCGGGGTCGCCGTTGGCGCCCATCCAGCCGATGATGAACATGTCGTGTTCGCCGGCGGCGCATTTCTTGAGGTAGGTCCCCCAGTCGTAACGCACTATCTTGGCCTTGATGCCCACCGCGGCCAGGTAAGCCTGAACCAGCTCGCCGGTCTTGATCGGATCAGGCATGTAGGGCCGCGAAAGGGGCATCACAAAGAAGTTCATCTCAAACCCGTCGGGCAGTCCAGCTTCTTTGAGAAGCTCCTTGGCCTTGGCCGGATTGTATTCGTAGTCCTTTATGTCATCATCGTAGTACCAGGCCGCCGTGGGCGGATAGGGGTTCTTGGCCACCATGCCCAGGCCCTGCCAGATGGCCTGGAGCAAGGTTTTTTTGTCCACGGCGTGATAGATGGCCCGCCTGACCAGGGGATTGTTTAAGTGGGGCTTTTCGCAGTTGATACTCAGATAGCCGATGCCGCAGCCGGTCTTTTCCAAGACGTAGAGGTTGGGATCTTTTTTGACGATGTTCAAAATGGCTTCAGGATCCAGATCGTCCGCCATGTCGATGGTGCCCGACTGAAGAGCCATCAAGCGGGACGAAGGATCAGGGATGGCCTTGATGATCAGCTTGTCCATCAGGGCCTTGGGCCCCCAAAAGTCATCATTGCGCTCGAATATGACCTGATCGCCCTTGTCCCATTTGACCATCTTGAAGGGTCCGGTGCCGATGGGATGGTTGGATATCTGATCCTTGAATTCGCTCATGGCCTTGGTCGAGAGTATGCCGCAGAAGGGCATGGCCAGGTTGTTTGGCAAAGGAGCGTATGGTTTCTCGGTCACGATGTCCACGGTGTGATCATCGACGACCTTCACCTCTTTGACGGGCGCGAAATAAGCCCTGGCCGAACTCCATTTACCGTACTTGTAAAAGGGATGATTTTCGTGGATGACCCGTTCGATGGTGTTTTTCACGTCCAGGGCGGTGAAGGACTCGCCGTTGTGGAATTTGACCCCCTGGCGAAGGTTGAATCTCCAAGTCAGGCCATCGTCGGACACCTTCCAGGAAGTGGCCAAGCCGGGCTCTAGTTTCAGCTCCTCGTAGGCGAAGGCGACCAGGGTGTCAAAAATCTGGGCCGAGCACTGGTTGGAACCCATGTCGCTGTTTTGACCTGGATCCAGATTGACCGCCTCGCTGGGCCGGCCCCAGACGAGAACTCCGCCCTTGACCGGGGTCTCGGCCGACAATACCCCTGACGGCGTCAGGCACAGACAGATAGAGACCAAACAAATCAACCTCGTCCACTTGTTCATCCTGTCCTCCTCGATCTTCCACTTTCGAAATCTATAAGTTCATGTCGATGATTGCGGCCGCCTGAACGAGCGCTCCACTCCCTGGAAGCCCGAGAAGGATCGAGCCCCGTCCAGCGGCCGGGGCTCTCAGAGGTTCAAGAGTTTGCGGGCGTTTTCACCTCGGATCTTGGTTTTGAACTCCTCGGGGATGTCCACACCGTCCAAGGCGCCCAGGTGATCCTGGTAGGAGAAGAGAGGATAGTCGGTCGCGAAAAGGACTTTATCCTCAGCCTTAAACTTCATGTAAGCGTCCCATGGAAAATGGTTGTAAAGGGCAATGTAGGCCGAAATGTCCACGTAGACGTTGGGATGCCTGACCACCAACGACCAAGCCTCCCAAACCCACGGAAAACCGCAGTGGCCGAGGACGATCTTCAGGTCCGGATACTTGAGCGCCACTGGTTCGA
>CAYXRH010000294.1:0-256 GCA_964466355.1 uncultured Thermodesulfobacteriota bacterium
GGCCGGAGAGGGCGGCGGCGTATTGATACAAAGCGGAGAAGCCGTCGGGCGGCAGGCCGAAGACAAGGGTCAAGCCGTGGCCGATCAAGAAAAAGGGCAGGGCCAGCACGGCCACGCCGATGTTGTGCCTGGGCACCCAGGAGTTGGTCTCAACAAAGAGGTTGAAGGAGGCCTTGTCAGCGCCGCGGTCATATTTTTCCAAGGTGGCGATCAGTTGGTGCATCGACAAGTCGCCGTGAATAAGATAGGCCGGCAG
>CAYXRH010000294.1:266-5538 GCA_964466355.1 uncultured Thermodesulfobacteriota bacterium
GTTGAAGTCAAAGACATACACGGCCCCAAAGCCCACCAGGGCCGTGAGCCCCACAATCAGGCTGAAGCGGCCGGCGGGCGAGGTCAATTCGTGGCCCAGGCTCGTGAAGGCGGCCGAAGTTTTGGCCAGCAGCAATCTCCAGTATTCTTGAAGCAGCACGGCCGCCGGACCCAGCGAGGCGACCATCAGCAAGGCGTCCCAGGTGAGGACCAGCTTGAGCCCGGCCAGACTCAATCCAGCCCAGGCCCCGATGGAAAAAAGTGGCGGGGCGAGCAAAAGACAGGCGCGCCAATCTTTAAAGCCTCGCCTCTTTTTGTTCCACCACACCCCCAGGGCCGGCGTCTGGACGGCCAGGGCGGAGAGGATCAGGAGAATCACGCTCAGGCGGCCGTGGGTCGGGCCGCGGGGATGAGCCAGAAAGACGGCGAAGCGCGGCGGTCCGGTGTTCACGGCGACGTAGTTTTTTAGACAAAGGCTTCGAAGCCAAAGCACCTCGTCGGTCGGGTTGCTTAAAGTCAGGCGCCGCGGGCCAGAGGCGGGTATTTCAGCGATCATTATTAAATTTTTATCCACGATTTGGCGCGGATTTAAATCGCGGCCCGCCAGGCTGAGGCGCAAGCGGGCGCAGCTTGAAGGCGGAGCGCAGACGAGGCGCATCTGCATCAAGGGCACGCTCCCCGGCGCCTCCCCCAGAAAAACCTCCACTTTGGCCCGGGCGGCGATGGCCTCGCCCTCGAGCCGCATCTTGGCCGAGAAGCGCGGTTGAATTGATCCAAGACAGAAGAGGACCAAGATCAGAGATGCCCCTGTCAGGGTTAGGGGCAGCCACAGCCGCCCCGAGGCGCTCATGGGCCGCCACTTTTTGCTCACAAAGGGCATCTTTTGAATCTAGACCTCGCTGAGGCCGCGCAACGTCGCCGCGAATGCTACCACACCATAATGTTGAGGAGCAACCGCCCCGCCCCCTGTTTGATGCTGCTTGGCCTTTCATACATTGCTTACACGCCCTGGCTGGACCAGCTCAACGCCGCCTTTTTTGAAAGCGCCGCCAGGCCGGAGTTTATAATCTGGGACGAGGTCGATCTCAAGAGCATCGACGGACGCCATCTCCTGAACGATAAGCCTCAAACCATCTACGCCATCCTCAAGAACTACGCCGTGGCTTCTTCAGTGGACGGCCGCGCCCTCATCCTTCGCCGCGCTGAGGCGCCCCAGCTCTCCAGCCCCTCGGTCGGCGATGACAGCGGCCTCGAGGCTGAAACGAGGGTGAGCCAGGAGCGCCTCTTAAAAGAAGGTGGGCCTGGGCCCAAGGATGACGGTTTTTTTAGTCGCTTCGGCCATGAGCTGAGGCCAAGGCCATGGTCCGACGCTCTCGCCAAATATGAAAAACCGCCCAGAAAAAAACTTGACAATAGGCCCACAAAAGGTTAATGCACTGAATAAAGGAGGTAAACGATCGATGAGAATCAAAAAAGTTTACCTTTTCATTATCGTGGCTCTCATCTTGGGCCTGATGTCGGCCCCGGCCCTGGCTGATCAAGACATCACCCTGAAATGCTCTCTTAATTACATTCCTCTGCCTTACTGCTACCACACCCCTGACGGCACCGTCTCGGTGACCACGTATGGCCAGGAGACCTTGTACCCCATCATCAACGGCGGCTTCACCGTGCCTCTGACCGTGCCCTCCTCAGGCGAAACCACCCTCACGGTCATGAGCGATTACACCCCGACCAAGTCCTTTTATTTCAGCCTGGACAGCAGCGGCGCCATCGTTCTCCTCGGCCCGGTGCGGGAGACCATGACCCTCTTTCCACGCAGCGACGGGGCTTACTTCTTTGATTTTGCCGTGGGCACCGCCATTCTGATCTCGGATCAGACGGCCGAAGGGGCCCCGGTGCTCGGTGCGACCCTCAATCGGTATTGGGACCCCGTCCCCGGCCCCATTCAATGGGGCGCCGCGGAGTATTGGTCAGGGGCCGAGGTGACCAGAATGTGGCATTGGGGTCCGTGCGAGGCTTTTGGCCTGCTCATGACGCGGCGCGACCCCAACGGCCAGTTATCGAGCGCCTTCTATCCCCTGGAGTGGTCCACCGTCGAGACTGACGGCACCGAAGTTTACACCACCAACGATCAATTCTCGGGTCAGGGCTGGACCTGGCGCATCTTCTGGCGGTATTCGGCCGAGTTCGTCCGCTCCTTGGCCCAGGGAACCCACTGGGTCTATTATTGGCTCGTCGGCCACACCGGGGTCTTGTCAAACGTGCGGGTTGATCAGATCATCGTTTCTTTTGACTGACGTCCTCCACGCGGCCGTGTGCGCGGCCGAGCGTGGGGCTCGTGGAGCGGAGCTTAATGAATAAAGCCTGAGCTGACGGATGAATTAAGACGCGGGGCGGCCTTGAGCCGCCCCTGATTTTTTATGGCCTCGACTGATGGCCTTGAGTTGGACTTAAGACCGTGCACAGCTCCTCGAAAGGCCGCGCGACCAAAGTCGGCGGTTCAGTCGATGATGCCGAGAATGTCGTCTTCCTTGAGGATGAGGCGCTCCTCGCCTTCGACCTTGATCTCGGTGCCCGCGTATTTACCGAAGAGGATCTTGTCCTTGGGTTTGACCGACATGGCCACCTTGGTTCCGTTTTCCAAAATCTTCCCGTCGCCCACGGCCAACACCAGGCCTTTTTGAGGCTTCTCTTTGGCCGTGTCCGGAATAATGATGCCGCCAGGGGATATGTCTTCCTCTTCGAGGCGCTTGACCAAGACTCTGTCGTGAAGCGGTCTGACCTTCATTCCTTTTCTCCTCCGTTGGTTAGGCGTCATTGAGCCGCAAATTCAGCCGACGCTTGACCCCCAACCCCGCAGGCGTTTGATCAAAGTTTTGAGCCGTTGGAGCCGGGGCTTTTTAGTCGCGTCACGTTGTGATAATCACTGCCCGGGGCCTTGTCAAGGTTTGGGGTTACATGTTGACACCTGGCCTTGGGAAAGCCTATCTATTAGACGTCACTTATCATCATCACCTGAAGAGGTTTGTCCATGGATTTCACCTTGACCACCGAACAGGAGATCCTGCGCAAATCAGTTCGTGATTTCGCCGAGAAAGAGATCAAGCCCGTGGCCCGGGACCTGGACGAGAGAGAGGAGTTTTCCTACGAGACCATGAGGGCCATGGGCGAATTGGGCCTCTTTGGGATGATCGTCTCCGAGGAATACGGCGGCCAGGGCATGGACTATTTGTCCTACATCATCGCCACCGAGGAGATCGCCCGGGTGGACGGCTCCCACGCCGCCACGGTGGCGGCGGGGAATTCACTGGGCATCGGGCCCCTTTTCTACTTCGGCGATGAGGAGCAGAAGCGCAAGTACCTGCCGAAGCTCTGTTCCGGCGAGGCGCTGTGGGGATTCGGCCTCACCGAGCCGAACGCCGGCTCCGACGCCGGAAACACGGGCACCACGGCCTACGAAGACGGTCCTGAATGGGTCGTCAACGGGTCCAAAATTTTCATCACCAACGCCTCCACCGACATCTCCCTCGGCGTGACCATCATGGCTCAGACCGGCCAGAGGCAAGACGGCAAGAGGGAGCTGTCCTGCCTTTTGGTCGAACACGGCACGCCCGGATTTGAAGCCCGAGAGATGCACGGCAAGTTGATGTGGCGGGCCTCCAACACCTCGGAGCTCTATTTTGAAGACTGCCGCGTGCCCAAAAAGAACCTCCTCGGCCACCGCGGCGCTGGCTTTCACCAGATGCTCGAAACGTTGGACGCCGGGCGGCTCTCCATCGGGGCCATGGGCCTCGGCGGGGCCCAGGGCTGCTACGAGATGGCTCTCAAGTACGCCAAGGAGCGGGAGCAGTTCGGCCGGCCGATCTCGACCTTCCAGGTCAACGCCTTCAAGCTGGCCGACATGGCCACCGAGATCGAGTGCGCCAGGCTTTTGCTCTACAAGGCCTGCTGGCTCAAGGACAACGGCCAGCCCATCAGCAAGATGGCGGCCATGGCCAAGCTTTACTGCTCCGAGGTGATGTACCGCGCCGCCAACCACGCCGTTCAACTCCACGGAGCCTACGGGCTGATGAAGGAGTACGACGTGGAGCGGTTTTACCGGGATCAGAAGCTGTTGGAGATCGGTGAGGGCACGAGCGAGGTGCAGCGGCTGGTGATCGCCCGTCTGATCGGGGCCATTTGAGGGCCGGCCGAAATCTGCCGCTAGGCGGCCATGCCATACCTTGATTCAGCCACGGCCATCCCATACGCCCGCCGCGTTCTGATCATCGGGGCGGCGATCAACCTGTTTCTGGCCATCTTGAAGATCATCGTCGGTCTCTCGACCCGCAGTCAGGCCCTCGTCGCCGACGGGGTCCATTCCTTTTCCGATTTAGTCACCGACGTCGTCGCCTGGCTGGGGCTCAAATTCGGCCGCGCCGAGGCCGACTTGGAGCACCCCTTTGGCCACGGTCGGATGGAGACCTTGGCCAGCCTCGGCGTGGGGCTGACCCTGGCCGCCACCGGGGCGGTCTTGGCCTACAAGGCCGGGGTGAACCTGGCCCTCGGCCGTTTCGTCATACCCAGCGCTGCCGCCGCCGGAGTGGCCTTCATCTCGGTGGTGATCAAGGAGTGGCTCTTTTTTTACACTCTCAGGGTCGGCCGTCAGATGGCCAGTCAGGCCCTGGTGGCCAACGCCTGGCATCACCGCTCTGACTCGCTCTCCTCCCTGGCCGTGCTCGTCGGTTTGGGCTTGGCCCTCATCCGGCCCGAGCTGGCCTTTCTCGACGCGGTGGCCGCTTTGGTGGTCGCGGGGCTGATTTTGAAAGTGGCCTTTGACATCACCCGCCAGGCCGTTTCAGAGATGGTGGACACCGCTCTTTCGGCCGGGGAAGTGGCGCGTCTGGCCGAGATGGCCCAGCACGTGCCAGGGGTGCTGGCCGTCAGCCGGGTCAAGGTTCGCCGCTCCGGACCGCGGCTGCTCATGGACTGCCAAATCGAGGTCGATGGCGGGCTGACCCTTCGCGAGGCCCACGCCCTGGAGGAGGCGGTGGAGGCGGTGATCAAGGCTGGCGAGCCGGCCGTGGCGGAGGTGACGATTCACGTTGAGCCGAAGTGAGAGCCGCGGTCAGTTCATCGCCACGAGTCATCCCTGGAATTCATTCGAACAGCCAAACCAAAAGATTACTTGAATGATGGCTAATTGGCCTTGCGGCGTCGGTGGTGCAGGATGTACGCCGCCAGGATCAAGACGCAAAAGATCAAAAGACCGGCCGTCGCTTCCTTGGAGT
>CAYXRH010000295.1:0-5501 GCA_964466355.1 uncultured Thermodesulfobacteriota bacterium
CTGGACGTCTGCCGGATCGAGGTCCCTGAGCTGAGAGAGATCGAGACAGGCCACGCCGCGGCCTGCCACTTACTGGGCCGATAAGCCGCGGCGAGGCGTTGATTTATAAAAAGCTCGAAACCAAGAGAGGGCGATCATGATGCAAGAATTCTTCAACATGAGCTGCGGTCAGACCGAGCTCACCCCGGCCTGCAAGGAGACGATGGGGCGGCGGGTCATCCCCATCTATTACCCCCCTTTTTGGCAACTGGAGGAGGAGGCCTTGAGCCTGCTCCAGAAGGCCTTGCAGACCGAGCATGACATCGTCATCGTCTTCGGCACCGGCACCGCCGGCGTGGAGGCGTGCCTCAACTCCATTCTGGAGCCGGGCGACAAGTTTCTCATCCCCCGCAACGGCATGTTCGGCGAGATCATGCGCGTCATGGCCGAAGTGGTCAAGGCCGAGCCGGTGGTGGTCGATTTCCCCCTCGGCCGGCCCGTGGACCCGGCGGCCCTGGCCGAGGTCCTGGACAAGGACCACCGCATCAAGGGCCTCGGCCTGGTCCACAGCGAGACCAGCACCGGCGTGGCCAACCCAGTCAAGGAGGTCGGGCGCCTGGCCAGAGAGCGGGGCCTTCTCTTTGTCGTGGACGCCGTGTCGTCCTTTGGCAGCGAGGAGCTGAAGGTGGACGAGTGGGGCATCGACCTGTGCGTCACCAACGGCCAGAAGTGCCTCGGCGCGCCCCAGGGCGACACCTTTGTCGCCGTCAGCCCCAGGGCCTGGGAGGTCATCAGGGCCCGGGCGAGCATCCCCGGCTTTTACATGAACCTCCGGGCCTGCCAGGGCTACCTGGACATGGCCCGCACCGAGGCCAGGAACTGGGAGGTCAGGGCCAACAGGTACTCCTTTGAGCTAAAGGACACCCCGCATCCGGCCTCGCCGTCCTACGTCATCCTGCAGGGCGTCTGGGCCTCCTTGAAGCAGGTCTGGGAGGAAGGGTTTGACAACTTCATCCAACGCCACCGCCTCGCCGGCCGGGCCGTCAGGGCGGCCATCAAGGCCATGGGGCTGGAGTACATGTGCGCTGACGACCGCTTCGCCGACAACGCCGTCACGGCCGTCTTTCTGCCAGGCGACATCCAGGACTACGGCTTCAGGCGGCGCATGTTCGAGACCTACGGCGTGGTCCTGGGCGACGGGAACATGATGTCCTGGGCGGTCTATCAAGAGCAGATCGGCCGAAACTACGTCCGCATCGGCACCATGGGCGAGGCGGCCCGATACCACAAGATCCTTTACGCCGTCTTCAGCTTCGCCATGGCCCTCAAGGATATGGGGGCTGAGGTGGAGGTCGAGGCGGCGGTGGCTGAGGTCAAGCGCGTCTTTGATGGACGTTGACGTGATCAACAAATGGTCCATAAGCAACAACACCTCCTGGAGATGGATCTGGCTCGGGGAGAGGAGGCCGGGATCGATTTTCTGAACAAGGCCGTGGTCCGCCTGGCCCAAAACCACGGCCTCGAGCTCCCGGCCGCCGCGGTCTACGGCGTGATGATCGATGAAGGCGGACAGATCGACGAGAAGGCCACCAAGAAGCGGCGGCGCGAGTTGGCCGCCCAGAGCGCTTGAGACAACGAGGCGAGAAAGGAGGAACGATGAAGCTTGCGGGCAAGGTGGCGGTGGTCACCGGGGGTTCGTCGGGCATCGGCCGGGCGTGCGCAATCGGGTTGGCCAGGGAGGGGGCCAGGATCGTGGCCGTGGGCCGGGACGAGGCCCGGCTGGCCGGGGTGGAGAAAGAGGTCAAGGACGCCGGCGGAGAAGGGGTGGGGGTGAAAGCCGACCTGCGCCATCTGGCCGCCATCGACGAGGTCATCGACACGGCGGTGCGCCGGTTCGGCGGGGTGGACGTGCTGCTCAACTCGGCCGGCGTTTTCGAACTGGCCCCCTTGAGCGAAGTGGACGAGGCTTTTTATCAGCGGACCATGGACGTCAACGTCAAGAGCCTAATCTTCATGACCAAGGCGGCCGCGGCCCAGATGAAAAAGCAAGGCCGCGGAGGCAAGATCGTCAGCTTGTCCTCCATCGCCGGGGGAACGATCGGCGTTCCCACGGCCACGATCTACTGCGCCTCCAAGGCGGCGATCAAGGCCTTCACCCAGGCCCTGGCCTTGGAGCTGGCGCCGCACAAGATCAACGTCAACTGCATCGCTCCGGGCAACATCCGCAGCCCCATGAACGAGCACCTCTTGGCCGATCCAGACTACCTCAAGGCCATGCTCGACCAGACGCCCTGGGGCCGGATCGGCGTGACCGACGACATTGTTCCGGCCGTGATCTACCTGGCCAGCGAGGACGCGGACTACATCACCGGCCAGCAGATGGTCATTGACGGCGGGTGCTCCTGCCCTTGAGGAGAGGCCGCCAAAGGGGGGTCTTCTCTTTGGGCCGCGAAGGAAAGACGGCGGATTGTCCAGGCCGAGGCGGATAACAAGTTTACACCCGAGGGCGCCGCTTCGGCCGCCCGGCCAAAGCTGCTCCTTTTGGACGAGCCGGCGGCCGGTATGAGCGCCACCGAAATGGCGGCCATCATGGAGCGCATCCGGGCCATCCGGGATGACGGGGTGACGGTCATGCTGGTCGAGCACGACATGAAGGTCATCATGAACATCTGCGACCGCATCATCGTCCTCAACTTCGGACAGAAACTTGCCGAAGGGACGCCAGAGCAGGTTTCCCAAAACGAGGAGGTCATCGCCGCCTACCTCGGATTCGAGAATGGCAACGGGAACGATGCTGCTTGAGGTCAAAGACCTGAAAGTCGATTTCGGCGGAACCCGGGTGCTCAGGGGCGTCTCCCTGACCCTGGCCAAAGGCGGCGTCGCCTGCCTGATCGGCGGCAACGGCGCCGGCAAGACGACCACCCTGAGGAGCATCTCCGGCCTTAAAAGCCCCTCCAGTGGTGAGATAGTCTTTAAGGGGCGCTCTCTGACTAAAATGTCGCCGCCGGCCATCCTGAACCTGGGCATCGCCCAAGTCCCCCAGGAGGGCCGGGCCTTCAGGGACATGACCGTCTTGGAGAACATGCTCATGGGCGCTTTCTCCCGCCCCAAGGATCCCCGGGTCAAAACCGACCTGGAGTTGGTCTACGGCTACTTCCCGGTCCTGGGTGAGCGGGCCGGGCAACGGGCCGGCTCTCTTTTCGGCGGCGAGCGCCAGATGCTGGCTATCGGCCGGGCCCTGATGAGTCGGCCGAGGATGCTGATGCTCGACGAGCCGAGCGCCGGTCTGGCGCCGATGATCGTCAACATGGTCGGCCAGATAGTCAGGCAGCTCAACCGGGACGGGCTGAGTATCATTCTGGTCGAGCAGAACGCAGAGCTGGCCTTGAGAATCGCCAGTTACGGCTACGTGATGGAGCGCGGCCGGATCGTCATCAACGGACCGAGTGCAGAGTTGATGACCAACGACGCGGTCAGAAAGGCCTATTTGGGCATCTGAAAAAACGGAAAGAGTCTATTCATGACCGAAAAAATGAAATTGAAACCGGTTCGATCCGCGACGCTCCAGGACTCCGTCTACCAGGAGCTGTTCCAGGCCATCGTCAGCAGCCGCTTGAAACCCGGGGAGAGGATCGTCCTGGAGACGGTAGCCAAGCAGCTGGAAGTGAGCATCATGCCCGTTCGGGAGGCCATCCGCAAGCTCGAGGCCGGCAACCTGGTGACCGTTCAAAACCGGCGCATAATCGTCAATGAGCTGTCCTTGAAAAACGTCAAGGACATCCTCAAGGTCAGGCTCGTTCTGGAGTGCTATGCCGCGGCCGAGGCGGCCAAGGTCCGGTGCCAGAAGACGGTCCGACGCCTCGAGGAGCTGTTTGAGGAGATGGAGCGGACCGACGACATCGAGGCCTACCTCAAAGCCAACCGGGAGTTTCACAACACCATCTACCGCGAGTGCGACAACCCCATCCTCCAGGAGGTCATAGATTCCCTGTGGGAGCGTTACAGCCCTTACCTGCACATCCTCCTCGACAACCGCATCAATTGGAAGCACCCCGACATCGCCCAGAGGCACGAGGGCATGCTCAAGGCCATGCGCGAGCAGGACCCAAAAGCCATCCGCCGCTGGGTTGAAATGGATCTGAGCGAGGCCGCGGAGTGGATTCTGGAGATGATGGCCCAGCAGGGAAAGGAATCATCCGCGGAGTGAACAAGTCACCCTCGCGGGCGATTCCTTTCCTTTGAGCATAAGAGAAAAATGGTCTAAAAAGCCCCAGCCAAGCAAACCCGCGCCCGGCCGCCTTGAACCAAAACACAAAACCAGAGATTCGCTGACAACGCTGAGGAGGTTAATCGCCTTGACCCCGTGGTGTCACTATGGTAGCGTAATGAGGTTAAATACCCGTTTGGGCGCGTGGAGGAGTGTTTGTTGGCGGCGCATAATCAGCCTTCGGACGAAATTATCGACCTGACTGACGTCGTCGAAGAAGGCCTCCCCCCGGAGAATTTGGGTCAAGACCAGGTCGAGGCGGACATCGACCGCGTTTTCAGCCAGGGCCAGGGCGACATGGCCCAGGAACTGCTGGGCGAGGAAGGCCAGAGCGGAACAGAGCCAGCCACGGTTTCGGCCGATGAAGAGGACGAACTGGCCGCCCTGCTCAAAGAGGTGACCGGCTCTGAGGAGGCTCCGGCCGACGAAGAGAGACCGCCTCAAGAGGGGGCGGATACTCTGAACAAGGACGACCTGGATGCCCTTTTGGCCGAGGCCGCCGGCCAGCCGGCCGAGGATCTGCAGACCGAGGAAGAGGCCACCGCCGTGGATCAGGGCGACCTGGACGCCCTCCTGGCCGAGGCCGCCGGCCAGCCGGCCGAGGAGCCGCCGACCGAGGAAGAACCGGCCGCCATGGATCAGGGCGACCTGGACGCCCTTCTGGCCGAAACCGAGGCCGAGCCGGCCGAGGAGCCGCCAACCGAGGAAGAACCGGCCGCCATGGATCAGGGCGATCTGGACGTCCTCCTGGCCGAGGCCGCCGTCGAGCCGGCTGAGGAGCCGCTCCGCGAAGAGCCCTTGGCCGCGGCTCCAAGTGAGGAGACGCCTCCGCCCGCCGCCCCGCTCCCGGCCCAGGCCATAGACCAGATAGAGGTGGAAACAGCCCTGGTCAAGGTGGCTGAAGAGGTTTTTGAGCGCGTGGCCCGGGAGGTGATACCCCGGGTGACCGAAGAGGTCTTGACTCGGGAGATCGCCGCGCTGCGCAAGGAGCTGGAGGATAATTTGGACTGACCCCTCCTCACTGAGGAATCAAGTTCGGAGAGGGGTGGAGCCCCCTCTCTTTTTTCATCGGAGCGCAAAAATGCCCAAAGACTTGCCCAAAGCCTACGACCCCTCCACTGTCGAAGAACGCATCTACAACCGCTGGGAGGCGGCCGGCTGCTTCCGGGCCGACCCGGCCAGCGCCAAGGCGCCGTACTGCATCGTCATCCCCCCACCCAACGTCACCGGGGCCCTGCACATGGGCCACGCCCTC
>CAYXRH010000296.1:0-5469 GCA_964466355.1 uncultured Thermodesulfobacteriota bacterium
GTGACCCTCACCCTCAAATTCGTTCGAACAACCAAACCAAAATACTACTTGAATGGTGGCTAATTAGCTGATCATGATTCAGCGTAAATCGCCGCCGCCGCCGCCAAGCCCTGGGTCGAAACCTTGACCCCTTGACTCTTGAGCACCGTCTCCAAGGCCGAGAGAAAGAGGAAGACGTTTTGGGGCCGTGAAGAATGGCCCATCAAGCCGACCCGCCATATTTTTCCGGCCAGGACGCCCAGCCCGCCGCCGATCTCGAGGCCAAAGTCCTGGAGCAGAGCGGCGCGGGTCTTGAGGTCGTCGGCGCCCTGGGGGATGCACACGGCGTTGAGCATGGGCAGGCGCTCCGCCGCGGGCACGAGCATCTTGAGGCCCATGGCCTCCAGCCCGGCCACCAAGGCCCGGTGGTTGAGGTCGTGCCTGGCGAAGCGGGCCTCCAGGCCCTCTTCGGCGATGAGGCGCAGGGACTCGCGCAGGGCGAAGATCATGTTCACCGGCGCGGTGTGGTGGTATTTCCTCTCCGCGCCCCAGTAGCTGCCGATCAGACCCATGTCCAGGTACCAGCTCGTCACCGGGCTTCGGCGGCTCTTGAGAGCCTCCAGGGCCATCGGGCTGAAGGAGATCGGCGCCAGGCCGGGCGGACAGGAGAGGCATTTCTGGGTCCCGGAATAGGCGGCGTCGACGCCCGTCTCGTCCAAGGCCACGTCCATGCCGCCCAGGGAGGTGACCATGTCCACCAGGAGAAGGGCCTCGGCCTCAACGGCGATCTGCTTGAGATCCGCCAAGGGCTGGCAGACGCCGGTGGAGGTTTCGGCGTGGACCACGGCCAGGACCTTAACCGAGGCTCCCTTGACGGCCCGGCGCACCGCCTCGGGGTCCACGGCCCGGCCCCACGGGCCGTCCACGCGGATGAGCCGGCCGCCGAGCCGGCCGACGATGTCGCACATGCGCGTGCCGAAGACGCCGTTGACGCACACCGCCACCCCGTCGCCCGGCTCCACCAGGTTGACGAAGCAGGTCTCCATGCCGGCGCTGCCCGTGCCGGACACGGGGATGGTCAGGGCGTTGTCGGTTTGAAAAAGAAACCTGAGCAGGCGCTGGGTCTCATCCATCACAAAAAGAAAGTAAGGGTCCAGATGGCCGATGCACGGCGCGGACATGGCCTGAAGAACGCGGGGCGGAACGTCGCTCGGCCCCGGCCCCATGAGGACCCGCTCTCCGGGGTCAATGTCTCTGAACAATTCGGGCTCGAGAATCATTTGAACCTCCTGGCCTTCCTAACTTTCTTGGAGTCAGTCGCACAAGAGATTAAGCTTGGCGCTGGAAGCTGAGAAGAGCAGAATAGTTAAGCGGTTGAGACCTGTCAAGGACAACTAGCCTGCTTTGACGTTTTGTTCTTTCGCGCCGACGGCCCGAGGCGATGGCGGGCGGTTGATCCTTCTTGACCAGGCGGAAGACGAGAATCAAGCTCGGGTCTTTTTCAAGAAGCCTTTTGAATTCAGCTTGACACGCCGCCCGGGTTTTGGGCATTATTCAAAATATGAATAGTCAAGCAGTGAATATAAGCCAGACCGACGCTTCTCTCAACCCGGTCCATTACCCCGTGTTGGCCGTACTGGCCCAGGGGCCGGCCCACGGCTATGATCTGTATCAGTATCTCCGGACCAATCTGGGCCCGGTGTGGGGACTCGGCTTGAGCCAGGTTTACGGCCTGCTGGCCAAACTGGAACAAGCCGGCCTGGTCGGTCATGAGCGTATTTCGCAGGACACCAGGCCAGATAAAAAAGTTTTTCGATTGACCCCGGCCGGGAGCGAGGCTTTTGCCGCCTGGGTCAGCGCCCCGGTGAAGAGGATGCGTGAGCTGCGGCTTGATTTCCTGGCCAAGCTGCATTTCGCCCGGCTTGTCGGTCCAGAAGTCGAGGCCCGGTTGTTGATCGACCAGCTGGCCATTTGTCGGCGAAAAGCCATTGAGGTGAAAACCAGACGCCGCGCCTGCACCAGCCCGACCGAGGGCCGGGCCTTGGATTATCGCCTGGCCATGATCGAGGCCGCTGTTTCGTGGCTGGCGCGATGCTTGGACCAGGAAGACTCTCAAACCGACGTCTTGCCGAGTCAATAGATGACTCCTCAGGGAAACTTGATTTGAGCAAAGTGAGGGATGGTTATGATAAAGGTGTCAACCGGAATAATGAGGCGCCTGGGCTGGCTGGTGGCCGCGCTTTTGGTCTGGGGCGTGACCCTCCCGGTTTGGGCGGCGGACCCGGAAGTGGTCTATGTTTTCGCGGCCGCTTCCACGACCAACGCCGTCGCTGAAGCGTGCCAGATATTCACCGCTCAAAGCCAGGTCAGGGCCGTGCCCTCGTTCGCCTCGTCCTCCACCTTGGCCAAGCAGATCGCCCACGGGGCTCCGGCGAATGTATTCATCTCGGCCAACGTGAGATGGATGGATTATCTGGCAGAGAGAGGCCTCATCCAAACATCCAGTCGGGTGAATCTGTTCCAGAACCGGCTGGTGCTCATCGCCCCAGCCCGAAGCAATATCCAGGGCGACGTTCTGCCTGGATTCCCCCTCAAGAAATGGCTCGGAGAGGGACGCTTGGCCATGGGCGACCCGTCTCACGTCCCGGCCGGGATTTACGCCAAGGCGGCTCTTGAAAAGCTGGGCGTCTGGGCTGATTGCCAGGCGAAAACCGCCCCCGCGGCCACCGTGCGCGCGGCCCTCGCCCTGGTCGAGCGCGGTGAGACCCCCTTGGGCGTGGTCTATGCCACAGACGCCGTCGTTTCCAAGAAGGTCAGGGTCGTGGGGATGTTTCCGGAAGACTCTCATCCCCCCATAGTCTACCCCGCGGCGCTCATCGTCGGTCACGACAGCCCAGGGGCCCGGAGTTTTATGGAGTTCCTCCAAGGGCCAGAGGCCAGGGCCGTGTTCAGCAAGTACGGTTTCAGGTAAGGGTGATGAGCTTTCTGGCCTTGAGCCCCGCGGAGAGTGAGGCCCTGCGTTTGAGCCTTTGGGTCTCTGGTTGGGCCGTCGTGGGCAGTCTGCCGTGGGGCGTCCTCGTGGCCTGGGTGCTGGCTCGGCGGGCGTTTCCGGGCAAGATGGTCCTTGACGGCCTGGTCCATTTGCCTCTGGTGTTGCCTCCGGTGGTGACCGGCTACTTGCTGCTGGTGCTTTTGGGGCGCGGGGGACCGATCGGCGCGTGGCTCCACGAGGTCTTGGGCCTCACCCTGGTCTTCAATTGGAAGGGCGCGGCCGTGGCCGCCGGCGTGATGGCCTTTCCTTTGTTGGTCCGCGCCATCCGCCTTTCCATTGAGGCCGTGGACCGTCGCCTGGAAGCGGCCGCCCGGACCCTGGGGGCTAAGCCGATGCGGGTTTTCTTCACCGTGACCGTGCCCCTGGTGACGCCCGGGCTCCTGACAGGGGTCATCCTGGCCTTTGCCCGAAGCCTCGGCGAGTTTGGGGCGACCATCACCTTTGTCTCCAACATCCCCGGCGAGACCCGGACACTTCCTTTGGCCTTGTACACCTTGAATCAGGTGCCGGGCGGGGAGATGGGCGCCCTGCGGCTGTGTCTCATGGCCGTGGCCATCGCCTTGGGGGCCCTGGTTGCCTCGGAGCTCGTCTCCCGGCGGGTGGCCGCGCGAATCTACGGTTGAGGAATGCTTGAGGTCACGGTCAGAAAGCGACTGGGCCGGTTCGCCATCGAGGCCTCTTTTGTCAGCCAAGGGGTTGGAGTGACGGCCCTGTTCGGCCGCTCCGGCGCGGGGAAGACCTCTGTGGTGAACATGGTGGCCGGTCTCCTCCGCCCCGAAGCGGGCCGCATTGTGGTGAACGATCATGTCATGTTTGATTCGGTCAGCGGCGTGAACGTGCCGCCCGAGAAGCGGCGGATCGGATACGTGTTTCAGGATGGGCGGCTTTTCCCTCACCTCAGCGTGCGGGGCAACCTGACCTATGGGATGAAGCTCGTCTCCCCGGCCCAGCGCTACTTGAGCCTATCTCAAGTGGTGGACCTGCTCGGTATCGGCCATCTTTTGGAGGCGCGGCCGGTCAGGCTCTCCGGCGGGGAGAAGCAACGCGTGGCCATCGGCCGGGCCTTGCTCACCAGCCCCCGTCTCTTGCTCATGGACGAACCACTGGCTTCCCTGGACGAGCCGCGCAAAGCCGAGGTCTTGCCTTTCATCGCCCGGCTCACCGGCGAGCTTTCGATTCCGATCCTCTATGTCAGCCATGACGTGGACGAAATCGCTTGTCTGGCAGACAAGGTGATCATCGTTGAAAATGGCCGGATCAAGACGTCGTGCCAGGTAAAAGATCTCCTGAGCCAGCTTGACGCCCTTCTTTGCTGGTCCGGCGGCCGGCCGTGTTCCGCCCGAGGGGCTGGCCAAAGGCGGTGGTTCGTGGCTGAGAGGGCCTCACTTGGCTCTAAGACGCTCCCCT
Organism: uncultured Thermodesulfobacteriota bacterium; assembly: GCA_964466355.1. Classification (GTDB taxonomy): domain Bacteria; phylum Desulfobacterota; class Desulfarculia; genus CAYXRH01. The sequence goes on from CAYXRH010000296.1 coordinate 4,439, forward strand.
GATTGGCGGGTGTTGGGCGCCGCCTATCTTGACCGCGAAATCGGCCTCCTTGGGCGCGCCGTTGATGCTGAAGCGCTGGTTCATGCTTTCTCCTCAGGGCGCTTAAGTTCCAGGCCGGGTCAATACCCGTCCCGAACGGCGGCGACGATGGCCTTGAGGTTTTCGAGCGGCGTGGGCAGCGCGATGGCGCACTCGGGGCCGATGATGTTCACGCCGGCCTCGATGGCGTAACGCGCCTGGCCATAAACCTCTTCCGGGGCGCCCTGGAGTAGAGCCTGGGGGTTGTTGACGTTGCCGACCAGGGATATTTTGTCGCCGATCCGCCTGACCGCTTCCTTGGCGTCGACCTGCCATTCAAAGTGATAGCCGTCCACCCCAGAGGCGGCGAACAGCTCCAGCCGGTCAGAGCAGTCCCCGCAGACGTGAAGGATCAGCGGACCGCCGATCTGGGCCGTGATCTCCTGGTGAAGCGGTAAAAGAAGCTCCTCGTAGTGGTAGGGCCCGACCAGATTGCCGGTGGCGTGGTCGGCCAGGACGACCACGTCGGCCCCGGCCTGGAACTGGGCCTGGGCAAAGGCCACGGTGACGCCCATGACCTGGCGCATCATCTTGATGACCTTGTCCGTCTCGCCCAGGCCGATGTGGAGGAGGAAGTTCTGGGTGCCGGCCAGGTGGTAGCTGATGGTCCAAGGCCCCATGACCTTACCGACTATGGCCACCTCGTCGCCCAGCTGACGCCTCAGGATGGCCAGGGCGTCCAGGACGACCCGAAGTGAGGGCTTTTCCAGAATGTTCTCTGGGACTTGGACGTCAGAGAAGTCGGCGTGGGGAAAATCCTTGGCGTCGGGCATGGTGTCGCGGTCGCCCCAGTCCACGGTGCAGCCCAAGGCGGCCGCCTCTTGGTGGACGCTGTATTCGGGCATGACCGTGTCGAAGCCCAGTATCTCGTGACCGGCCAGGGCCAAATCAGCCATGGCTGCGGCGTCGAGATGGGCTTCAGGAAAATAAACCTTGGCCGCGTCCATGAGCCC
>CAYXRH010000297.1:0-5457 GCA_964466355.1 uncultured Thermodesulfobacteriota bacterium
AACATGACGCCGTCCTGGATGTAGAAGCTGTCCTGGCCCCTCACTCCTTCGGCAAAGGGCCGATCCGGAGCGAAGACCTTGGGGGCCGCCTCAGGCGGCGAGGGATTGAGAGCCTTCTTTGGCTTCGTCGCGGCCATGCTTCCTCCTCTTCAAGGCCGCCAAGGCGGCCAGCAAGACCCGCTGGGGTGAGATCTGCTCGGCGCACAAGATCGCCCCGGTGAGGGGCCCGCGGCGGCAGTCCACGGTCAGCTTGCCGCAGGGGCTGCACGGCGCGGCCGACTGGATGCCGAGGCAGTTGCGATAATGAGTCAGCACGTTGCGGGCGTGGCAGATGGTCATCAGGGCTACCTTGGGCGTCGAAAACGAGCCGGCGCAATGGAGGGTCGAGCTGTCCGGACCGATGAACAGATCCGCGGCCTCGATCAGGGCCACTTCGCGCCTGAGCCTGTCCCAGGCCGCCTCCAAGCCGGTGCCGGTCACGGTCTGGCGCGAAGCGAGGGGAATGATGCGCCGATCTCGGTCAGCCCAGCCCCACTCGAGCACTTGGTCCGCGCCCACGCCGAGGGTGATAATCCTCAGGTCAGGTTCAGCCCTCAGCAGAGCCCGGCACAAGACGGGCCAATACGGCCAGGCCTTGTTGGCCCCGGAGCCGGAGAGCTGAATGACCGCCACTCGGCGTCCCTTGAGAGCGTGGCGTTTTTTAAATTTGGCCGTCCATTTTCTCTCGCGGGGCAGGACGATCCAAACCGGCTCCGGCGCCACCAGGCCTTTCAATCCGGCCGCCTCGAGCATGACCTCGTAATAGTTGTCGTAGCGAAAGGGCCTCTCCCCGCGCTGCCAGGGCGTGTGGTCCTCGACCGTCTTCACCCAGGCGCCGTCGCCCTGGCGACCGAGAACCTGAAGCCGCTTGGTGGACCACAAGTAGTGGTTCTCGATGACGTCATCCAGGATCGAGACCTCGTCGTATTCGGCCCCCCAGACCTTCTCGGCCCTGGCCCAGGCCGCCTCGGCCGCGCCGCGGGGGCCGCTTTCGGCCCTCGCCGCCGCCTCGTCTTCAGGCCGCCAGACGTGCAGCCGGTCCACCAGCCCGGAGCCGTGAAAGACGGCCCGGCCGTGGGCCTTGCAGACCACTCCGACCAGATGACCCTGTTGTTTGAGGCCCTTCAAGACCGGGGTGATGAAGACCAGATCCCCGATGGCCCCGAGGCGGATAACCAAGGTTCTGGGAGCCGCGCTCAAATTCTGCCTCCTGGCTGCCGGGGGGGCAGACCCCCCGGCAGTGATGCTCAGGCCGAATCCCACTTCAGGCAGTGACACTGACCGTTGGCCCCGGATTCGTTCCACAGCGTGCCAAAGGCGGCCACCTCATACCAGGCCGCCTCCAGTTTTCGGCCAAAGTCAGAGGCCGAGCCCAGAGAGCGGGCCAGCTCCACGTTGGTCCGCACCTCCGGCGGCGAGACTAAGACCTCGAAGCCGAACCCGGCGCCGAAAAGATAGGCCTCGCCGGAGAGGCTCGAGTTGGGGAAGGGGTCGGTCAAAGCGTTGGTCGCCTCGACCACCCGGGCGCCGAAGAGCTTGCCCACCTCGCCGTTGAACAGGCCGCCGGCCAGGTTGCCGTACAGCTCGGCCTTCTGCCAGGCATCGTCGGAGAAGAGGTTGTCCACCACCGAAGGAGAGGCGATGAGGATGTAGTTGACCCCGTCAAAGGGCGACACGTTGAGCTGCTTCAGCTTTTTGCGCATCTGGCGCAGGTGAAAGGAGTTGAAGACCGAGGTGTTCGTCGCCGTGGCCGCGCCGTCAGTGGTGAAGACCCCCCCGTCGGTGGCCGTGCCCACGTAGCGCAGGGAGCAGGCGTCGAAGACGTTGCCCTCGATGTAGGAGTCCATGGCCTTGACCTCATCGTTCAAGAGGCCGGCGGCCATCTCGTTCTGGACGTCCACGTTGGCCAGGTCGTAAAGCCGGGAGTGGAAGGAGACGGAGTTGCCGAACTCATCCACCGTGGCCGTGGCTTGGGAAAGGGTGAAGTAGCGGTCCACCGGGATGGTGGCTGACTCGGCCACCTTGTCCCCCTGGGTGGAGATGTCGGCCCACTTGGTGAAGTAGACCGTGTCCCCGGCCCGCTTGCCCAGCTCGATCTTCATCTCCAGGAACTGCCGGAACCGGGCCAGGGGCTGGGGCTTGTGAAAGGCCTTTTCCGTCAGGACGGCGTCCACCTGGAAGCCGCCCAGGGTGTCGGTGCCGACGTACATCGCCGGCGAAGTGCCGTAGGCCATGTTCTTTCTCCTTTTTTACTCTTCTCAGCTCGACCGCCCCTGGACCCGCTGCCGCTGGGCCAGAAGCTGGCGGGCCTGCTCAGCCGGATCCAGGGGGGTCAGCGTCGTCGGTTTGATCAATTGGGGCCGCGAGCCAGAGCCAGTCGCCGCCCCGGCCCGGACCAGGTGGGGCTTTTGAGCCAGGAATTGAGAGATCACCTCCTCCAAGGGACGCTCCACTCCAGCGGCGTCGAAACGCTCCAGCCCCACCTCCTCCATCTCCGGGCTGAGTCCGATGCGAACCTCCCCGTCCTTGAACTCAGCGGCGAAGAGCCGCCGGGTCAGGGAGACCACATCCTCGGGATCAAAGGCCGCGTTCTTGACGGCCGCGGCCCTGATCCGCTCGCCCAGGGTGAGTTGAGCGATCCTTTGCTGCAAAGCCCGCTCCCGGGCTTCCCAGCCGGCCCTCTCGGCCCTCACCTTTTCGGCTTCGATCAGCTCCCCCTGGGTCAAACCCTCTGCCTTGGCTTCCAAATCGAGCCAGGTCTTCATCCTCTCCCGCCAGTCGCTCGGCAGATCGGCCAGCTCGTTTTTTAAGGCCCGAAGCTCCTTTTTCAGCTCCTGGCGCTGGCGAATGACCTGCCGGAAAAGCTCCCGGCTGACCGTGTCCTGGCTTGCCGGCGCATTGTTTTCTTTTGGGCTGGTCTTTGTCTGCTCCATCAAGACTCCCTTCGCCTCAAGGCTCAAAAATGGTCCCTTCAAGCCCCGGCCGCCTCCTCGCTCAAAAGCCCGTGGCGGACCAGCTCGCTGACCACGCTCGGTTTGTCCAGATAACCCTTGTCCCCCAGCTCGACGAAAAGGCGTCCCAGGGACTCGCTCAAACCCTCCAGGTCAAAGCGGCGATTGTACTCAACCTCCACCGCCTCCAGGTCGGCTCCGGCCCACAAGGCGGCCAGGCGCCAGATCCGTCTCTCCGCTTCCTCCAGATTGACGGCCCGCTCCTCCAGGGAGGCCATGAACTCGGCTCTGTCCAGGCGCCGCTTGGCCGCGGACTCCACGCCGGCGGTGGGCTTGTGGTCCGTGATCTGCTTCAAGGCGATGCGAAAGATGTCCTGCTTCAGATCCCTGATGCTCGTCCGAAGCGATTCGATGGCCGCGCCGGAGTGCTCGATGAACCGGGCCTCGTCGCCGGGCCGGAACTGAAGGGCCCGCGATTGCGAGAGTTCGATCTCGGCCACCTCCTCATCGGTGAAGATGACCAGCTGCGGAAACCCGGCCCAGTATTCGGCTTCGTCGAGAATGGAGGTCTTTTGGTAGAGGGCGTGGTTCAAGGAGGCGATGTCCTCGATGGTCGACTCGCCCAGGAACTGCCCCACCTTTAAATTGTAGACGGCCACCAAGGGCACCAGCCCCAGCGGGTTGTGGCCTTGGCTGACCATTTCCGTGCCGCCGCCTTCGAGGTTCGTCTCCCACACGGCCCACCTTTCAGGGGTCCACACGCGCCAGCGCGGCGCGCCCGGGTTGCCGGTCGGGTCGGAGAGGACGACGCGGTTGAGTCGGCCGAACCGCGGATTCTCCTCCAGCTCGAACTCCCAGTCGAGGACCTGCTGGGGCAAAAGATGAATCAGATAAGGCCTCACCCCCCAGGCCGTCTCCTGGGCCTTGGTCTGCGGCGAAGTGAGTGATGGAGCGTCCACCAGCACAAAGGTGTGCCCCTCCACGCCGCTGGCCACGGTCACCTGGCGCATGAAGGCGTTGATGTCCGTGCCGAAGCGGTCGACGTCAAAATCCAGGCCGTCCATGCCCTTGGGCAGCGACCGCCTCGGCTTGCGCCGCCAGAGGTGGGAGGCGAAGAGATGGGTGATCGGCTTGCAGAAATTGGGGTAGCGTGAATCCTTCAGGCGCCGGCGGAAGTTGCGCTCGCTCTCTCGCTCGTGCCTGGAGAGATAGCCCTTGGCCAGGTAGGTCAGCCCGCCGGTGTAATGGTCTCGCAGAAAGTTCCACCGCCCCAGGTTGGCCTGGTAAAGGGGATGCCGTTTCTGTGGATCAAACTTTTCCATCAACTGATGAGCCCCCTCAAAAAGCTGTCGCCTCGATTGCGTTTAAAAAAACGGATGCGCCGGGCGGCCTCGCCGCCGGCGCACCTCTTTGAGCTTGGCCCAGATCATAGGTTTTTCAGGGGGGGTGGTCAAGCGGGCAAAGATAGGCGATTTAGAGGTATGCTCTTCAGGCTCGCGCCTTCATAGGCATCATTTCGCCGCCCGCGGCCAGTGATGTCAGACCCGCGCTCCTGAGGCCCAATCAGAACGATATTTGACCGCTTGATCCCAGAAGAAATCCTGGGCCAGAAGGTTGTCAAAGCGCGGTGAAACAGAGTCTTCGACAAATATTCTGATTTTATAAATAATCCCCGTCGCAATCGGCGGGGGATCATTTATTGAGCACTGGAAAGGCAGAGCCAATTTTTCTGATTGATAGCAGTCTAGAAAGTAGATCTATGAAGCAGACAAGCTAATTCATGTTCGACGTGTCCTCGTCCTCCTCCTTCTTGCCGTGTATAGCAAACTCAAGCGAAACTTCGAGCCTGTCGGCAAGATCGTAAAGGGACTCCACGGATTTAATTGGAATTCTTTCCTCTTTTCCTTCCTTGTCCCTGATATCCACCGTTTTGGTTGGGGCGTCAAATCGGAACCGACAAATCCACTTCCAGGCGTGCTCTTCGTATAGAACCGAAAAGTGGCCTTTGTAATCCTTATACGTGATCTTATCGACAGGCACGCTCCGTCCAAGAATGGCCTGGACTATTCGGAAGCCTCTGAGCTCATCTTCGGTGGTTATTATTTCAGGCGGCGCTTCTTCTTCAGCTTCCTTTTTTTCCGTCTGAGTAGCTTCCTCCAGAGCGCTTCTTGGCTTCTCGCTGCTGGCCCCTTCATCGATGAATTGTCTAAATCCTTTTTGGACAAGCGGTGTCAGATCCTCAAGCGTCCCTTTTGTTATAGAGCCAGAATAAAATTTACGTATAAAGAATTTAGCAAACTCAACATCCGGTTGGTCCATTTGCTCTCGGAAGTATTTCTTCAGTTCACCAAGATACTTAAGTTGAAGGGCGTTTCTGGCGACCTCACGAGCGTTGAAATAACTTTTATGAAATTTTTTTAACTTGAGAATTCCCCGTAGCTTGCTACGGGGAGAGGTTCATGTGCTA
>CAYXRH010000298.1:0-5453 GCA_964466355.1 uncultured Thermodesulfobacteriota bacterium
GGCCGAGGTCATCACCGAGACCGGCGCTGCTGGCCCCAGGGACATGGGGCCGGTGATGAAGGCCTCTCTGGCCAGACTGGGGGCCGGCGCGGACGGCAAGGCCGTCAACCAGATCGTTAGGGAGCTTCTTCGGGCGGGCTGATGGACGAACGAACCCTGCGGGTGCTGGAGTTCGACGCCGTCCTCCAGGCCGCCGCCGCCCTCTGCGCCACCGTTCTAGGCCAGGCCAAGGTGCTGGCTTTGAGGCCCAGGGCACGGCGAGAGGCGATCGAATTGGAGCTGGACCGCACGGCCGAGATGGTCCAGCTCATTCAGGTCGAGGGCCCCCTGAACCTGGACGGGCTCAATGACCTCAAGCCCTTTGCGGCGCGATTGGGCACGCCGGGCGCTCACCTGACCCCTGAAGAGCTGGACGTCTGCGCCCAGACCCTGACCTGCCTGGAGCGCCTCCGGCGCCGACTCCAGGCCGCGGCTAAAGACTATCCCCTGCTGGCTGACCTGGGCCGACGATTCGGCGACCACGGGGATCTTTTGGCCCGGCTGCGCCAGACTTTTGGGCCCGGTCTGACCATCGCCGATGAAGCCAGCCCCGGCTTGGCCGGCTTGCGGCGGCAGAAGCTCAGGCTCAAGGCCGAGATAAAATCCACCCTCGACCAGCTGATGCTCCGACACAGCCGGCGGGGGCTGATTCAAGAGGAGATCATCACCCAGCGCAACGATCGTTTCGTTTTGCCTCTCAAGAGCTCTCGCCAAGGGGAGCTGAAGGGCATCATTCACGATTCGTCCGCCTCGGGGCAGACGGTCTACTTTGAGCCGCTGGAGGTGGTGGCCTCGAACAACCGTCTCGGGCTCCTGGCCGTCAAGGAGCGTCAGGAGATAGAGCGCATTCTTCTGGCCCTGACCGACAAGCTCCGGGAGATAGGGCCGGGGCTTTTTGAGGAGGTGGAGGCGGCCGCAGAGCTGGACTCGCTTCAGGCCCGGGCCCGCCTCTCCCAGCGGCTCAAGGCCACCAGGCCAGAGCTGGACGAGGCCCAAAGGCTGGAGTTCAAGACGGCCCGCCATCCGCTGCTGATTCTGAGCGGGCGGGAGGTGGTGGCCGTGGATCTGGCCTTTCCCGAGGACAAGCTGGCCCTGATCATCTCTGGCCCCAACGCCGGCGGCAAAACCGTGGCTTTGAAGACCATGGGGCTCTTGAGCCTCATGGCCCTCTCCGGCTTGTTCATCCCTGCGGCCGAAGGCAGCCGCCTGCCGGTTTTAAAGCGAGTGGCCGCTCTGATCGGCGACGACCAAGCCATCAGCCAGGGGGCCTCGACCTTTTCGGCCCGCCTGAATTGGCTCAAGGAGATTTTAAGAGAGGCTTCCAAGGATTGCCTCATCTTGATCGACGAGCTCGGCAGCGGCACCGACCCGGCCGAGGGCTCGGCCCTCTCTCTGGCCGCCCTGGATCGTTTGATTGAAAAAGAGGCTCGGGTTCTGGGGACGACCCATCTCAACTTCATCAAGGCCTACGCCGCCTCGCGGCCGCGTTCGGTGAACCTGTCGGTCTGCTTTGACGAGCGGACGCGGCGGCCGACCTATGAGCTCGTCTACGGCCAGCCCGGCCTGTCCAACGCCTTTGAGATGGCCGACCAGGTCGGTCTCGACCAAGAGCTCATCGAGCGGGCCAAAACCTACCTGGGCGGGGAGGAGGAGCGGTTCAAGACCATTCTCGAGGAATTGGCCGGTTTGAGCCGAAGACGCCGAAAGAGCCTGATTGAGGCCGAGGAGAGGACCCGCCGCCTCGCCTGGGCCGAGGCCGAGGTCGCGGCGGCCAAAAAAGAGCTGGAGGAGGAGCGGGCAAGCGTAATCAATCAGGAGAGGGAGCGGCTCAAGGAGTTGATCCGAAAGGCCGAGGCAAAGCTGAGCGACATCCTCGCTCAGGCGCGCGCGGCCGAGGCCAAGGAGCGGGAGCGGGCCCGGTATCGGTTCTATGAAGAAAAGGGCCGTCTGAGGCGGGCGGTTGAGCCCGGCGGTTCCAGAAAGCCTCAAACGGACAGGTTCGAGGCTGGTCAGACGGTCAGAATCGCCGGACTGAGACGGCCCGGGGTTTTGGTCGAGGAAGCCAAGGAGGGGCGGCTGGTCGAGGTGCGCCTGGCCGGAGGCGTGAGGCTCAAGGTCGACCCGGCCGAGCTGGCGCCGCTCGAGGAAGGAGGCCGGGCCTCCTTTGAAGAACGGACCATGTTCCTCCGCCCCCTGAGCGAGCCTGTTTGGCCCGAGGTGAACATCATTGGCCTGAGGGTGGACGAGGCCTTGCCCGTGGTGGATAAAGCGCTGGACGAAGCGGTCTTGAGCGGCTTGGACAAGCTGGCCATCGTTCACGGCGTGGGCACCGGGGCGTTGAAACGGGCGGTGCGGGAGCATCTGGCCGGCCATCCCCAGGTCAAGCGGTTTTCGAGCCCCCAAGGCTTGAAGGGCGCGGCGGTGACCGAGGTGGAGCTGGGAGGCTGATTTGGCCGGCGCTTTCTCGCCAGAGATCATCGCCGAAGTGAGACGGGCGGCCGACATCGTGGAGGTCGTCGGCCGCTACGTGGCCTTGAACAAGCAGGGCAAATACTTCCGGGGATTGTGCCCCTTTCATCCCGAAAAGACCCCCTCCTTCACCGTCAACCCCGAGCTGCAGATCTTCAAGTGCTTTGGCTGCGGCGAGGGCGGCAACGTCTTTTCTTTTTTAATGAAGCACGTGGGCTTGTCTTTCCCGGAGGCGATCAAGGATCTGGCCGAGGCCTACGGGGTTTCTCTGCCCCGGCCCCAGACCTCGCCAGGGGAGCTCAAGCGTCTCAAGGTCAGGGAGGAGCTGATATTGATCCTCAAGGAGGCGGCCGAGTTTTTCGCCGCTCGGCTGACTTCGCCTCAAGGGCTTGAGGCGCGGGTGTATCTTAAAAAGCGGGGCCTGGCCCCAGAGGTGGTCACTCGTTTCGGGTTGGGTTGGGCTGAGGAGAGCTGGGACGGGCTGCTGAGCCATTTTCGCCGCCGGCAGGTCAAACCGGAGAAGCTGGTCGAGGCTGGTCTAGTTCTGACGCGCCCATCTGGTCGGGGGTTTTACGATCGCTTCCGGGGACGGCTCATCTTTCCCATCCGCGATTTAAACGGCCGGGTCGTCGCCTTTGGCGGCCGGGCCTTGAAGCCAGAGGAGGAGCCCAAGTACCTCAACTCTCCAGAGACGCCGGTGTTTAAAAAGGGAAGGCTGCTCTATGGATTGAGCGAGGCCCAGACGGCCATCAGGCGTTCGAGGCGGGCGGTGGTGGTGGAGGGCTACTTTGACTGCCTCTCCCTGGTCGCCTCCGGCCTGCCAGAGGTCATCGCCACCATGGGCACTTCCCTGACCAGGGATCAGGTCAAAACCTTAAGAGGGCTCGGCGCCGAGGTGGTCCTGGTCTTTGATGCCGACGAGGCCGGAGTCAAGGCCGCCGTGAGGGCCCAAGGCGTCTTTGCCCAGGAGGAGGTCCAGGCCAAGATCCTAATTCTCCCCGAGGGACAGGATCCAGACGACTTTGTCCGGGCCTTTGGGCTTCAAGCTTTTTTAGACAAATTGGACGGGGCCCAGACCATGGTCGCCTTTGTCATCGATCGTCTGCTCGACCGGCCCTTGAACAGCCCCGAGGCCAAGGCTGCGGCTCTCAAGGATCTGGCCCCGGTGCTGAACCGGATCAATTCGCCGGTGGAGCAGGCCGCTTACATCCAGAGGGTGGCCCGCCGCTTGGAGGTGAGCGAGGCCGCGGTCATGAGCGGCCTGACCCGGGCGGGCCGCGGGGCTGAGTTGGCTGCGCGCCTGAGCAAAAAGGGCCTTGAGGGGCCTGATCGGGATCTGGTGGCCGCCCTGGTGAATCACCCTCAGTGCGCTCCAGCCCTGTTGGAGGCCGGGCTGGAGGAGGTGCTCAATGATCCCGCCTGTCAGCAAGTGGCCCGGGTGGTCCACGCAGCCTCGAACGAGGAGGGCGCAGTCAGCGCCAATGAATTGATCGACCAGCTCGATCAGGCCGGCGCTGAGCTGGTGGCCAGCCTGAGCTGGGAGCAAGGGATTGAGTACAGCGAGGCCAACGTGGCCGAGCTGGTCAGGGTGGTAAAACGGCTAAAACGGGCCCGCGCGGCCTGGTATATAAAGCGCCGCCTCCACGCCGCCGAGGCGGCCGGCGATGAAGAGGAGCGGTTTCGGCTGCTGGCCCAAAAGAAGACCTTGGACCAATAAGAGGAATCCTCAACATTCTCAGAAGGATGAGGGGTTAAATGGTTGAACAAAAAAAATCATCCAACAAGAAAAAACAAAACAAGCCCGCCCTAAAATCGGCCCAAAAGGAGACAAAAACACTCCAAGTCTCCCCGGAGCCTTCGGCCGAAGCAACGTATCAGGGACTGAGGCGGCTGATGGGCCAGGGAAAAGAAAAAGGGTACGTCACCTATGAACAAATAAACGATGTCCTGCCCTCTGAGTCCTTTTCCGACGAGCAGCTCAACGACGTCATGCTCCTGTTTGAAGAAATGGACATCGACGTCGTCGAGGAGTCGGAGCAGGCTGCGGGCCTCGAGTCCGCGGCCAAGTCCAAAGCCGCCGACGAGGCCGAGACCATGGCGGTTGAGACTCCGGCCCGGGGCGGCGACCCGGTCAAGATGTACCTCAGGGAGATGGGCCTCGTCTCCCTCTTGAGCCGGGAGGGCGAGATCGAGATCGCCAAGCGGATCGAGACCGGGGAAAAGGAGGTCATGAGCTCTTTGCTGGAATCTCCAGTGGGCATCCAGAACCTCATCGCCCTGGCCGACGAGGTGAGGTGCGGCCGGGTCAGAATCAGGGACGTGCTCAAAGGGGCCGACGAGGTGGACTCCAACATGGAGGTTGAAGAGAGGCAGGAAAGGTTCTGCGCCCTCATCGACGAGGTGGAGAAGCTCTCCCGGGAGAACTTGGAGAAGACCATCCAATTGAAGAAAAAGGGTCTTGAGGCCAATCACCGTCGGCGCCTCAGACGGGCCGTGGCCAGGAACAAAAGACAAACCGTCGAGATGATGAAGGACATCCGCCTGGAGAAAAGGCAGGTGGACATGATCATCGACACCCTCAGAGAATACAGCTTCAGAATCAACTCCCAACAGCGCGTCATCGAAGAGGCCATGCTCCGCTGCCAACGGCCCCTTTCGCGCTTGGAGGCCCTTTTCGGCCGCGCCGAAATATCTGAAAAGGACGAGACGGCCGTGTGCCGGATCCTCCAACTCTCGCCCCAGAACCTCAACATTCTCAAGAATCAGGTCCGTCAAGCACAGAGCGCCGTCGCCCAGGTGGAGGCCGAAGCGTTCATGACCCACAAGGGCATCCAGGAGACCTTGCAGGTCGTGTGGTTGGGCGAGGAAAAAGCCAGGCAGGCCAAGAGCGAGCTCATCGAGGCCAACCTGCGGCTGGTCGTCTCCATCGCCAAGAAATACACCAA
>CAYXRH010000299.1:0-5404 GCA_964466355.1 uncultured Thermodesulfobacteriota bacterium
ACATTAGCACATGAACCTCTCCCCGTAGCAAGCTACGGGGAATTCTCAAGTTAAACTACGCTCATCAACTCACCCCGGCGGACGTCGACCAAGCCCTTGTCAGTGAGCCGGAAAAAGGGCAGACCAGTGAAGGCCAGGGTCTGAAAGGTCAAAACAGGCCGGGCCAAAGTGCAGCCGAGCCGGCGGCAGGCCTCTTCAACGCCCTTCACGCGGCTGACCATGACCTTCAGGTTTTCGGCGGAGATTATGCCGCCCACCTCCAGGGGCCACTCGGTCTCGCAGCGGTCTTGGCGCCAGACCACGAAGCCGCCGCCGATCTCCACCAGCCGGTTGACCGCCCGGGCCATCTCCGCCTCGTCGGTCCCGACCACCAGGACGTTGTTGGTGTCCCAGATGAGGCTGGCGGCCAGGGCCCCGGCCTTAAATCCCAGCCCCTTGATCAATCCCACGGCCGGGGGCGTCAAACCGCGGCGGTCCAGATGGGCCATCTTGAGAATGTCCCGTCCCACGTCGGGTCTGATCTGACCTTCCCGGGCCTCCAGTTCGTGCTCCTCGAGTCGGGTGATCGTCTCACCGGTGGGCACGACCACCTTTGCCCGGGCCCTGGCCCCCTCGACCGGCAGCCGGAAGGACTCGGCCCTCAAGGAGCCTATGTTGAGGCTTTGTCTGGTCCAAGCCGGGTATGAAAATTGGTCAATCTCCGCCTCCATCCGCCCCTCAGCGGCCACCTTTTGACCGCTGACCCAGACCGCGGCCACGGTGAATGACTTCAAATCCTCGACCGCGACCACGTCGGCCAGGTTGCCCGGCGCGATGGCCCCCAGGGAGCGCAGGTGGAAATACCGTGCCGGATGGAGGGTGAGCATCCTTACGGCCCGCAACGGATCCAGACCCAGGGCCACCGCTTTTTTGAGAAGCAGGTTCATGCCGCCCTGGCTCACCAGCTCCTCGGGGTCGGCCAGGTCTGTGACCAGCATGACCAAGCCAGAGTCGAGCTCGTCCGGGCTCAATCCGGGCAGGATCTGGGCCATCTCGCGGCGAATGTAACCCTCCCGGATCATGACGGCCATGCCCAGGCTCAGCCTCTCTTGGGCCTCTTTAAGAGTGGTCGCCTCGTGACAGGCGCTCACCCCGCCGGCCCGATAGGCCATCAGCCGCTGGTCCCGGGCCCCGGCGCCGTGCCCCTCCAGGGTCTTGTTCAGGGCCTGGGTCTGGGCGAAGCGCCGGGGCATTCTGGAGTCGTGGATCAGACCCGGAGACCAGTAGGTCTCGCCGAGGCCCAGAACGTCCGGCCGGGCGATGAAGCGCTCAAAGGCCTGGTCGTCAAAACCGGCCGAGGTCTCCAGGCCGGGCAGCGGCGGCACCAGGGAGGGCGACAAAAAAAAGATGCGCATGGGCAAGCCGGCCGCGTCCTGGCAGAAGAGATCCACCCCCTTTGGCCCCAGGGCCGCGGCCATCATGGCCGTCTCGGTGACGCAGGTCGTGTTGCCAAAAGGAAGAGCTTTTTCCACAAAAGCGGCGCACTGGAACATGGAGTCCAGATGGGTGTGGGCGTCGATGAACCCAGGCAGCACATAAGCCCCGCCCAGATTCTCGACCCGGGTCTCTGGCCCGACGAGGCTCCCTTGCTCTGAGCCCACAAAGGCGATCCACTGGTCTGCAAAGGCGAGGACCCGGCCCTCGATGATCTTGCGGCCATAAACGTCCACCACCCGGCCACCCCGCAGAACCACGTCCGCCGGCGCCTCCTCCTGGGCCACGGACATGATTCGTTTGATCTGATGGGGATTGGGGTGCACGGATTAGGTACGGTTGATCAGTCCGGCCAGAAAGCCGGCCCCAAAGCCGTTGTCAATGTTGACCACGCACACGCCCGGGGCGCAGGAGGTGAGCATGCCCAGCAGCGCGGCCAAGCCGCCAAAGGCGGCGCCGTAGCCGATCGAGGTCGGCACGGCGACGACCGGCTTGCCCCACAACCCGGCCACCACCGAGGGCAAGGCCCCCTCCATGCCGGCCGCGACGACAAAGACCTTAGCCTCCTGGAGGCGCTCAGACTCGCCCAGGATGCGGTGCAGGCCGGCCACGCCCACGTCATAGAGCGTCTCCACCCGGCAGCCCATCAATGCGGCCGTAATCCGGGCCTCCTCGGCCACGGGGATGTCCGAGGTGCCGGCCGAGATGACCATCACCTTGCTCGAGCCGATCAACTCGATCTCCCCGGCCGTCCACACCAGGGTCCGGGCCTGGGCTTCGTAGGTCATCTCCGGAAGAACCCGGCACACCTGAGCGGCCTTGTCGGCCTCGACCCGGGTCACCAGGGCGTGGGCCCCAGAATAATGAAGCCGTTCGGCCAAGGCGATTACCTGTTCAGGGGTCTTGCCCTGGCCAAAGATGACCTCTGGAAACGCCTGCCTCAGGAAGCGGTGATGATCCACGCGGGCGAAGCCGAGATCCTCGTAAGGCAAGTGGCGCAGCCGCTCCAGGGCGTCTTGAGGACTCAGCCGCCCCTGAGCGACCTGGTTTAAAAGCTCCTCCAAATCGCGCCGTCTCATGCTCCCCTGGTTTACTTATCTTAGCCTTTGGATTAGAATTGGACAGCACTTTAGCCCATCGAGAAGGACATGGCAACCATCTCTCCTCCGGCGGCCTATCTCCTGATCACTCTTGAAGCCCAAGTCGAAGCCCTGGAGGCGGCCTCCATCGCCCTTTTTGACTGCGGCGCTGAAGGGGTCGTCGAGGAGCAGGGGCTCGGCGGCTTGAGACTCAAGGCCTATTTCCCGGTCGAGGAGTGGCCGCGGCGCCGACCCGGTCTATTGAAGCGGCTCGAGGCGGTGACCCGCTATTTTCCATCCCTGAAGCTGGTGGAAGAGAGCCGGCTCGAAGCAACGGACTGGAGCGAGAACTGGAAGAAACACCACCGGCCTCTCGTCTTGGGCCCCCTGTGGATCGGTCCGCCGTGGCTGGTGGAAGAGGCCCCGGCGGGTCAGAAGAAACTGGTCCTCGATCCGGGACAAGCCTTTGGCACCGGCGGCCACGCCACCACCCGCCTCTGTCTTGAAGCCCTGATGGAGCACCTGACTGATAAAAATATCCCGACCATGCTCGACGTCGGCGTCGGCAGCGGCGTCTTGGCCCTGGCCGGCCTGATGTTGGGGGTCCAGCGGGCCACTGGTCTGGACGTGGACCCCGAGGCCCTCAGTGCGGCCCGGCTCAACGCCCAACGCAACGGCTTGGCTGCCCGGCTCCAGCTCAGCCCCGCGCCGTTGACCGGCCTCAGCCAGGCCTTTCCCCTGGTCACGGCCAACCTGACCGGCCCCCTGCTGACTGAAATGGCCGGCTCCTTGAGCCTGGTCGTGGCCCCTGGCGGCCGCTTGATCGTCTCGGGCCTGCTCGTGGAGGAGTTGGACCAGGTTCTGCCCTCCTTTCGACCCGCCTTAAAACAGCTGGTCGTCAGACGCATGGGCGAGTGGGCCGGCGCTGTCTTTGACAAACCCGAGGAGGTCTGATTGGCCCGTCCCCGCTTCAACCTGCCTTCGGAACAGATACTCAGGGATCACGTCCGGTTGACCGGCCCAGAGGCCCACCACGCCAACGTGCGGCGGCTGAGCCAAGGGGAAGAGGTCTCCTTTTTTGACGGCCACGGCAACGAGGCGGTGGCCGTGGTGACCCACGTCGATCGTCACGGCCTGGAGTTCAAGATCATCGAGCGCCCCCCGCCCCTGCTCCAGCCCCGGCCGAGGATCCATCTGGGCCTCGGTCTCGTCCGCTGGGAGCGGCTGCGTCTGGTCGCGGAGAAGGCCACTGAGCTGGGCGTCGCCTCCATCTGGCCTCTGTCCACGGAGCGGTCCCAAAACTATCGCCGCGACCAGGCGGACAAAATGAAGCGGGTGGTCATTGAAGCTCTCAAACAGTGTCATCGCTCCGTCGGTCCAGCCATAGAACCAGTGATGAGCCTCGACCAGGCCCTCAAGAAATCGCCCCATGTCTCGGCGCGAATCATCCTCGACAGAGACGGCCTTCCCTTGGTCCAGGTTCTCACCTCAGCCTCCGCTCCAGACTTGGTTCTCCTGGTCGGGCCTGAGGGAGGCTTCAGCGACGCGGAAAAACTGGCCGCCGAAGCGGCCGGGTTTTCTCCGGCCGGCCTGGCCCGGGCCATACTCCGCACCGAGACCGCCGCCCTGGCCGCCGTGGCTCAAATCCAGGCCTTCTGGGGCGAGGCGGCCAGAGAAAGGAAAAATTGATGGCCGCTCCTGAGCGACCAGCCATCTTCCGCCGTCTGGGCAATCTTCTTCTGGACCCTCAGGTGGCCGTGCTGTGGCTTTTGGGTCTGGTCCTGGTCGGCTTGCTCCTTTTCTTGGGCCAGGCCCTGGCCCCGTTCCTGGCCGCGGTCATTTTGGCTTACATGCTCGAAGCCATGGTCCGTCGCTTGACCAAGCAGCGCGTCCCCCGCTGGTTGGCCGTGATCATTGTGTTTTGCTTTTTCATGACCGCCCTGGTTGGCCTCTTTCTGTGGCTGATTCCCCTGGTCATCAGGCAATTGAGCGCCCTGGTCGAGGCCCTGCCAGCCATAGCCTCGGCCGTGGAGCGGCTGCTGACCGAACTTCACACCCGCTACGGCTCTCAGATAGACAGCCATTACATCGAGGAGCTGATCCCCCGTCTGACCTTGGAGGTCGAGGGCCTGGCCCGGCGAATAATCAGCCACAGCCTGACCTACCTGCCCGGGTTGTTCAGCATCTTCCTCTATCTTTTCCTGGTGCCGCTCTTGGTGCTGCTGTTCCTTAAGGACAAGGAACGGATTCTGTGCTGGTTGAGCCAGTTCGTGCCGACCCACCGGGAGCTGTTCATTAAGATCCTCCAGGACATCGACGCCCAGATGGGGCGCTTTTTCATGGGCAAGTTCTGGGAGATGACCATCATCTCCGGCGCCTCGGTGGGCGTATTTCTCCTGTTCAATCTGCGCTTTGCCGTGTTGATGGGGCTTCTTTCCGGGGTTTCGGTTCTCATTCCCTATCTCGGCGTCATGCTGGCCACCATTCCCATCGCGGTCGTGGCCCTGTTCCAGTGGGGCCTGGGGGTCGGATTCTGGAAGGTCTTCCTCGCTTACGTCATCATCCAACTCATCGACGGCAATCTTCTGGCGCCGCTTTTGGTGGGGCAGATGATCCACATCCACGCCGCGGGCATCATCTTTGCGGTGCTCGTCTGCGCTCAGTTGTGGGGCTTCTGGGGCATCGTCTTCGCCTTTCCGGTGGCCATCATCGTCAAATCAATCCTGGATCTTTTAATGCTATACATCCGCGAACGCTCCACGCGATGCGTCGTCGAAGCCGACGACGGCCGTTCTGTTTAATACCAAGTTGCGATCTAAAGAGTAATATGATATGGTGCCTTCAGGAGATAG
>CAYXRH010000300.1:0-5375 GCA_964466355.1 uncultured Thermodesulfobacteriota bacterium
GGCGAAGAAGCTGCCGCCCACGGCGCCGAAGGCGGCCGAGATGGCGAAGGCGATGACCTTGTAGGTCAGCAGGTTCACCCCGCAGGATACGGCGGCCAGCTCGTCGTCGCGGATGGCGAACCAGGCCCGCCCCAGGCGGGAGTTCTGGATGCGGTACATGACGAAGAGGGTCGCCAGAACCATGACCACGATGAGGTAATAATACGGCACCTCGCTCATGAACTCCCACTTGGGACCGCCGAAGAGAGAGAGGTCGATGGACGGTGGATCGATGCCCGGCAGGCCCAGGGGCCCCCGGGTGAGCCAGATCTCGTTGGTCAAGAAGAGGACCGCCAGCTCCGAGAAGCCAAAGGTGACGATGGCGAAGTAATCGCCGGTCAGCCTCAAGGTCGGCGCGCCCAAGAGGATGCCCCAGATGGCCCCGTTGATGAAGGCCAGGGGGATGATGATCCAGTAAGACAGGCCGAAGTGATAAGTCAGCAGACCCGAGGTGTAGGCCCCGATGCCGTAGAAGCCGACGTAGCCCAGATCTAAAAGACCGTTGAACCCGGGCACGATGTTGAGCCCCAGGGACAGGATCATGTACAGATAGATGAGGATGACCACGTGGAGGACGTATTGGGTCACGAAGGGCAGAAGCGGCAGAAGCAAGGCCAGAACCAAGAGGCCCAGCCTGATCTTGTCGCCTCGGCTCAGAGCGCTGGGACGCAGTTTGGTCGAAAGCGTCATGTCTAAAGGCTCTTCTTGGTCTCCCGGATCAGCTTGCCAAAGAAGCCGGCCGGAATGAAGACGATGACGATGATCATGACCGCGTAAGAGATGCCGTCGCGGTACAACGAAGACAGGTAGCCCGCACCCAAGGCCTCGGCCATGCCGAGGACCACGCCGCCGAGCATGGCCCCCGGAACGGAGCCGATGCCGCCGAGCACGGCCGCGGCAAAGGCCTTCACGCCGGCGATGTAGCCCATGGTCGGATAGATGGCGTTGTAATAGACCCCCACCAGAATTCCGGCCGCGGCGGCCATGGACCCGGTCAGGGCGAAGGTGACGGTGATGACCCGGTTGACGTTGATGCCGACCAGGGCGGCCATGGTCTTGTTCTGGGCCACGGCGCGCATGGCCCGGCCGATGTTGGTCTTGTGGATGATCAGATTCAGCCCGCTCATCATGGCCAACGTGACGGCGTAGATGAAGATCTGGAACCAGGACAGCGTCACGCCTTGGAAGGTGACGGCCGGATTGTTGAAATAGGCCGGCACGGCCGCCTGGGGAAAGGGCAGCGGCCGCGAGCCCCAGATGATCATGATCAGGTTCTGCAAAAAGATGGACATGCCGATGGCCGTGATCAGGGCGGCCAGGCGGGGCGAGCGCCTCAAAGGACGGTAGGCGACCACGTCCAGCAGCATGCCGCAGATGGAGCAACAGAGCATGGCCATCAAGAAAGCAACGTAAAAGGGCAGGCCCAAAAAGCCGATGAAGGTTATGGCGAAGAACGCTCCCAGGGCGTATATCTCCCCGTGGGCGAAGTTGATCAATTGAATGACGCCGTAGACCATGGTGTAGCCCACGGCGATGAGGGCGTAGATGCCGCCCAAGGTGAGGCCGTTGAAGAGTTGTTGGAGGAGCAAGCGAGGCCCCCGGTTGTCAACGGATTTAGGGTGTCGGCGCTGGGCTGGCGCCGACACCCTATATCTTGCGCTTCAGCTTTACTGGAGCTGCTTGGCCGGCGTGAATTTGCCGTCCTTGACCACTTTGATGAAGGCCGCCTTCTGGCAGTCGCCCAGCTTGTCAAAGTAGGTCAGGCCGGTGACGCCTTTGTAACCCTTTTCAGGGCTGTTGATGGCCGCCAGGCCGTCCCTGATCTTCTTCCTGTCAGCCCCGACCTTGGCGATGACCTGGGCTAGTATGCCCAAGCAGTCGTAGGCGTTGGCGCTCATCCAGTCGCAGTCGCGGCCGGTGGCCTTCTTGAAACGCTCAATGAAGCCCTTGGCCTCGGGCCCGGCCGCCTCGGCCAGGAAGGGCACGGAGACATAGGTGTTGTCAGCCGCCTTGCCGGCGATCTTGATGTAGTCCTCATTGTCGATGCCATCCGCACCGAAAAGAGGGCCCGTGAAGCCCAGCTTGCGAGCCTGGCCGGCGATCAGGGCGCCTTCCTGATAGTAGCCGCACAGGAAGATGGCGTCGGGTTTGGCGGCCATGAGCTTGGTCAACTGGGGAGTGAAGTCCGTCGTCTTGGAGACGTAGGCTTCGGTGCCGACCACGTTCACGCCCACTTTCTTGGCCTCGCCCACGAAGGCGTTCTTGAGGCCGATGGCGTAGTCGTTGTTCTCATAGAAAACGGCCACCTTCTTCAGCCCCAAGACGCTCTTGACGTACTTGGCCAGGAACTTGCCCTGGAAGTCATCGCGGTACACGTTGCGGAAAAACCAGCCCTTGCCCACCTTGCCAATGGTCACGTTGGTCGAGGTCGGCGAGAGGCTGGGCAGTCCTTGGCGGACATAGATGGGCAAGGCGGCCAAGGTGGCCGAGGAGCACAGGTGACCGATGACGGCGACGATGCTTTTGTCTGTGGCGAACTTGGAGCCGACGGTGCCCGCCTCTTTGGGCTCGCACAGGTCGTCGCCCCAGACCAGCTCCACCTTGTCGCCGTTGATGCCGCCGGCGGAGTTGATCTCTTCCAGCTTCAAGCTGACGCCGGCTTTGACGTTGTCGCCGTAGGCCGCCGCACCTCCGGTGAACGGAGAGGCGACCCCGATCCGGATGGTGCCGCCCACAGCCGCGGTGCTCAAGCCAAAGATGAGACTAAAGGCCAAAACGGCCACACCGAAAAGCAAGATGGTCCGCTTCCCTAACATACCTTGGTCCTCCCTCCATTTGTTGTTGGCTCTTCTCTGGATAACAACCCCCAGAATACTTGCGGCCTCGCGGTTAACTCCACTCTTCAAGGCTTGGTTTTCTTAGCACAAAAACTTAAGCTTTGTCAACACAAGGCCTCAGCCTTAGTCTGGTTGTCAACTGGGATGGAGCGTGGTAAATGAAACCTGATGATTGTTTGCGCCAACCATCCGGACCGGGAGGCGGAGGTGAGTTGCCAGAAAGCCAACGTGCGCGGCTATTGCTCTGAGTGCCTCGAAAAAGGCGCGCCCTGCTTCGACCCGGAGCTGTATTGCAAGTTCCGCTCAGCTTGCCTCATCTGGGAGCTGGCCCGAGAAAAGGGCCTCCACCGACGGCGGCCGGTTGAACCGGAACTCAGTCAAAGACAAGGAGGTGCCCCTTGAGTCGTTCCACCTTTTATCCTCGAGCGATCCTTGAGCTGCCCCAAGTGGACCTGCCCTTCAAGGACGCCACGGCTTATCTGATGCAAGGCGTGGTCACCCAGTCGGTCTTCTTCGAACTGCCGGCCGGGGCCGAGGTGCCGGCCCACAGTCATTGCGCCCAGTGGGGCGTGGTCTTGGACGGCCGGATCGAGCTGACCATCGGCGGCGAGAAGAAATCGTACAGCCGAGGAGACAGCTACTTCATCCCCGCGGGCGTGGTTCACCAGGCCGAGGTTCCCAAGGACGCCAAGGTGCTGGACGTCTTTTTCGCCGCGGACCGCTATCGGCCCAAGATCTAGACCAAAAAAAGGGCTCAGAATCCGAGCTCGGTTGAGAAGGCGGGAAAACAGGGTCATGGCTCCCCTCAAAGACTCCCACGACAGGACCATCAGTTATCTGCGTCTTTCGGTGACCGATCGCTGCAACCTGAGGTGCGTTTACTGCATGCCGTCCCAAGGGCTGTCTCTTTTAGACCACGCCCAGATTCTGACTTACGAGGAGATGACGCGGCTGACGAAGCTGTGTCTGAATTTGAGCGTGAACAAGGTCCGGCTCACCGGCGGGGAGCCCTTGGTGCGCAAGGGAATCCTCGAATTCATCCGCCAACTGAGCTCCCTGAAGGTGCCGGATCTGTGCCTCACCACCAACGGCATTCTTTTGCCCGACATGGCCGCCGGCCTCTTTGAGGCGGGCGTGGGCCGCGTCAACGTCAGCCTGGACACCCTGGATGAAGCCAAGTTTCGCGCCATCACCCGGGGCGGCGAGTTGAAGAGGGTCTGGACCGGCCTCAAGACGGCCGTGGCGGTCGGCTTTGATCCGGTGAAGATAAACGTCGTCCTCATCAGAGGCGTCAACGACGACGAGATCGAAGCCTTTGCCCGGCTGTCATTAGAGACGCCCTTTCATGTTCGCTTCATCGAGTTCATGCCTCTGGAGCGCAACGGCTGGCGGCCGGGCCTGGTGGTCACCTCCGATGAGGTCATCGCCCGACTCAAGAGCTTGGGCGCCCTGACTCGGATACCCAATCAGATCAACGACGGTCCGGCCCGACGCTTCAAGCTCGACCACGGCCGGGGGGAGGTGGGGGTCATCAGCCCCTTGAGCCACCATTTCTGCCCGACCTGCAATCGACTGCGCGTCACCGCCGACGGCAAGCTGCTGACCTGCCTCTTCGCCGAAGAGGAGACTGATCTCATGACCCCTCTGCGGGCCGGAGCGGACGACGAAACCTTGCTGAACATCATTCGCCTGGCCGTGGCGACCAAGCCCGGCAGGCACCATCTGGCCGAAGGCTCGGGCCCGGGACGCCGGCCCATGGGGTCAATCGGAGGCTGAATGGCGGGCCTCGTCAAGCAGCCCCGGCGACGCCCCCCCACCGCCACCGAGATCTTCCGTCGTTTTCTAAAGGAGAAGGGCCTCCGGGCCACGGCCGCGCGGACGGCCATCTTAAACGCCGTCTCCGCCTGGCCGGATCACTTTGACGTGGAAGAACTCTTCCTCACCCTGCGCCGCCGCGGCCTGGCCGTGTCCAAGGCCTCCGTCTACCGCACCCTGCCCCTGCTCGTGGAGGCCGGCTTGATCAAGGAGATATACTTTGAAGACGGCCACCTTCATTATGAATCGATCCACGGTCGGGAGCACCACTGTCATCTGCGCTGCGTGGCCTGCCGGAAGGTGATCGAGTTTCAAACAGACCTCTGGCCGCACATAGAGAGACATCTGGCCGCGGCGCACGGGTTTTTAATTCAAGGGCACCGCATCGAGGTGTACGGTCTTTGTCCGGAGTGCCGGGCCGGTGAGGCGGAGGAGAGCTAGCCGGCCTCGCCGTTGGTCAGGTGAACCGCCAACCGCTGACCGGGCATGAGCCGCCGGTAGTTGCTGATGTTGTTCCAGGTCATGATTTGGCGGTAAGGGACGTTGTATTTCTTGGCGATCTCCCAGATGCTCTCACCTCGCTTGACCACGTGAACCACGGTCGTTCGCTCAATCCTTGACTTCGCCCCGCGGCTGGGTATTTTGAGCCTTTGGCCCGGCTTGAGGTGGCGGTAGTCCTGGAGG
>CAYXRH010000301.1:0-2612 GCA_964466355.1 uncultured Thermodesulfobacteriota bacterium
CAAAACAGCCAATCAGGTCTCATTTAAGGCTCTCGTGAAATATCCGGGCTAGGCGGGGCCGCTTTCCCTTCCGCTCGCCAAGACCTGTGACCCTCACCCTCAAATTTGTTCGAACAACCAAACCAAAATACTACTTGAATGATCGCCAATCAGTATGAGGAGCGGAGGCTCGGCCGCGGCCAGCTCCGGGTGGTTGAAATCCCTCGTCCCCGAGGGCTATTTTTTGACTTCGGCCAGCTTTTTATTGAGGAATTCGTAAAACTTGAGGCCGGCTTCAAAGTGGGGGTTCTTGGCCAGACCGAGCGTCAATATTTTAACGGCCAGCTCGGGCTTGCCCATCTCATAAATTACGCGGGCGGTGTTGTAGTAGAGCCCTTCGTCCTGCGGGCTGACGGTTAGGGCCTGACGGTAGACGTTCAAGGCCTCGTCGAGCTTGCCGGCCTTTCTCTGGGCCATGGCCAGACGGTTCAAGGAGTGGACGGCCTCGGGATTCAAGGCCACGGCCAGGCGGAAGGCTTTTTCGGCTTGGCTCCACAAGGAGCGGTCCATGAAGCGGTCGCCGATGTCGAGGGTCATCTCGGGATCATCCTTGTAGTCATCGAGCACTTCTTCGAGGATCGCCGCCGCTTCTTCGATCTGGCCGGCTTCGAAGAGCTCGTCGGCCCGCTCCAGGCGCTGGATGAGATCCTTTTTTAAAAAGACGAGCTGATCAAAGAAGTCGAGCCACTCAGGCTCCTGCCCGGCGGCGAAGGTCACCGGACCGTAGGTCTCCTTGAAGAGTTTGCTGGCCGCTAGATACTGGACGAAATGGAAGAGATCTTGTCCCATGGCCTCCAGGTTGCGCTGGAGGAAGACGCCGTTGAGCTTGATCTTGATCGCCTCGGCGAGGTTCATCAGGGAAGATTGGAGGTTGCCGCAGGCCAGATGCTCTCGGGAACGGTTGAACTTGGTGTAGAACTTTTGAAAGCTCGATGGCTCTACGGCCAAACCTCACCTCGACATTTTTGGGTCAGACGGTTCAGGTTAGGCTACTACACGCGCCCGGCCAAGGCAAGGCGCAACGAGAGGCAGGGGATTTCGCGGTCGCTTTGAGGGCTGACCGAGGCGATGTCAACTTCAGCTCAAGGCTTGAGCTTCCCTTTTTTGGCCGCCACCTGGCTTTGGAACTTGACCTTTTTGAGAATGAAGCGTTCGTGAACGCCCCGGGCCACGGTCTCGACCTCGTCCCGGGCAAAGACCTCAAAGACGAGGCGCCGGCGGTCAATCTTTGTCAATTTGGCCTCGGCGGTGACGCTGAACCCCGGCGGCGTGGGGGCCAGGTGGTGGAAATCGAGCCTCGTGCCGACGCAGATCTCATCCGGGGAAAGTTCGCCCTCCAAGGCTTTTAAAGCGGCTTGCTCCAGCAAGGTGGCCAGGACCATGGTCGCCAGAACGTCGGCGCCGGGGTTGCCGTAGGCTGAGGCCAGATCGGCCTCCTCGACGCGATGACTGACTTGAGCGCTCAACCCAGGGGCAAGCAACCTTTTCTCCTCACTGGTCTTCAACTTCGGGGCAGCTCAGGCAAGACTCCAGACCGACCGGGCCGCCGCCGTCGAAGAGGGATTCATTGCCGGCTCTGTCCCGGATCTGTCGGGCCAAGGCCCGCCGCCGGTGACAGGTCTCCTGGGTTATTCTGGGCTGACCGGGCAGGCGGGAGCAAGTGCGGAAGAGCTGCTGATGGGCCTCGATCCAGGCTTCGATGTCCGAGGCTGGGTCGGCCGGGGCCATGCCTGGGCCGCCGGGGAGGTCGGGCGCGGCTGGCTGGTTGAAAGCGGAAGCAAAGGCTTCCTGGGTCATGGGTTCATCCTCCCGAACAAAAAAGGCTTGAAGGACGTCACTCGTCCTCAGAGTCAGCCTCTATTAGGCCCCTAAACCTGGTCTGTCAAGAGGAAAAAGGGGGGTCAATCGTCGTTCAAGGCCACGGCCAGGCCGATGGCTCTCGGTCCGAAGCGGCCGATGATGTCATCCACGGCTTCATCCAGCCTCCGCCGCTCCTTGAGGCCGTCAAAATCACGGAAAAGCTCCGGCTGCCCTCGGCCGGCCGGCTCGAGGCCGCTCAAGCCCAAGCCGATGAGTCGAAATTCGCCCCGGCCGCCGTGGGCCGCGAGCAGCTCCGCGGCCGTGCGGAAGATGAGCCGGGTGTCGGCCGTGGCCTGGGGGAGGGTCTTGGCCCGGGTGATAAGGCGAAAGTCGGAATGCTTCAGTTTGAGGGTGATCGTTCTGGCCTTGAGCCCTTTTTGGCGCAGCCGCCGCGCCACGCGGAGGGCCTGGGCGGCCAGGCGGGGGATCAGCTCCGCCGGCCCGGAGGCGTCATGGGTCAACGTCTCCTCGGCCGAGATGGACTTTCTTTCCTGGAGGGGCGCGATGGGGCTCTCGTCACGGCCCCAGGCGGTTTCGGCCAGTTTGCGCCCCATTGAGCCTAAAAGCCGCTCCAGCTCCGCGGCGGTGAAGCGCCGCAGCTCCGCCACGCGGCTGAGCCCCAGGGACTTCAGCTTTTGGGCCAGGTGGGGCCCCACGCCGGGCAGCTTGGCCAGGGGCAGAGGAGCGATGAAATCGGCCGCCTCGGCCAGTTC
>CAYXRH010000301.1:2622-5364 GCA_964466355.1 uncultured Thermodesulfobacteriota bacterium
CCAGTTCCACCACCACCAGTCCGTCTGGTTTTCTGAGATCCGAGGCGATCTTGGCCAGCAGCCGGTTGGGCGCCAGACCGATGGAGCAGGTGAGGCCGCTTTGGGCCATGATGAGCCTTTTGATTTTGCGGCCGACCTCCGGGGCAGGGCCGTGGAGGCGTTGAGTGCCGGTCAGATCCACGAAGGCCTCGTCGATGGAGACCACCTCCACGATGGGGCTGAAGCCTTTCAAGAGGCCCATGATCTGGTGCGAGACCGCCTGATAGCGGGCCAGGCGGACCTTCATGAAGACGCCCTCAGGGCACCGCTGGCGGGCCTCGAACGTGGGCATGGCCGAGCAGACCCCGAATCGGCGGGCCTCATAGCTGGCCGAGGAGACGACCCCCCGCTGCCCCAAACCGCCGACGATGACCGGCCGGCCCCTGAGAGAGGGATCGTCCAGAGCCTCCACGGCGGCGTAAAAGGCGTCCATGTCCACGTGGGCGATGAGGCGATTCATGCTTGAGCTAGACTACCACTATTTTCAATTCTTACTTCACAAGAAGCCATGGAAGAACCAAAAGGCCTCTCCCCACTGAGGCGATCTTAGTTAACCTCCCCCTTGACGAAGCGCCTGGAGCGGGTCATACTTGAATTATGACGCCTGATAATCAGTCTATCGGGCAAGGAGTTAGGCGATGCCGGGTCCTGAAGATATCAAGGCCAGCAAGGTCGGCAAGCGGGGCGCTATCGTCATTCCGGCCGAACTTAGGCGGCAGTTCGGTATCGAGGAGGGCTCCTTCGTCGTGGCCGAGGCCAAAGGCGACGGAATCTTAATCCGGCCGGCCACGGTCCTGCCCGTGGAAAGGTACACCCTCGAGCGCCGGGCCCAGTTCCTGTTATCCAATGCCGTGGATGAGCAAGACTACGCCGCAGCCAGGGCAGAGGTGCGGAAGCTCGGGCTGGATCCGGACAAGATTTCCCACCACAAGCCGCTGAAAGATTAAGCCTTGGACCGGGTCTTTCTGGACGCCAACGTCCTCTATTCCGCCGCCTATCTACCCCAGTCGCGCCTGCGGGAGTTGTGGAGCCTAAAAGAAGTGGAGGTCCTGTCCTCCCCCTACGCCGTCGAAGAGGTCCGCCGCAACCTTTCCTTGGACCGGCCCGATCGTATGCCCGAACTTGAGAGGCTGCTCAGGGATGTCTCGATGACCACCGAGCCGGAGCCGACCCGACCACTGCCGCCCGGGTTGGATCTGGTCGAAAAAGACCGACCCATCCTGGCGGCGGCCATCGAGGCCGGAGCGACCCATCTCCTGAGCGGTGACAGGGATCACTTCGGAAAGTTGTTCGGCCGCTCAGTGGCCGGAGTGCTCATCTTACCGCCCAGTCAATACTTCAAGGACAAGTCTTAGCCTCTTTCAGTCAAACTGGAATCATTTCTGTCCGGTTAAGCCAGACTGATGGTTAACTGGTTGTTGTCATTGATTAATGTGTTGATCTGATGGACCTCACGCCGTCCCGGAGGGAGGTCTGGCCGGTCAAGGGGATGAGCATGAGGTGGACGAACTGGTCCCAGCGGCTGAACCTTCTGGCGGTGCGCCCCAGGAAAGAAGGTCGTCTCGACCATCCCTCTCTCGTCCTCGAAGCTCAGAAGCGGCCTCAGGTCGTCGCCCAGGCTCGAAGCTCCTTCATCCCTCCTTGTCCAAACACCCAAAGCTCCTTCAGGGGGTATCAGGCACGTTCCCGTGCCCCCCGCCCCGCTTTTGGACTTGACAAGTGCGGGTATGAATTAATATTCTTGTGCACCTTCTCAAGGTGTCTCAGCGAGCGAGGTTAAGGAGGTTCAAGTGGCTGACATCGTGGCCCCCATGGGCGGGAAAGTGCTCAGCATATCGGTGGCTGTCGGCGATCAGGTCAACGAAGACGATGAGGTCGCCATTCTAGAGGCGATGAAGATGGAAATGCCCATCGCCGCTCCCACTTCAGGCAAGGTCAAGGAGATCAAGATCAGCGAGGGCCAGTCAGTGGACGCTGACCAGGTCATGATCGTTTTGGAATAGGCTCATGTCGCACCCGGGCCGGTTCCCGGAGGGCCTCTTTTCGCCCGGGAAACCGGCCGTCTTTTGTTCGTCGCGGCCGACAGCCGCCTCAAGCCGGGTCTCCATTAAGGTTTGACTCATCAGGGAGCCAGCCATGAGCACCACCCAGGACAAAATAGAGGAGCTGATCGAGCGCGACGCGCAGGCCATGCTCGGCGGCGGCCAAAAGCGCATCGACGCTCAGCACGCCAAGGGCAAGATGACCGCTCGGGAGCGGATTGACTATCTCTTGGACGAGGGCTCATTCCAGGAGTTCGACCGCTTCGTGGTCCATCGCTGCACCGACTTTGGCATGGAAAAGAACAAGATCCCCGGCGACGGCGTCGTCACCGGCTGGGGTCTCATCAACGACCGTCTGGTCTACGTCTTCAGCCAGGATTTCACCGTCTTCGGCGGCTCCCTCTCGGGTCCCTTCGGCGAAAAAGTCTGCAAGATCATGGACCTGGCCATGAGGAACGGCGCGCCGGTGATCGGCCTCAACGACTCCGGGGGGGCCCGCATCCAGGAGGGCGTCATCTCCCTGGGCTCCTACGGCGAGATATTCAGGCGCAACGTTTTGGCCTCGGGCGTCATCCCCCAGATCTCGGCCATCATGGGCCCCTGCGCCGGCGGGGCGGTCTATTCGCCGGCCATCACTGACTTCATCTTCATGGTCGAGGGC
>CAYXRH010000302.1:0-5349 GCA_964466355.1 uncultured Thermodesulfobacteriota bacterium
GGTCGAGCCGCCGCTCTATCTTCAGTTCGTCATGGGCATCCTGGGCGGCATCCCGGCGACCATCGAGAACCTCGTCTTTTTAAAGGAGTCGGCTGACCGCCTCTTGGGTCCGGGCAACTATCAATTCTCCGGGTTCGGCGCCGGACGGATGGAGTTTCCCATCTGCACCACCAACGTGCTCCTGGGCGGTCACTGCCGCGTCGGGCTGGAGGACAATCTTTACCTGGGCAAGGGCGAGCTGGCCCAGTCCAACGCGGAGCTGGTGGCCAGGATGGTCCGCATCATCTACGAGTTTTCCCTCGAGCCGGCCACCCCTGACCAGGCCCGGCAGATCCTCGGCCTCAAGGGCCGGGACAAGGTGAACTACTGACCGGCTGGCGCCGAGCGGAGGCAGGTTTCTCATTTCATACCAGTTGGCCATCATTCAAGTAGTATTTTGGTTTGGTTGTTCGAACGAATTTGAGGGTGAGGGTCACAGGCCTTGGCGAGCGGAAGGGAAAGCGGCCCCGTCGGAGAAGAATTCGACTCGGGGCCGCGAGTAAGCGAGCCTTAGACCTGTCCGAACCCTCGACCTGAAGAGAGAACAACCAACCAAAATTACACCTTTGAAAGCAACTTGGCATCAGAGGTGACGCTTCTCATATTTCAACGGCTTGAGCGGCGATTGAGGCGTGCTGACAGGGCAGGGCATAACCAAGCATTTCGGCGGATTGACCGCCTTGAGCGGGGTTGATTTCGAGCTCGGCGCCGGCGAAGTGGTCGGCCTCATCGGACCCAACGGCTCGGGTAAAACCACGCTCTTCAACGTCATTTCCGGCTTCCATCGTCCTGATGAGGGCCAGGTTCGCTTTCAAAACCAGCGCATCGACCGCCTGATGCCCCACCGCATCGCCCGTCTTGGCCTCGGCCGCACCTTTCAGATCGTGCGGCCGCTCAAGGACATGGACCTGACCGGCAACGTGGCCGTGGCCGTGCTTTTTGGCTCCAGGCGGGTGGGCAGCCTGAGGCAGGCCCGGGATGAGGCCAGGGAGATTCTGGACTTCTGCGGCCTGGGCCGTCTGTGGCAGAGGCGGCCCGACGAGCTGGGCCTCATCGATCTCAAGCGGCTCGAGGTGGCCCGGGCCCTGGCCGGCTGGCCCAAGGTGCTTTTACTGGACGAGGCCTTCGCCGGCCTGAACCGGAGCGAGATTGAGCAGGCCATCCTTCTGACCGAGAGGATCAGGGAGCGCTTCGGGGTGGCTATTTTCATGATTGAGCACGTCATGCGGGCCATCATGGGCGCTTGCACCCGGATCATGGTCTTGCACCACGGCCTCAAGATCGCCGAAGGGGCGCCCCTAGAGGTGGCCCAGGACAAGGCGGTCATCAAGGCCTATCTGGGGGAGGAGGCCGCGGGTTGAGCGCTCGGCTTTTCAGAGAAAAAAGTGCCTGATTGGCTGGAGATAGAAGACCTCGAGGTCCGCTACGGCCGCCTGCCGGCCTTGAGGGGGATCAGCCTCAAGGTCGAGTCCGCCGAGCAGGTGGCCCTCATCGGCGCCAACGGCGCGGGCAAGACCACTCTGCTCAACGCCGTCTCGGGCCTGAAGGACATCCACGCCGGCCAGGTGCGCTGGCAGGAGCGGCGCATCGATCGTTTGAGCCCGGACGAGATCGGCCGCCTGGGCCTGATTCAGGTGCCGGAAGGGCGCAAGCTCTTCGCCCGGATGACGGTCATGGAGAACCTGGAGATCGGGGCTTACGCCCCCCGGGCCCGGGAGCAGAGGCGTCAAAGCCTCGCGCAGGTTTTCCAGCTTTTCCCGCGCCTGGCCGAGCGCCGCCGCCAGGAGGCCGGGACCCTGAGCGGCGGCGAGCAGCAGATGCTGGCTGTGGCCCGGGCGATCATGGCCCGGCCGCGCATGATTCTCTTTGACGAACCGACCTTGGGTCTGGCGCCGCTGGCGGCCCGAGAGATCTTTGAGAACATCGGCCGGCTCAATCGCTTGGGCCTGGGCGTGCTCCTCGTCTCCCAGGAGGTCCGCCAGACCCTGAAGATGACCAGTCGGGCCTACGTCTTGGAAAACGGCCGCATCGTCCTTCAAGGACCCAGTCTCTCGCTCGGGGAGGACCCGGCGGTCAAGGAGGCCTACCTGGGGATTTAATCAAGAATGTAAGATGGTTATGTGATAAAACACCGAGTTAAAAGGAGGGAAGGCATGAAGCTCAGATTCTTTGTCGCAGCAGCGCTGGCCTTGAGTCTGATGGCGGCCTTGTCGGGCCTGGCCGCCGAGCCGCTTCTCATCGGCGGCTCGCTGCCCCAGACCGGCCAGTTCGCCGAGACGGCCAAGTGGATCCAGCGGGGCATGGAGATGTGGGCCGAGGAGACCAACGCCACGGGAGGGCTCTTGGGCCGGCCGGTGAAGTTCATCATCTACGACGACCAGTCCTCGGTCCAGAAGGCGGTCACCTTTGCCGAGAAGGCCATCACCGTGGACAAGGTCGATCTTCTCTTCGGCGGCTACCCGGGCACGGCCGCCCGGGCGGTGATGCCCGTGGCCGAGAAGTACAAGATGGTCTACGTCTCCATGGGCGGGCACATGAAGTCCTTTGAGCAAGGCTACACCTACTCCTTCGGCGGGCCGCCCCTGATGGGCGAGTGGTGGTACCACGGCGTGGCCGACTGGCTCGGCTCCATGTCCGAGGATCAGAGACCGAAGCGGGCCGCGGTTTACACCATGAACAACCCCATCGGCGCCTCGCTGTCCGGGGCCATCGAGGAGATACAAGGCGCCGGCGTGCAGATCGTCATCAACGAGAAGTACAATCTGCCCCTGCCCGACGCCAATCCGCTGGTCCTCAAGGCCAAGCAGATGAACTGCGACATCCTTTACGCCAACGGCTTCTTCGCCGACGGGGTGATGACCATCAAGGCCTGCAAGGCCCTGGGCTACAACCCCAAGGTCATCGTCCAGGGCGTGGGCTCGGTCATTCCGGCCTGGGTCAAGGAGCTGGGCAAGGACGGCGACTACGTGGTCTCGGGCACGCCCCTTTACCCCAAGCTCAAATACCCAGGCAACGCCAAGTTGAACGAATACGTCAAGAAAAAGTTCAACCTGCCGGCCTATCCAGTCTACTTTGGCTTCGGCTACCAGTGGATGTGGACCCTGGCCCAGGGCGTCGAGGGCGTGGGCGGCCTGGAGCAGACCAAGATCCGGGACTGGCTCAAGTCCCACACCATTCACTCCCTGGCCGGGCCGCTCAACTTTGACGACAAGGGCCTGCCCAAACCTTACAACTTCTTGACTCAGCTCATCGACGGCCAGGTGGAGATCATCTGGCCCCTGAAGGACCGGACCCACGAGCCGGTCTACCCCCGGCCGGCCTGGGGCAGGTGAGAGGATCAGGGGGAGCTTCGGTTTTGAGCTCCCCCTGAAGGCCTGCCTCGGAGCTGAAGGGAATTTTTTGGTAAATGGTCCATTATAAGGCTGGTTTTATTTGATGAACGCGGTGCTCATCATCCAGGCCCTCATCAGCGGCGTGGTCATGGGCTCAGTCTACGCCGTTTTGGGGGTAGGCTTTTCCCTGGCCTGGGGGGTGATGCAGGTCATCCACATCTCCCACGCCGCCTTCGGGCTTCTGGCCGCCTACCTGGCCTACGCTCTTTTAAAGGCCCTGGGCCTGGATCCGGTCTTGTCCCTGCTCGTGAGCGCGCCGGGGCTTTTTATCGTCGGCTTGATCCTGTACCGGATGTTGATCCGGCCCATCATCCGGGCCCGGGAGACCATCGTCGCCTCGATGATCGTCACCTTTGGCCTGGCCATAGTCATCGAGAACGTCATTCAGCTCATCTGGTCGCCTGATCCGCGGCTGATCAACGTGTCTTACGCCGCCAAGGTGTTCATCCTCGGCCCCTTCATCCTTCAATTGACCCATCTCATCGCCTTGGCCTTGAGCCTGGTCGGGGTCATCGGGCTGCACCTTTTCCTGCGGCACACCCTCATCGGCAAGGCCGTCCGGGCGGCCTGGCAGCAGCCCGAGGCGGCCCAGATCCACGGCGTGAACCTGAGCCGCATCTCGGGTTTGAGCTTTGGCCTGGCCCTGGCCACGGCCGCCCTGGGCGGCGTCTGCCTCGCTTTTCTGTACAGCTTTGATCCCCACGCCCACAACATGTGGCTCATCTATCTTTTTTTAGTCGTCATCGTCGGCGGGGTGGGCAACCTGGTCGGCACGGCCCTGGCCGGGGTGCTCATCGGGCTCATCACCGGCTTGAGCCTGGCCTTTTTGCCTTACCAGTGGGTCAACCTGCTCACCTTTGGCCTCTTGATGCTGGTTCTTCTTATCCGGCCGCAGGGCCTGTTCACCCGGGGGGGTTGAGGTGGCCGGGCGGGGCGTTTGGTGGGGGGTGTTGCTCTTGGCCGCGCTGGCCCTCTTTCCCTGGCTCGGCGGGCCGGTCTACTTCACCTCACTCCTGTTCACCGTTTTCCTCTACGTCGTCCTGGCCGTGTCCTGGAACATCATCGGCGGCCTGACCGGCTATCTTTCCTTTGGTCACGTGGTTTTTTTCGGGCTGGGGGCTTACTCCACGGCCCTGCTGGCCAAGGGCCTGTCTCTGAGTTCCTGGGGCGTGTTCTTGAGCGCCATCCCGGCCGGCGGGGTGGCCGGTTTAGTGGCCCTGATAGTGGGCTATCCAGTCCTGCGCCTCAAGGGGCCTTACTTCGCGGTCATCACCCTCTGCTTCGCCTTTGTGGTCGAGCTGGCCATAAAAAACCTGGACTTTTTAGGCGGGGCCGACGGGCTCTGGCTCAAGGAGCTGAAGCTGCCCATCGCCGCGGCGCGGGCCGTTTTTTACGAGATCATGCTCTTTCTGGTCGTCGTCGTCGTCGCCTTGTCGGCCTACGTCGAGTCGTCCCGGTTCGGGGCTGGGTTGAGGACCATCAAGGCAGACGAGGAGGTGGCCCAGGCGGTGGGCATCAACACCCCGGCCTTGAAGATACAGGCCTTTGTCCTCTCGGCCGCCTTTCCGGGCGTGGCCGGGGGGCTGTACGCCTATTACCTGACCTACATTCACCCTGACATCGTCTTTGACGTCAACATCTCCATTCTGATCGTCCTCATGGCCCTCTTCGGCGGCGGCCGATCCTGGCTGGGGCCGGTCCTGGGGGCCATCATTCTCTCCCTGATCAACGAGGCTTTGTCCACCTTTCTCAAGGCCGAGCTGGCCCGTATCATATACGGGCTTTTGTTCATCGGAGTCATTCTCTATCTCCCGGACGGGCTTTTGTCGCTTAGAAGGCGGGTTAAAAAAGCGACCGGCCGAGAGGCCGGCGGAGCGGAGGTTTATATTAATGGCCGCAAATGACAATCATCCCTCAG
>CAYXRH010000303.1:0-3518 GCA_964466355.1 uncultured Thermodesulfobacteriota bacterium
GACTAAGGCTCGCTATAGGGCGGCCCCGAGTCGAATTCTTCTCCGACGGGGCCGCCTTCCCTTCCGCTCGCCAAGGCCTGTGACCCTCACCCTCAAATTCGTTCGAACAACCAAACCAAAATACTACCCTACTTGAATGATGGCTAATCAGTATAAGACCAGAAGATTATTCCAGTCCGGCCCGGCGCCGCAGCTCCACGAATCGGTCCAATTGAGCCGGGTCCTTGAAAGGCATGGTTTGACGGACGATGTCTAAACTTTAGCGTGAATTGAGACCGCGCTCACGCGGCGCCGGGCCTCGGCCCGCCGGTTCGAGCCGAGTGTCGCCCTGGACGTCGGCGCAAAGGATGGCCGCCAGTCGGCCTCTTAGGCCCGGGTTTGTCATACCCTTTTCCCCAGGTGGGGCTGGCCGGACCTTGCCTCGAACGATGGCGCCAATACACTTTAATATACCACCAAATCAGATTTGGCCGGCCGGCGTGCAATCCTGGAGAATAAAACATCAACCTGGCTCGTGGAGCTCAGCCTCTGGACCGCCGGACCAATTCGACCAGCTCGACCACCGCCTCTCCAATGGCCCGGGCCGTGGCCAGGCCGAATTCATCCCGGAGGACTTGTCTCTTGTCTCGGGGGTCGAACCGGCCCGCGCCGCCGAGGCTGCTCACCCCGGCCGCGCCAAAGGTGCACCTGGAGCCAGGGGTGGCGATGAGCATCTCAAAGGTCAGAAAAGCCAGATGAAGGCTCATGAGGGTCGTCTCCAGGCCGGAGTGGCGGTACCAGCCCACGGCCAAGGCGCCGCCGACCTTGTGCTTGAGGGCCCCGGCGGTCATTCGCCCGTAGTGCAAGGCCCGCAGGCGGTCCAGGGCCGCGGCCAGGCGCCCCGAAAGCCGGCCCAGATAAACCGGCGAGGCGAGGATGAGACCGTCGGCCTCGAGGATCTTGGGATAGAGGGCGGCCATGTCGTCTTCGAGGGCGCAGAATTTGTCTTGGCTCTGTTTAAAAAGGCACCAGTTGCACTGGCGGCAGTCCTCGATGTTTTTATTGGCCAGGCTGAAGCTCTCCACCGCGGCCCCTTTTTCCTGGCCGGCCTTGAGGGCCACGTCGAGGAGGGCCTGGGTGTTGGAGTCTTCTATCGGCGAGCCGCAGAGGCCCAAAACCTTTAGATTCATGCTTGCTTTCAGCTCCATTTTCCCCTGGCCGTCCTGACGGCGGGAAAGCCCGGCAGGCTTTATTGAACAACCTGTTCAATATAACCACCGGCCAAGGGTCTTATTAAACAAAAGGTTAATTAAGACCGGGGCGGTCAGACCGCTCTCTTTGGTTTTGACGCAACAGGACCAGAGGGTACACACCCCTCACGCAATAAGTCGAGCCTGGTTCAGAAATGCGTCTTCGAATAAATCCCTGCCTGGGCCTGATGTAGCCCTATTCCACAACCTCTCCGTCCTCGAATGAAATAATCACCTCCTCGAACTGAGGCGCCAGGGGCAGGTCCCCTTCCTTGGGCCGGAAGAAGATCTTGAGGGAGAGGGTCTCGGGCTGAATGATCATGATCTGCTGCTCCACGCTCTGGTAGATGTCGATCTCTCCGGACTGGCTGCCGTCAAAGTGGGTGGCGATGGGTTTGAGGGCCTCGGCGTCCACGGGCTGGCCGGCGGCCTGGATGAGGCTCTTGTAGTCGGCCCAGCGGTTCATGTTGCTTAAGTTCGCGGTGTAGTTGTCGTGGTTGCCCAGGAGCATGAAGGCGTTGACGGCGCGCGGAGAGTTGTCCACACCCCAACTGAGGCCGGGGTTTAAAACCGACTCGCCGCTTCGAAGGGCCCGGTGCATGTCCGTCCCCAGCCCGGAGAAGTTGTTCTCCAGGACCTGGCTGGTGTCGGGGTCGCTGAAGAAGATGAGGTGGTTGAAGGCGTATTCTTTCTCCGGGTCGGCCAGGTAGCCGGCCACGGCGGCCAGGGTGTCGTAGTTCATCAGGGCGTACAAGAGGTCAAAGACGTAGGAGCGCTTGCCAATGGATGAATAAGGCATACCCGTGGGGCAATCGAGGATGGCGGCGAAGATCTTGTCGTCGTTGATGGCCGAGAGAGCCCCAAAGCAGCCCAGAAAGCCGATCATGAACACGGATTGATCGCCCTTGATGAGGGTCGTCAGGGCGTGAAACCGGGCGACCTGATTCTGGGACCCCTGGTACCACTCCAGGTTCCGGCTGGTGATGGTTCGGCCGGCGGCCGACCGGGGGCCAAAGACCGACAAGGCCGAACACTGGGACACCCTGATGACGTCGGTCAGAAGATTGAGCATGAAGGCTTCGTCAAGGGAGAGGCGGCCGTCGCCGAGGACGTTGTTTTGGCCGCCGGAAAAGCGCGAGCCGATCCGCTGGATCATCTCCTGGAACTCCTCGGGCACCTGGGCCTTGAAGTCCTCGGTGCGCTGAAGACAAATCTGATAGAGGTAGTCCAGGGGCACGAAGTCCGCGAGGTCATACTGCAGCAGATCGGCCAGGTAGGAGTCGGCCAGGGCTTCAAAGTCGGGCACCGCCGCCACGAGCTGGTCGTAGTACTCCTCGGCCACGTCGGGCAGCTCCGCGCCGTCGCTGAGGTCAATGACGACCTCAAAGTGGGTTTGCTCATTAGTGATGGTCACGTTTCCGGCCTGGGCCGACAGGGGAAGAAGACCGCATGAGCCGCCGATAAAAATTAAGACCGCCAGCGCCCAATTGATCCTGTCCAAACTCCAGTTCACTTGATCCTCCTGACTCGTTCCCCCCACTTCAGCGGGCGATTGATCACCACCGTGATGACGGACGGCAAAAGGCCTCTCAAGCCTCAGGCGTCATGGCGCGCTGATCATCAATTAACACGGCCGCGCCAGGCGGGTCAACGGCCGCGCAGGCCTTGTGGCCGTGAGATGTCTGTGGTAGTTTGCCATTTCGGCTCTGACACAAAGAGGTGGCCATTGGCGGCCAAGGGCGGCATACTGGACCACATCGGCCGCACCCCCCTGGTCCGGCTGGATCGGATCAACCCCAATCCAAAGGTCGAGCTGTGGGTCAAGCTGGAGTCCTTCAACCCCGGCGGTTCGGTCAAGGACCGGCCGGCCCTGAACATGATCGCGGCGGCCGAGGCCGACGGGCGTCTGAATAAGGACAAGATCATTTTAGAGGCCACCAGCGGCAACACCGGCATCGGCCTGGCCCTGGTGGCCGCGGCCAAGGGCTATCGCCTCATCTTGACCATGGCCGAGTCGGCCTCCCTGGAGCGCCGCCAGATCTTGAGCGCCCTGGGGGCCGAACTCCGCCTCACCCCGGCCCGCCTGGGCACCGACGACGCCATCGAGGAGGCCTATCGCCTCGCCCGCGAGGAGCCGGACAGATATTTCCTGGTCGATCAGTTCAACAACCCGGACAACCCGGCGGCCCATTTCAAGACCACCGCGCCGGAGATCTGGGCCCAGACCGAGGGCCGGCTGACCCACTTCGTGGCCACCCTGGGCACCGCCGGCACGGTCATGGGCTGCGC
>CAYXRH010000303.1:3528-5349 GCA_964466355.1 uncultured Thermodesulfobacteriota bacterium
GCCCTATTTTGGCCACCACATCCAGGGGCTCAAGAACATGAAGGAGTCCTACAAGCCGGGCATCTTCGACAAGACCAAGTGCGACCGCATCGTCAACGTCGAGGACGGCCAGGCCTTTGAGATGGCCCGCCGGCTGGCCAGGGAGGAGGGCGTCCTGGCGGGCATGTCATCCGGGGCGGCCCTGCACGCCGCCACCCAGCTCTGCCGAGAGCTGGAGGGAGGGGTCGTCGTCGCCGTGGCCCCGGACACCGGCGAGCGCTATCTGTCCACGCCCCTGTTCACGGTCAAGAAGCTGCCCAGCTTTAGGCTGTACAACACCCTCACCCGCCGAAAGGAGCCCTTTGAGTCGCTCAGGCCGGGGCAGGTGCGGGTGTACTCCTGCGGCCCCAGCGCGGCCGGTTACGTCCACGTCGGCAACTGCCGGCGCTACGTGGTCGCCGACGCGCTCAAGCGCTACCTCGTCTCCAAGGGCTTTGAGGTGAGGCACGTGGTCAACATCACCGACCTCAACGATCGGACCATCGCCGGCTCAGAGGCCGCCGGCGAGGACGTGAAGACCTTCACCGAGCGCTACGCGGCCGAGTTTCTGGCCGACATGGCCGCCCTCGAGGTCGAACCGGCCACGGCCTACCCCAAATCCAGCGAGCACGTGGACGAGATGATCAGCCTCACCGCCAGATTGCTGAGCAAGGGCGCCGCCTACGAGAAGATGCGCTCCATCTACTTCGACATCTCCCGCGCGCCCGATTACGGCCGCCTGTCCCACGT
Organism: uncultured Thermodesulfobacteriota bacterium; assembly: GCA_964466355.1. GTDB lineage: Bacteria > Desulfobacterota > Desulfarculia > CAYXRH01. Next base: position 4,297 of record CAYXRH010000303.1, read on the forward strand.
GGACGTCTCCAAGATCAAGGTCGGCAAGACCGTGGACCTGGACGAGTACGAGAAAGACAACCCCCGGGACTTCACCCTGCTCAAGCGCTCGACCCTGGCCGAGCTGAAGCGGGGGATCTACTGGGCCAGCGAATGGGGCAACGTCCGGCCGTCTTGGCATCTGGAGTGCGCCGCCACAGCCGTGGCCCATCTGGGCGATCGCTTCGACATCCACACCTCGGCGGCCGATCTCATCTTCCCCCATCACGAGAACATGCTCGCCATCGGCCAGGCGGCCTTTGGCCACGCCATGGCCGACTTCTGGCTCCACAACGAGGCGGTGACCTACCAGGGCCACAAGATCTCCGAGAGCCTGGGGCACGTGACCACGCTTCGGGACCTGTTCAACTGGAGCTTCGCCGGCCGCGAGGTGCGCTACTGGCTCTTGACGACCCATTACCGCAAGCCCCTGGAGCTCTCCCTGCGGGCCCTCAAGTCCGCCCGCCAGGCCGTGCGCCGCCTCGATGAATTCGTCCGCCGGCTTCAACAAGCCGCCGCGGCCTCGAACCAGGCCTGCCTTGAGTTGGACCAGCATCTCTTTGAGGCCAGGACCGGTTTTGACCAGGCCATGGACGACGACCTCAACACCCCCCGGGCCCTGGCGGCCATCTTCATTTTTGTGAGGCGGGTCAACGGATTTTTGGACGGCCGGCTCTTGAGCCGGGCTCAGATTCAAAAAGTCCTGGACCAGATGAAGGCTTGGGACGAGGTTTTAAAGGTCATCGACTTCGAGCAGGCGGCCAAAGACCAGGCCCCGGCCGCCTCGAAGCTCGACCGGGCGGCCGTTGAGGCCCTGGTGGCGGCGCGGGATGAGGCCAGGCGGCAAAAAGACTTCGCCGCCGCCGACGACATCCGCGACCGCCTGGCCGAAAAAGGCGTTCGCCTGATCGACGGCCCTCAGGGGACGAGGTGGGAATACTTCTCAATCCAACCCGTCAAATCAAGGCCAGCCACTTCTCAGAAATTTTGAAACCATCTTTACTTCATGAAGTGGAAGGAGGGCTGGCCCTGGAG
>CAYXRH010000304.1:0-5312 GCA_964466355.1 uncultured Thermodesulfobacteriota bacterium
CGTTGAGAATGGCCGTGAAGCGCCACATCTTGACAAAGGAGTCCCGGTCGGCCACCAGGGCGGTGGCGGCGCTCAAGATCATGACGATGGGCGCCTCGACCAGCAGGGCCAGGGCCAGAGCCACGCCGTAGCCGGCCAGATTGAACACCGGCTCGCTCATGCGGGCGATGACGGCGCTGACAAAAGGCCCTTCCAGGGACATCATCAGCCAGGTGGCGGCCAAAGGAGACCAGAAGATGAAGACCCGCCAGTAGGTCAGGCTTGTTTTTGTCTCAGACATGGGCTGGATCGACTGCTCGGTGGAACATCGAAACGCGACCGCCTTCCTTCTGATCGGCGATCAGAAGGAAGGCGGCGTGGTCGCTCTGATGGCCACGGTCTCTTCTTTGGTCGGATTGCTCCACCCGTGAGCGATGGTGGCCGGATACCAGATGGAGTCCCCTTCATCTAAAAGATATGTCTCGCCGCCGAGATAGAATTCAAGCTGCCCCTTTATAATGAACACGCACTCCTCGCCAGAATGAGTGAAGGAGTGGGTCTCGCTCCTGGCTCCTGGCTTGAATCGCATCAAAAGCGGCTCCAGGACCCCGGAGAGTCCGGTCGGCTTCAAGAGTTCGTAGATCACCTTGGCCTTGGGATTGGTCAGCCGGCGCCTTTTGGTCTTGCGGACGACAAAGGAAGTCGTGGGCTCGCTGTCCAGAAAGAAATACATCAAATCCACGCCCAGGGCGATGGCGATCTTCTTGAAGGCGGATATGGTCGGCGAAACCTGTCCTCTTTCGAGCTGGGAGAGATAGCTGATCGAAAGGCCGGCCGCCTTGCTCACACTGGCCAGGGTCAAGCCCTTTTTGTCCCTCAGGTCTCTGAGCTTGGCCCCGAGCCTCTCCATTTCTTTCTGGTCGTCATTCCTCATGTGAAACGCTCGTTTAAAAGATTAAAATTACAACTGTCTCTCATACTCTGAGGCGTCCACCGCCACCTCGACCACGCTCGGTCTGTCAGACCCGAGACCGACGGAGAGGATCGCCGGCAGCTCCTCGAGGGAATTCAAGGTCACCCCCCGGGCGCCGAAGTCTCGGGCCACGGCGGCGAAATCGATCCGGTTGAAGCTGACGCCGCATTTTGGATATCCGCGCCGCTGCTGAATCAGCTCGATGAGACCCAGAGACTGATCACACAAGACGACGATGACCACCGGCAGGCTGAGCCTGACGGCTGTCTCCAGATCCTGGAGAACCATGGCCAGCCCGCCGTCTCCGGTGACGCAGACGACCTCGGCCTCGGGCAGACAGAGCTTGGCCGCCATGGCCGCCGGCAGACCGTAGCCCATGGAGGAGAACCCGTTGGACATGAAAAAGGTCAGGGGGGCGTATGATCTCCAGGCCTGCCCCAGGAGGAGCTTGTGCGCTCCGACGTCGGTCGTGACCACGGCCTCCGGGGCGAGGGCGTCCCTCATCTTATTTACAACCTCATGAGGCGAGAAGACGCCGCGCCTGGGTTTGAGCGACGGAGTCAGCCTCTGGTGAAGCTTCTGCTTGAAACCAATCAGCTCCGCCTCGCTCCAGGCGTGGCTGGCGAAGTCGTGCTTCATCATTTCGTCCAGAAGAGAGCTGACCGGGCCCACCAATTCCAAGGAAGGGGCGTAATCCTTGTATCGAATGCTGTAGGGGTTAAAGGACAGCAGCGCGACGTCCTTGTGCCAGATCTTGTCCGACTCCACGGGGTCAAACCCGATTCCGACGACCAGATCAGCGCGCCGGATCATCTCCACGACCAAGTCGTCGGCCATCATCCCCGAGGCGTTGGCCAGGAAAAGAGGCTCGTTTTCAGGGAAGACGCCCTTGGCCTTGGGCGTGACCATGACCGGAATGTCGTTTTTCTTGATGAACCGCTGGATCTTGGCCGCGTCCCTTCGCGGGTCGGCGCCGAGACCGACGATGGCCAGCGGCCGGCGGGCCTCGCTCAAGGCCTCGACGGCCCGGGAGATGAGCCCCTCGTCGAGCGGCGTAGGCGAGCCTGGCTCGGCCCTCGAAGCGGACGCCTCTGTGGCCGGCGTCTCCTCCATCTTGGCCACGTCACTGGGCAGACAGAAAAACACCGGCCCCTTGGGGCTGGTGTTGGCCAGTTCAAAGCCCTCCCGCACCAGGCGGCCGGTGAGGCGGCCCGAGAAGGTGAAAACCTTCTTGGTGATGGGCTCAAAAAGGCGCTCCAAGGGGATGAACTGGTGATTGGCGTAGGGGTGAAAGAAGGTGGGCAGTTGTCCGCTTATGGCCAGGACGGGAGAGCGGTCCAAAAAGGCGTTGGTCACGCCGCTGATCAGGTTGGTCGCCCCCGGACCGACCGTGGAAACGCAGACTCCGGGCAGGCCAGTGATCTGTCCGGTCACGTCGGCCATGAAGGCGGCCACGGTCTCATGCCGGGTGAGGATGAAATCCAAACCGACCTTGCGGCAAGCCTCGATCAGATCCAAAACTTCCCCGCCGGGCAGACCGAACATCCTTTTTATGCCCAAGTCCTTGAGCGTGTCAGCGATCATCTGGGCGCAGCTGGACATCTTTCATCTTTCCATCTTCGACGCGAAGGACGCCTTTATTATCCTCCAGCCTGAAGGCGAACCTCCCTGAAGCAGGATTGAAAGGGCATCTGACCGCGGCTCGGATCGCACCCCGGAATCAGACGCCTGGAGGCCTTTTTCAAGCCATTTCAATATATAGAATATATTTCGAAATGTCAAATTGTTCCCGTGGTCTTGAGAGGCCGGACGCGGCCATCGTGTCGGCCAGCCACACCCCCATCACCCGCCCGATGGTGCGCATCCACAGAGAATCATCCTGACAGACCGACGGCGGTTTTGTCAAACCTGACTTGAAACTTGACCCTTATTCGGTCAAAGTGAAATTCAAGAATGAAGGCCAAGGGAAGTCGCGGCGTGTCCGGCTGGGTGAGGATGCTTCTGCTCTTGTTTTTTCTTTGGCTCGCCCCTCAGGCGGCCTGGGGCCAGGAGCGGCTGGCCGACGGCTCTTTGGATCTGACCATCGAGGAGGTCGATGGCCCGCCCGAATTCGTGACCAACATCGATTTCCCCTTTCAGCGTCTCGAGGTGACCAACAACGCCGCCGAGAGTGTCACCGTGACCTTCACCGCCGAGCTGAGCGGGTACGAGACCAACCCGCCCTTTCCCCAGCCAGGGGCCTTGTACCTCGGCCCGGGTGAGAGCAACCAGGTCTACACCTTTTTAGATCAACTTTACGGCGACCTGGATCTTTACAACGCCAACGCGGTCACCCGAGACTGGACTTACACCTTCATTGACTTTGAAACCCGCGATCAGATCAGCTACGCCTCCACCTGGCGCCTGACGACCTGGGATCAGGCCAGCGCGCCCCAGGTGGGCCAGATCCTCGGCCGAACGGTGGACGAACAGGGGCTCCCGGTGAGCGGCGCCTCGGTGAGCCTTTACTCCACCCAAACCACCGGCGGACCGCCCTTTTCAACGTCCACGACCTCTTCGGCCAACGGAACCTTCAGCCTGGCCCTTCCGGCGGTGCGGGATCATTTCTTTGTAGAAGCCAAATCCCCTGGTCATCTCACCGCCTTCACCCCTCTCGACCCCGAGGCTTTGAGTGAGGTGACCCTCACCCTCCCCCGAGGCGACCCCGGCTCGCCCCGCCTGACCACCCTTAAAAGCCTCGAAGACCCCATCGGCTTTTGGCGGGGCGTCGTCAGCGCCGACGGGGCCAAGTTTCTGGTCGTCCAGGGCGTGGAGCACTGGATCGATGAATCCTTAAAAAATCAAAGCCAGCTCAGACTTTACTCCAGCCAGGGGGAGCTTGTCTGGGCCGTGGACATGGGTTGGCAGGCCTGGGGGGCGGATCTGTCGGCCGACGGCCGCTGGGCTGTTTACGCCACCCTGAGCCAAGGCCCTGGGGAGCCGAACCACTTCGCCCTCGTCGACGCCGCTTCGGGCGCCGAGGTGTGGCGGCGCAGCACCGAGGAGCTGCCAAGCTTCAGCCAGTGCGCCTTACCAGATTTCAAGTGCCGCGAGATCGTCTTGAATCGCGCCGCGGACATGATCGCTGTGGGCACCGACGGCGGAGGGATATACTTCCTCGACCGGGCCAGCGGCCAGGTCACGGCCAGCGCCTTCCTGGGCGGCATGGTTCGGCGGATCATCTTCAGGGCCGACGACTCCGTGGCTTACGCCTCCTCTGGGGACGGCCACCTCTACGCCCTCGACCCGCGCTCCGGCGAGGTGCTCTGGCGCTCCTTCGCCGAGTCCTGGGCCTACACCCGCGGCCTGGCCCTCAGCCCTGACGAGGAGTACCTGGGTCTGGCCGCCAAGACCGGCTTCGGGGTGCTCTTGCGCACCGTTGACGGCGCCCGGGTCTTCGAAAAATTCATGGGTCGGCTCAACGCCGCCTGCGTGGCCTTTCATCCCTCGGGCGAGGGGGTCTTCTTCGGCTCCGGCTTCCGGGGAGCCTACTTTGACTTGAGCGGCCAGGTCCGATGGTACACTGAGCAGGCCAGCGCGGCCGCGTTCTCGCCCCAGGGAGACTTTCTCGTCCTCGGGCCAGACCAGGAGCAAGGGCTCAGAGTCCTTCACGCCGCCAGCGGAACGACGATCGACGGCGCCCTGGACCGCCCCTTTTTCACCTATTCCCTGACCATGTGCCGCCTCGGCGACCAAGGCGGGCGGGTCTTCACCGCCGGCGAGGACGGCCGCCTCGGCGTTTACCAGGCTGACTGGTAGGCGTATCTTTCAAGGCTTCGGCTCCTGGCTGAAGCAAGGCGCCGCTCAAGACCTCTCGGGAGAGGATGTGGACGCTCTTGACATCGTGTGTCTGGCGGCCTACTTCGCCGCCGTGGCCGTCATCGGCTGGCGATCGAGCCGCAAAAGCCAGCGCGACGCGGAGGCGTACTTTTTGAGCGGCCGCGAGGTCGGCTGGATGGCCGTCGGAGCCAGCCTCTTCGCCAGCAACATCTCGGCCGAGCATTTCATCGGCCTGGCCGGCACCGGAGCCGATTCGGGCCTGGCCGTGGGGCAGTTCGAAATCCTGGCCTGCCTCATCCTCCTTCTTTTGGGCTGGGTGTTCGTGCCTCTCTATCTGCGCACCGGCGTGTTCACCATGCCCGAATTTTTGGAGTCGCGATTCAACCGCCACTGCCGGACCTATCTGTCGGTCATCTCCATTTTGGCCTATGTCTTCACCAAGGTCAGCGTCGCCGTCTACGCCGGCGCCTTGGTCCTGAACCAGTCTCTTATAAACATATACGAGCCCACCAGACACGACGTCATGTGGGATTGCCTGTTA
>CAYXRH010000305.1:0-5283 GCA_964466355.1 uncultured Thermodesulfobacteriota bacterium
AGTAGTATTTTGGTTTGGTTGTTCGAACGAATTTGAGGGTGAGGGTCACAGGCCTAGGCTTTTGGTAAGGAGAAGCGGCCCCGCCTAAAGAAGAATTCGACTCGGGGCCGCCCTAAAGCGAGCCTTGAGAACGTCCGAACCCTCGACCTGAAGTGAGAACAACCAAACCAAAATTACACCTTTGAAAGTAACTTGATATTATATAAACTACCTCGGAGACTCAACGCTAGCCTTCAACACCGTATCGGAAGGTGGAAAAGAACATGACGGCCAGGGGGCTCGGTTGCCTGATGGCGAAACATTAACCGCCGACGTTGTGATCGTCGGCGGCGGCGCGGCCGCCTGCATGGCCGCCATCAGCGCCGACGAACGCGGCGCCAAAGTCCTCATGCTGGACAAGGGGCAGGTGGGCAAGAGCGGCTGCTCCCCCAACGCCCACGGCGGCATCGCCGCCGCGCACAAGCACGTCAACGACAACTGGCGCGTCCACCTGACAGACACCCTCATGAGCGGCGGCTTTCTCAACGACCAGGAGCTGGTCGCAACGCTGTGCCGGGAGGGCGAGAGATTCCCGGCCATCCTGGAGCGGTTTGGGTCGCTGTTTAACCGCGACGAAGACGGCTCTTACAGCGTCCGCAGATTCGGCGGCCACGCCTATGAACGCTCCGTGTTCTGCGGGGACGAGACCGGCCACGAGATCATGAACGGGCTCAAGCGGGAACTGCACCGCCGGGACATTAAACACCAGGACGAGATCATGGTCACCCGCCTGCTCGTCCACGAAGGCGCGGTCGTCGGCGCCGTGGGCTGGGACATCTCGAGGGGCCGGTTCCTGCACGCCGTCGCCCCGGCCGTGATCTTGGCCACGGCCGACGGAGCCGGGATCTGGCCTTCGGCCTCGGAGAGGCAGCGGGGCGACGGACTCTATCTGGCCCTCGAGGCCGGGGCCGAGCTGGCCGACTTGGAGTTTATTCAGTATCACCCCACCCACGCCTGGTGGCCTTACGGCGTTCGGGGAAGCGTCAGTGAAAGCTTCCGCAGCGAGGGCGGAATCCTGCTCAACGGCCAAGGCGAGCGGTTCATGGAGCGCTACGACCCCCAAAACAAGGAGCTGGCCACGCGGGACAAAGTCTCGGTCTGCGCCTACAAGGAGATCTTGGCCGGGCGGGCCGCGCCGCACGGCGGCATATTCGCCTCCGTGGCCCATCTCGATCCGGATCACGTCGTCAAGCGGCTGCCGGTCATCTTTAAAAAATACATGAGCTTCGGGTATGACATCAGACAACAGGCCATCGAGGTCCGACCGAGACCCCATTACCTCAACGGCGGGGTGATCATCAACACCCGAGCCGAGACCAGGGTGCCGGGTCTCTTCGCCGCCGGGGCGGTCACGGCCGGCGTCCACGGGGCCAACCGCCTGGGCAGCAACGCCCTGATCGACATCCTGGTCTTTGGCCAGATCGCCGGACACAGCGCCGCCGCCTTCCAGGCGGGCGCATCCTCGCTCAGGGTCGAGGTCAGAGACCAGATCGAACTTGAAATCAGAAGAATCACTGGCTTCTTAACCCAAAAGACCGAGCCCGTGGGCGTGCCGCCGCTGCGGCGCCGGCACTGCGAGATGATGGACCGCTACATGGGCGTCATCCGCGACGAGGCCGGGATGAAGCTCATGTTGGCCGAGATCGAGCGGGCCAAGAAAGAGGACCTGCCCCGGCTCTGCGTCGCCCAGAAAAGCTTGCTCTACAACTACGAGCTGCGCGACGCCCTGGAAGTCCCCTTCCGCTTGGCCCTGGAGGAAATGTCCACCCGGGCCGCCTTGGCGCGGATTGAGAGCCGCGGCGCCCATTACCGGCAGGACCATCCGAAGCGGGATGACGAGAACTGGCTGAAAAATATCGTCTTTTACCTGAAAAACGATCAACTGGCCATGGGGGTCAGGCCGGTGAGGCAGCCCCTCGTCCGGCTGGCCGACCTGCCGGACTACGCGGCCAGCGACTCGCCCTGGCATTGAGGCAAGAGAGGATGACCTGCTACATCCCCAAGATCGAGAAGCCGGAAGCCATCTACACCATCAGGATCAAGCGCTTCGATCCGTCCTCGGACCAGGGGCCCCACTGGGCCTCTTACGAGATCCCCTTCGTGTCGACGATGACCGTCATCGAAGCCTTGGAGTATCTGTGGGATCAAGGCGAATACATCGCCTTCAGGGCCAACTGCCGCGAGTTCACCTGCGGCTCCTGCGCCATGCTCATCAACGGCCAGCCCCGGCTGGCCTGCGACACTTTGTTGAAAGACAACATGACCCTGGAGCCGCTGTCGCGCTACGCCGTCGTCAAGGACCTGGTCGTCCAAAACGACGTCGTCCAGAAAAGGCTGCAGGCGCTGGAGTACTGGCCGGTGGTCTCCGATGAGCCGATCGGCTTCAGGGTCTCCCCTGAGACCCAGGAGGAGTTCGGGGCGATATTCGCCCGCTGCATCGAGTGTTACTGCTGCCTGGAGGCCTGTCTGGCCTCGCGCTCGGAAGAATCCGGGTTTGACGGTCCGATGTATCTCCTCCACATCGCCCGGGCCAAGGCCCACCCCCTCGACGAGCTGGATCGCCTCGATCAGGCCTCGCGGCGGGGGATGTGGTCGTGCGTCAGTTGTTTTGAGTGTGCCGCCGTCTGCCCGGTCAATTTGAGCCCGGGCGAGATCATCGCCGCTCTGCGCCGTGAGGTGATCAGCCGCCAGTGCCGGCGTCTCTTAAGGCTCGGGAGGAGCTGAGGCCATGTCCCGGCCGGGCCTGATCCGACGATTGGCGGGCCGAACCCTGCGCGGGGAGCCCTGGGGAATCGAGGGCTATTTGTGGGCCGCCCAGCGGGTCACCGGGCTGGGCCTGCTGGGGTTCTTGGTTTGGCATCTGGCCACCCTCGGCTCTGTCTTTGGCGGACGGGCCGGTTACGATCAAGCCCTGGCCGCCTTGGACCGGCCTCTGGTCAAGGTCGGCGAGCTGGTCCTCGTCTGGGCGGCCCTTTTCCACGCCGCCAACGGGCTGCGACTCATCCTCTTGAACCTGTGGAGCGGCGTCGACCACCGCCGGCTGGGCTACCTTGCCCTGGCGGCGAGCCTCATTTTGGGGCTCACCTTCATCCCGTTCATTTTCCATTAGGCGGCGACGCGGATGGGAAAGGATCAATCGTCCATGGATATTGACAACCGTTCAGCCAACCAAATCAGCCCCAAAGCCGGCCCCGCCGCGACGGTCCCGGCCCGCCTCGGGCCGGGGGCCTGGCTGGTCTTGTACGCCACCGGAGCGTGCCTTTTAATTCTTCTGCTGGTCCACCTCGGCCTGGTCCATCTGGCCTCGAATGAACCGTTCACCTTGCGCCGCAGCGCCGCGGCGTTGAGCTCAAGCCCCGTGGCGGCCGTTGAACTGGCCCTCCTGCTTTTGGGTCTGATCCACTCCCTGTCCGGCCTGCGCCGGGTGATCTTAGATCTGGAGGTGCTCGGCCGGACGGGCGACCGCGTCTTGTCTTGGGGGCTGGCCGGCGCCGGAGCGTGCCTTTTCGTCTGGGGGATCATGATCTTCAACCGGCTGGCAGTGGGGCAAGGCTAGGGTTGCTTCCTCGAAGTGAGGATCATAAGTCAGTGTGGCCGCTCGGACAGGGCGGCGGTGTGCTGGCGGCTTGTAAGCGGCGTGCCGCCGGACGGCGCTGAGGTATAATAAATAAAGCCGATCCCGAGGTCGCCTCAGGGGATGGTAGACAAGGAGCGGCATCGTGCAGGCGCGGATACCAGCCGTCATCATGAGGGGCGGCACCAGCAAGGCCGTCTTTTTTCACGACAACCACCTTCCCCGAGACCCTGAGGTAAGACAAAGGCTCATCCTGGCCGCCTTTGGCAGCCCGGACGCCAACCGGAGCCAGATAGACGGCCTCGGCGGCGCCGCCTCGGTGACCAGCAAGGTGGCCATCATCAGCCCCTCCCTCTCCCCGGACTACGACGTGGTCTACGATTTCGGCCAGGTGGCCATCGACCGCCCCCTGGTTGACTTCAGGAATAACTGCGGCAACATTTCCTCGGCCGTGGGCCCCTTTGCCGTGGACGAGGGCCTGGTCTCGGCCGGGGAGCCGATCACCCGGGTCAGGATCTATCAGAAAAACACCGACAAGCTGATCGTCGCCGAGGTGCCGGTCAAGGACGGCGTCCACGACGAAGAAGGCGACTACGCCATCGACGGCGTGCCCGGCACCGGGAGCCGGATAGACCTCCATTTCCACGACCCGGGCGGCGCAGTCACCGGAAGCCTGCTGCCCACGGGCAAGGCCGCCGAGGTCATCGACCTGCCCGGCCGGGGCGAGGTGAGCGTCTCCATCGTCGACGCCGCCAATCCGGTGGTCTTTGCGCGGGCCGTCGACCTGGGGCTCCGGGGCGTGGAGATCAATAAGATCGACGCCAGCGAGGACATAAAAGCTGAACTGGAGGCCATCCGCGTCCGGGCGGCGGTCATGATCGGCCTGGCCGCCAGCCCGAGCGAAGCCGCCCTCAGCCAGGCCGTGCCCAAGATAGCCCTCGTCGCCCCGCCCCAGGAGTATGAATCCCTGGCCGGTCGGGTCGTCCGCCGAGACCAGATCGATCTGGTCGTGAGGATGATGAGCATGGGCATGCTGCACAAGGCCATCGCCATCACTGGGGCCATCTGCGCCGCCGGAGCGGCCCTGATTTGCGGCAGCGTGGTTCAAGACGCCCTCGATGGAGAGCCGACCGGCCAGATCCGCCTGGGTCACCCCGGCGGCGTCGTCGCCGTGGGCGCCAAAATGGAGCGCACCCCTGAGGGCTACTTTTTCAATGAAGCCGTGGTCGGCCGAACGGCCCGGAGGCTGATGGAGGGTTACGTTCGGATTCCGCTAAGATTCTTCGCCCAGGCTTGAGCTGACCAGCAAACGCCAAGAGGAGGCCCCTGACTTCACCCGCCGTCAACCACGGGCAACACCTCCACCTCGGCCCCGTCTTCGAGGGTGTCTTCAAGGGCAGAGAGCCTTTGGTTGACGAACCAGACCACGGGCGCCTCGTCCAAGCCGAGCATCCTCTGCAGATGACGACAAGTGCCGCTCTCAGGCAGGCTGATCGGCCCGGGCTTGAGGCCAGAGGGGATGAGATGCTTCAGCTCCGGGGCGATGGACAGATTGACGGTGATCATCTCTCTCGGCTCTCTGGCGGCGGCTTCGGCACAGAGCGGTTTATACCAATTGGCCATCATTCAAGTAGTATTTTGGTTTGGTTGTTCGAACGAATTTGAGGGTG
>CAYXRH010000306.1:0-5279 GCA_964466355.1 uncultured Thermodesulfobacteriota bacterium
CTCGAAAACCTCGCGCCTGGTCCTCGAACCAAAATGTGGCTTCGCCACAGCCTCATTATAATGCGCTTTTGGCCGCTTTTGGCCGGGTCGCCTCGGAAGCCCGCCGGCCCAAAAGCTCCAGGAAGTTCTCGGCCAGGACGCGCCTCAAGATGCCTTCGAGCTTCTCCCCGCCGGCGACCTGGGCCGCGGCGGCGTACACCGCGGCCAGGGAGTGGCTCAGGCGAGCGTACACGCCGTCCGAGCCGAAGATGATCCGCGCCAGCGGAAGGGTCTTCAGGGCGCCTTTTATGAACTCCGCCGGCATGAGGGCGGTGTCGAAGTAGACCTGGTCGTGACGGCGGCAGATGGCCTTGAGCAGCCCAAAATCCGGCCGGGAGGCGCCGAGGTGGCCCAGGTGGGCGATGATCATCGGTCCGCCGTATCGGCTCAGGATTTCGCTCCGGCCGTCGGCGTCGCAGAAGTTGGTCAGCAGCCCCTTGGTCAGGCCGCGGCAACGGGCTTCGTGGGAGGGATGGGCCGGGCCCGGGTAGCCGCTCGAACCGCCGTGAAACAACAGAAACAGATTTTCCCGGGCGGCGACGGCATAGATCAGATCGAGCTTTTCGGCCAGTTGGCGCGGGTTGTGGGCGGGCTGGGGCATGAAGTTTTGAACGTTGGGGTGGAGCTTCAGACCGATAATGCGCCACCTGGCCATCATGGCCTGTATCTTGGCCTCGATCTGGGGGAGGGTCAAGGTCTCGAGGTCCAGGGAGCCGAGGATGAAAAAGCGGTGCTCGCGGCCGTAACCGCGTCCGACGACCTCGGTGGGCAGCCAAGGCTCCACGGGCAGCAGGGCGACCTGGTCCACCCCGGCGGCGTCCATCTCGGCGCTCAAGGACCCGGCGTCGGCCCCGACGAAGACGCGCCGCAGACTCCGCCGGACGTGACCGGGCAGAAAGCGGAAGCAAAGGTCGCCCAGCTTGCGGTTGATCCGCCCACCGTAAAGCCTTTCCACCAGGCCGGGCCGGAAAGGGTCTCGCCGCCGCGTCTTGAGCGAGGCCGCCGGCGCGAGCGCCGGGTGGGGCATCACGCCCAGAACGTCGAGGGGATGGACGTGGGCGTCGATGATCTTGAGATCCGATCGCGTCTTTAACTCAACCAATCGTTTAATTATTTCAATAACTTGAGATCGTTTCATCGCACCCCGCCTCTGAGGGCTTCCCCGTCGACACGACCCTGAAGCCGGCCGCGGCGACGTCCTGGTTATTATTAAGGCCTTGAATGACATTTTTCAACATGTTCTCGTCCAGTGAAGGTTTTGTGGCTTGAGGCGGCATCGCCAGCTCATTCCGAAGCCTCGAGGTCGTGGGCTGGGGTTTTGATCGAGGGTCAAATATGTCTTGACCTTAAAACGTGCATTGTTATAATCACAATACAATTCCTCAAGGTTCGAATCTTTGGCTTGCTGTCGGGAATTGCACAAATTCGAGGCGATTTAGGGCTGCGGGGTAGGCCCTGAAGTATTTCGACGACAAACAGGGGATCAGCACATGGTTAAGGCGATCTTGGGCTACGACATCGAACCCGGCGTCTCGGCGGCGGAGTACGATCGCTGGCTTCGGGAGGTGCACCTGCCGGACCTCAGCCGGGTTCCTGGCTTGCGGCGCGTGATCTTGAACACGGTCAAGAGCGTGGTGCGGGGGGAGCAGACCTTCTATCGCGTCGCCGAACTCCACTACGACACGATGGCGGACTTTGAGAAGGCGGCCCGATGGCGGCGCGAGAATCCGGTTCCACCCGAGCGGGGGCCCGAAGGCCGGACAGCCTTCCGGTTTTACGTGGTCTGCGAGAGCGAGGAGATCGACCTTGACGCTTTCAGAGACCCCTGAGCCTGAGGATCAAAGCGGCCAGCCCCAAAAAGACGCGGACCTGATCGCCTGGGTGGACGACCCTCAAGCCCTGGTCTGGGACGTGGCGATGGACGTTCTGGTCATCGGCGGCGGCGGCTGCGGCTTGGTGGCCGCCTTGGCCGCCGCCCAGGAGGGGGCCCAAGTCTTGGTGGTGGAGAAGGAAGCCAAGGCCGGCGGCAACACGTCCTTGAGTCAGGGCATGATCCCCGCGGCGGCGTCGAAGCTCCAAAAGGAGGCTGGAATTGACGACTCGCCGGAGCTGATGGTCCAGGACATCCTGACCAAAAACCAGCGCCAGAGCGACCCGGAGCTGACCCTTCACCTCGCTAGGGAGTCGGGCCGGCTGGTGGATTGGCTGACCGAGGACTTGGGGATAAAGCTTCATCTGGTCACCAGCTTCCTCTACCCAGGCCATTCCCGGCATCGCATTCACGCCCCCTCAACCACCAAGGGCCGCCAACTGGTCAATCAGCTCTTGGAGGCGGCGCGGCGCTTTGAGAACATCGACATCGCCTACGCCGCTCCGGTGCGGCGCCTCCTGGCCCGACGCGCTGACAAGGCGGTGTGGGGGGCCGAGGTGGACATCCATGGAGTCGGACTCAACCGGGCCCGGGCGGCCAAGACGATTTTGGCCTTGAACGGCTTTGGAGCCAACCGGGAGATGCTCTCGCGCTACATCCCGCAGATGAGCGAAGCCTATTACTTCGGTCACGAGGGCAACACCGGCGAAGGCATTTTGTGGGGCCAAGCCCTCGGCGCGGCCTTGGAAAACATGGGCGCTTACCAGGCCCACGGCTCGGTGGCCCATCCCCAGGGGACCTTGCTCACCTGGGCGGCCATCAGCCTCGGCGGCTATCAGATGAACTTGAGCGGCCGACGCTTCGTCAACGAGGACCACGGGTATTCCGAGCACGCCCTGGACGTGCTGGCTCAAGAGGGTCAAGTGGCCGTGGAGGTGTTTGACCAGGGCATCTTTGATCAGATTATAGACTTCGAGGACTTCAAGCAGTGTCTGGGCATGGGCGCCGTCAAAAGGTTTGAGTCCATCGAGGCCTTGGCCGAAGGCTTTGGGTTGGATAAGGAAACGGCGAGGCGCACCCACCAGGCTTTCCAGGCCGCGGCGGGCCAAGAGGCGGCCGACCCCCTGGGCCGCCGGGGAGTCCAGCGCCCCCTCAGGCCGCCCTTGTACGGGGTCCAGGTCACCGGCGCCTTGTTCCACACCCAGGGGGGGCTCAAGGTCAACAAAAGGGCCGAGGTCGCCGCCCGGGATGGCGGGCTGGTGCCCAATCTTTACGCCGGCGGCGGCACGGCGGCCGGTTTTTCCGGGGCCGGCGTGAGCGGCTACCTTTCGGCCAACGGGCTTTTGGCCGCCTTGGTCTTGGGCAGACTGGCCGGTCAAAACGCCGGCCGGCGGAGCTTGAGGGACAAGGCCGCCGTGGTCTGATTTGACCCGGCGGCCTCATTAAGGCTAATCAATCAGTCTCACAAAGGGAGGGCAGCATGAGCACGAAAAGGAAAGGACGGGGCGTGACGCGTCGGGGTTTCATGAAGTCCACCGCTCTGGCCGGCGGTTTGGCCGCCGCAGGCTCTCTGGGATTCCCCCACGTCCTCAGGGGCGCCGCGCCGCCCGAGGTTCCCATCGGCCACATCCATCCTTTGTCCGGCTTTCTGGCCTTTGACGGCCAGGAGCTCAAGAACGGGCTGCTGCTGGCGGTCAAGGAGATCAATGACGCCGGCGGCGTCAAGTCCCTCGGCGGCGCCAAACTGAAAGTGCTCGACGCCGATTCCGAGGGCAAACCCGATCTGGCCATCCGGGAGGTCGAGCGCCTCTACCGGGCCGGCGCGGTGGCCATCACCGGCTGCTACCAGTCCTCGGTGACCCTGGTGGCCACCCAGGTCGCCGAGAAGTACAAGGTTCCCTTCGTCGTCTCCGTGGCCGTGGCCGATGAGGTCACCGGCCGCGGGTTCAAATACACCTTCCGCGTTCAGCCCAACGCCGAACAGATGGCCGGGCAAACGGTCAAATATCTGTCCGAGATCATCAAGGCCTCGGGCGAAACGGCCAAGACCATCGCCTATCTCCACGACAACACCGCCTTCGGCGCCTCCCTCTCGGGCCACGTCGAAAAGTTCGCCCCCCAATACGGGTTGGAGGTGATCCTCAAGGTGCCCTACTCCCCCCGGGCGGCGGACGTGACCACCGAGGTGGGCAAGATCAAGGCCGCCGGCGCGGATCTGGTTCTGGACACGGGCTACTTCGGCGACGGGGTGCGCGTGTACAAGACCATGAAGGACGTCAGGCTCAAGGCCAAGGCCATCGTCGGCTGCGGCAACGGCGCCTTCAGCCACCCCAAATTCATCAAGGAGCTGGGCCCGATCACCGAAAACGTCATGGACGGGAATTACCAGGCCAACCCCTTGTCTCCACTGACCAAAAAGGCCTTTGCTCACTACAAGGAGGTCTACGGCACGGACATGGGCGCCTCCACCGTCTTCTCCTACCAGGCCATCTACGTCATCGCCGACGCCCTGGAAAGGGCCGCCTCCACCGACCGGGAGGCCATCCGCGAGGCCCTGACCAAGACCAACTTCAGCGACCACATTCTGCCCCAGGGCCCCATCGTCTTTGGGCCGGACGGCCAGAACAAGAACGCGGCCGCGGCCATAATGCAGATCCAGGACGGCGAGATCAAGGTGGTCTGGCCGGCCAAGTACGCCCAAGCCAAGCTGGTCTTCCCGGTGCCGATGTAAGCCGTGGACGCCCTGGGGCGGGCCCGCCCCAGGGCGTCCTCAAAACCGAAGAAAAATGACCGCCTCCTTCATCTCCCAGGCCCTGCTCAACGGCTTGCTCATCGGCGGCGTGTACTCGCTGGTGGCCGTGGGGCTCAACCTCATCTTTGGGGTGATGAAGATCATCAACTTCGCCCACGGCTCGTTGATGATGCTGGGCATGTACACCGCCTACTGGTCGGTGGCTCTGATTCATATCAACCCCTACGCCGCCATCCTGATCGTCATCCCGGTCATGTTCTTGATCGGGGCCGCCTTCCAGAGGTTCCTCATCGATCCCATCATCAACGCCCCGGAGCACAACCAGCTTCTCTTGACCCTGGGCATGTCGCTGTTCATGGAGAACCTGGCCCTCTTTCTGTGGTCGCCCGACTACCGGGTTCTGCGCACGCCTTACGCCAGCGTCAACTTCTACCTCGGCGACCTCTCCATCTCCCTGGTCAGGCTGCTGGCCTTTGGCCTGGCCATGTTGTTCACCGCCGCCCTCTACCTCATGCTCACCCGGACCGACCAGGGCAAGGCCATCCGCGCCGCCAGCGAAGAGCCCGAGGGCGCCGTGCTGATGGGCATCAACGTCAAGCGCATCTATCTGCTCTCTTT
>CAYXRH010000307.1:0-5259 GCA_964466355.1 uncultured Thermodesulfobacteriota bacterium
CCACTACACCCTGGAGGAACTGCCCCAGGCCCTCAGCGACACCGCCGACCCGCCCGAGGGCTTTATCAAGGCGGCCATAATCTTTGACTGAAAGGACTTAGAAGAAAGGAGGATCGCGCGTGGGCGATCGTCTCAAGGACAAGGTGGCCATCGTCGTCGGGGCCGGCTCCATTCCCGGCCCACCGGACAGACCCCCCATCGGCAACGGCAAGGCCTCGGCCCTGCTCTACGCCAGGGAGGGGGCCGCGGTCATGGCCGTGGACATAGACCTCCGGCTGGCCGAAGAGACAAAGGAGATGATCGAAGCCGAGGGCGGGCGCTGCGCCGCTTTTGAGGCGGACATCTCCAGCGCCCCGGACTGCCGGGCCATGGCCGCCGAGTGCGTCAAAACCTACGGCCGCGTCGACGTCTTGCACAACAACGTCGGCATCGGCGCTCGAAAGCCGGGCGGCATCCTGGAGGCCGACGAAGAGGACTGGGACCGGGTTTTGAACGTCAACCTGAAGGGGATTTTTCACACCTGCCGGGCGGTGGCGCCCCAGATGCTGAAGCAGGGCGGCGGTTCGATCCTCAACATCTCCTCGGTGGGGGCGGTGCTGCACGTCTATCCGCCCCTGTTCATCTACACCGTCTCCAAGGCGGCGGTCAACACCCTCACCCGCTGCCTGGCCCTGGAGCTGGCCGACAAGGGCGTCCGGGTCAATTGCCTCATGCCGGGCATGATCGACTCGCCGGTCATCTACAAGGAAATACTGGGTCTCTACGACGGCGATATTGAAAAAATGAGGCGGGATCGCCGCCAGAAGGTGCCGCTGAAACGCATGGGCGAACCCTGGGACATCGCCCGGGCGGCCGTCTTTCTGGCCACCGACGAGGCCAAGTACATCACCGGCCAGGTCATCGCCGTGGACGGCGGCCTGGTTCTGACCACCGGGGCGACATAAAATCAGGTTGCTTAATTGATGAACCTAAAAGAGCCCTCGTCTGAGGAGGAAAAGCTTTGACCCGCCTGGCCAAGACGAGGGCCGTGATCATCCTCATCCTGGAGCGGCTCGTCGGCCTGGCCTTCGTGGTCATCGCCGGCGTGACCTTGGCCCAGGTGACCTGCCGTTACGCCCTCGGCTTCTCGCTGCCCTGGTCCCACGAGCTGGTGGTCCTACTGCTCATCTGGATCGTGTGGCTGTGCGTGCCCATCGGCCTGGAGCGTCACGGCCACCTGGCCGTGACCGTGGTCTTGGACCACGTCTCACCGCGTCTCAAGGCCCGGCTGAACAAGCTCAACTGGCTCCTGGCCCTCTTCTTTTTTGGCCTGGTCTTTCTGCTGACCTTTCCCGTGGCCCGAGCCTTTGAAGGCATGCGCCTTTTGACCCTGCCCATCCCGACCAACGCCCGCTACTACGCCGCGGCGGCGGGCAGTCTTCTGGCCCTTTTCATCCTCGTGGCCCAGCGGTTCGACCCGCCGGGGGAGGCTTAGGTGGGCGTGTGGCCGCTCATACTCCTGGTGGCGAGCTTTCTCGCCTTCGCCACGCTGGGGCTGCCGGTCTTCATCAGCATGGGCCTGGCGGCGGTGGTCTATTGCACCGTTTTTTGGAGCGTCTCGTCGTTTACGACCATCGCCGCGGAGATGGTCGAATTTTTAAACAACTTCGCCTTCCTGGCCGTACCGTTCTTCTTTCTGGCCGGCGACCTGATGAACGCCGGGGGCATCACCCGCCGCCTGGTGGCCTTCTCCACGGCCGTGATCGGGCACATCCGGGGGGGCCTGAGCCACGTCAACATCGTCGCCTCGATGATCTTCTCCGGCGTCTCCGGCTCGGCCGTGGCCGACACCTCGGCCGTGGGCTCGGTCCTCATCCCGGCCATGAAAAAGGACGGCTACCCCGGCGCCTACGCCGCCGCCGTGACGGCCGCCTCCTCGACCATCGGCCCGGTCATCCCGCCCTCGATTCCGCTGATCCTCTACGGCCTCCTGACCGAGGAGTCCATCGGCCGCCTCTTCCTGGCCGGAGCCATTCCGGGCGGATTAATGGGCCTCTACCTCATCGTGGCCTCATACATCATCAGCAAGAGGCGCCGTTACCCGGCCCGACCCCGGGCCAGCTTGAAGCAGATGCTCAAAAGCGCCGTCGCCGCCGCCTGCGCCCTGGTCATGCCCCTCATCATCATCATCGGCATCGTCAGCGGCCTGGTCACGCCCACCGAGGCCGGGGTTCTGGCCGTGGCCTACGCCCTCGTCGTCGGCCTCTTTGTTTACCGCGAATTGAGCTTCAAGGACCTGCCCCGTTACTTCGCCCGATCCATGATCTCCTCGGCTTACGTCATGATCATCATCGCCAGCGCCGGCATCTTCAGCTACCTCGTCGCCGAGATGCGGGCCGGGGAGATGCTGGCCGCCTTCTTCACCTCCCTGAGCCAGTCCAAGTGGGTCATTTTGTGCATAATCAACATCTTCTTCATCATCTGGGGCTGCATCCTGGAGCCGATGACGGCCCTGGTGGTGGTGGTGCCCATGCTCATGCCCCTCGTCAAAGCGGTCGGCATCGACCCCATCCACTTCGGGGTGGTCATCGTCCTCAACCTCATGATCGCCCTGGTCACGCCGCCGGTGGGCGTGGTCCTCTACCTGGCGACCTCGCTTTCCGGGGAGCGGTTTCCGGCGGTGGTCAAGGAGATGCCGGCTTTTCTGCTCGCCTTGCTGCTGGCCTTGATCTGTGTCACCTTCATCCCGGATTTGAGCCTCTGGCTGCCCCGGGTGTTGATGGGATCGTGAGGCGGAAGGAGAGAACTTATGGAGCTGGATGACAAGGTCGCCCTCGTTACTGGCGCCGGAAGGGGCATCGGCCGGGCCATCGCCCTCAGATTGGCCGAGGAGGGGGCGATGGTGGTCATAAACGACGCCGACCTGGCTGCGGCCGAGGCCACGGCGGCGGCGATCGAGAGCCTGGGCCGCCGGGCCCTGCCCATCCAGGCCGATGTGATTGATCGCGCTCAAGTGAAAGCCATGGTTGATCAGGCCGCGAACCGCTTCGGGACCATCGACATCCTGATCAACAACGCCGGCGTGGGCGGATCATCCTGCCTGGTTCAGGAGATGCCGCCCCAGAGCTGGGACCAGACCGTGGCCGTGAACCTGACCGGGGTCTTCAACTGCTGCCGGGCAATAGCACCCCTGATGATCGCCCGAGGCCGCGGCGGCATCGTCAACGTCTCCTCCCTGGCCGGGGTGAGGATGAGCAAGCTCGGCGGCGCGGACTACACCGCGGCCAAGTGGGGGGTCATCGGCTTGAGCAAGCATCTCGCCTTTGAGCTGGCCGCGCATGGCGTCAGGGTCAACGTCGTCTGCCCCGGGGCGACCCTGACCCCCCTGGTGGAATCCAAGACCGAGGCGGCGTTTCGGGCCGAGGTGGGCCAACAGGTCCCCCTGGGCCGCTGGATCACCCCTGAGGAGCAGGCCGAGGCGGTCCTCTTTCTGGTCAGCCCCAGAGGAGCCATGATCACCGGACACGTCATGGTCGTGGACGGCGGGCAGCTTCTGGGCCTGGCCTCGGACTACCAGGAGGATCTTGAGCGCCGCGCTGAAATCAGCGCCAGGAACTTGAAAGCCAAATCCACAGGAGAACAGACATGACCAGTGTTGACTGCGTCGCCGCGATGGGTCGGCCGGGACGCCTCCTGGCCGCCCGGCTTCTGCCCGGCCAGGACGTCTTCAAGGGCGTCGTCGAGCTCATCAAGGCCCACCAATTCAAGTCCGGAACCGTGACGGCCATCGGCTCCCTTCGCTCGGCCACGGTGGTCTGGGCCAAGGGCATGGATTTTCAAGGCGACCCCATGGACATGGCCGTCTTCTACGACATGGAGGGCCCGGTGGAGCTGGGCGTGGGCCAGGGCCTCTTCGGCACGGACGAGGACGGCTCGGTGGTGATGCACCTCCACGCCCTGATCATGGACAAGGACGGCAACACGCGCTGCGGCAATCTCATCCCCGGCTCGGCGCCAGTTCTGGCCACGGTGGAGCTGACCATTCAGGAGATGGCCGGGCTGAAAATCGAGCCGACCCTGGATCCAAAATGGAACTACAAGTTCCTGCACCCAGCGGCCGCTTAGCCCCTGGCCAGGGCAGGGGAGAATCATGACCCCCCGGCCAGACAAAGAGATCCGCATCGTCCGTCAAGAAGAGTGGGGCCGCGTCCTGGTCATGGACTCGGTGGGCCAGATGAGCGCGGCGGCGGCCGGCCAGATCGTCGTCGCCGGCTCTCACGGCGCCGGCCCGGCCGCTCGCCACGCCGCTCAGTTTCTGCCCTTTGGCCTCATCTTAAACGACGCCGGCCGAGGGAAGAACGACGCCGGCGTATCCGGGCTGGGCGTCCTGGAGGCCATGGACATCCTGGGGGCCACCGTGGACGGCCAAACCGCGCGCATCGGCGACGGATGGGATAACTACGCGGCCGGGGTCATCTCGGCCGTCAACGACAAGGCCGCCGCGGTCGGGGTGAAGGCGGGCCTGAGCGCGGCCGAGGCGACGGGATTGATGCTTCAGGCCAAGAAATCCGCTGGCCAGAGGCGCGCCGCTTTCGTGGTCCACGAAGACCAAAACGGTCGCATCGTCGTCACGGACACCATCTCCTATCTCAGCGACAGCCATCGCCGCAGCGTGGTCGTCGGCGGCTCTCACTGCGCCGCGACCTCTTACGACTGGGTCAAGAACCTGGACCTCAAGGGCATATTCCTGAACGACGCCGGCCGGGGCAAAGATGAGGCCAACATCTCGGGCCTGCCCCTTTTTGAGGCGGCCTCGATTCCGGCCGGCGCCATAGACTGCCGCACGGCCATGATCGGCCACGGCCGCGACGCCTGGGAAAACGGACTCCTGTCCGCGGTCAACCGAACCGCCGAAAAGCTGGGGATCAGCCCCGGCATGTCCGTCCGAGAGGCGGCCTTGCGGGTCTTGGAGGCGGGCCAGGGTCACATCAAAGGGCGACAGAAATAGAGGTTTAAGATGTCAAGAATCGAAGCCGTATCAGCTTTGGGCAGGCCGGGCCGGACTCTGGCCGCCCGGCTCTTGCCCGGTCAGGACGTGGTCGAGGGCATCATTCAACTCATCGAGGCCCACGGGTTCAGGGCCGGGACCGTGACCGCCTTGGGCTCGCTGCGCTCGGCCAGGGTGCTGTGGGCCAAGTCCATGGACCTGGGCGACGACCTCATGAAAGCGACCGTGATTTACGAGATGGACGGTCCGGTGGAGCTGGGTCTGGCCCAGGG
>CAYXRH010000308.1:0-5227 GCA_964466355.1 uncultured Thermodesulfobacteriota bacterium
TTATGCTCTTTGTGAGCGTGTTGCTTCACGAGTTGGGGCATTCGGTGGTGGCCATGCGCTACAAAATCCCGGTGCGCCGTATCACACTCTTTATTTTTGGCGGGATCTCCGAAATTAGTTCCGAACCGCCTACTGCCGGAGCCCAATTTTGGATTTCCATCGCTGGTCCTGTGGTCAGTTTCGCATTGGCCGGGATCTTCGCCCTGGTGCAGCCGGCCTTCACCAGCGTTGCTCCGCTATTGGCCCTGGTCAAGTATTTGGTCTATATCAACGCCGCGCTGGGTGTATTTAACCTGATTCCAGGCTTTCCCCTGGATGGAGGCGGCGTTTTCATGTCCATTGTCTGGGGCCTCACCCAGAACAGGCAGCGGGCCACCCTCATCGCCGCTAATCTGGGACGAGTTATCGCCTACCTCTTCATCCTGGCCGGCGTGTGGTTAGCCATTGGCGGAAATTTGATCAACGGCCTGTGGATTGCCTTCATTGGCTGGTTCCTGGTGAGTGCGGCTGCGGGGCAGGTGCGGCAAGTAAAAATCGAAAATCTTTTGACCGGCCACCGGGTGTCCGAGGCAATGAGCCGCAGTTACACCGCTGTCCCATCCGACACGACCTTGCAACAGATGGTGGATGATCACATCCTGGGGGCTGGGCGGCGCAGTTTCATCGTCGAGGATGGTGACGATGTGGTCGGCTTGTTGACTCTGCACCACATTAAAGAAATCCCCCGGGCTAAATGGCCGATCACTACCGCTGGCGAAGCCATGATAGCAGCCGATCAATTCAAGCGCATCCAGCCTGATACGGAGTTATGGCCGGCTATGGAAGAGATGGATCGGGACGGCGTCAACCAGCTTCCGGTGATGACCGACGGCCAAATTGTGGGCATGCTCACCAGGGAAGACGTCATCAGCTATTTACGCACTTTGCAAGAGTTCGGCACCTAGTGCCCTGTCAAGGCTGAATTGACGGGTTCATTTTGGCGCCCATGGCGTTTGTTCTTACTCGTCAAATCGCGGTTGAAGGGGTACTAGCCGCGACCGCGGGGGTCAAAAGTTTTGATTAAACGTTTCTTAAAGAGTCTCGGTGGAAGTCGGGTCGTAGTGGCTTTGTCCGTGGCCCGCCTGGGTGATGCGATAGGCAACAGTATCTTGTTTATCGTTCTCCCGCTGTACGTAGCCGAATTACCGGCCCCTGCCTTCCCACTCCCAGAGTCGGTGCGGGTCGGAATCTTGATTGCATTATACGGGCTGGTGAACTCAGCTTTTCAGCCCTTCATGGGTGCGTTGAGTGACCGCATGGGCCGGCGTAAGCCATTGATCCAGGGAGGTCTGATCTTGATGGGCGCCGGCACGCTGGCTTTCATAGCTGCCACTCATTTCACAGACTTGCTGTTGCTGCGCTCGCTCCAGGGCCTTGGCGTTGCCCTGACCGTTCCCGCCTCCCTGGCGCTGATGGCAACCGCCACTCAGAAACATACGCGCGGCGGCTCTATGGGGATTTACACCACCATGCGGATGGCAGGCTTCGCCATCGGCCCCCTGATCGGAGGAGCTCTGCATGACCTTTTCGGCTTCGACGCAGCCTTCTACGCCGGGGCTGCCTTCATCCTCCTGGGTGTGCTTTTGGTACAAATCTGGGTCAGAGAAGTGGCGGCCGATGTCTCGGCTGAGAAAGCGCGCCCGTTCCGGCTCATTGACCGGGAATTGTTGACGGCCGGTATCGTCGGAGTGGGCATTGCCACCTTCGTGATGGCCAGCGCCTTTTCGATGATGACCACCCTGGAGAAGCAATTCAACATACGTTTACATGAGACCGCGCTCGGTTTCAGCATCGCTTTCAGCGCACTTATGATCAGCCGGTTCATATTCCAGATTCCCCTCGGCCAGTTGTCTGATCGTATCGGGCGCAAGCGAATTATCATTGCCGGATTGATCTTGATGGCACCCGTCACAGCCTTATTGGGGGAGGCCGGGTCAACATTGCAACTTACCGGGTTACGGCTTTTTCAGGGCCTCGCGTCGGCGGCGATTGCAGCCCCGGCCTTTGCGCTGGCGGCCGACTTATCCAGGGCCGGCGGTGAGGGGCGCCAGATGAGCATCGTCACCATGGGCTTTGGCCTCGGCATCGCGCTGGGACCGCTCATTGCCGGCATCCTGGCCGTGGTTTCCTTCGAGCTGCCCTTCTTGATCGGCGGCCTCATGGCGCTGGCTGCTGTGTGGATTGTGCATCACTATGTGCCGGAAACAGTGCACCCCGAAGGTGAGCAACTGGAGACACTCCGAAGGCGTGAACATGCTCCCCTGACTGATCAGGACTAGGAGGCTGTCTGAAAAGTCGTGGATAACTACTCAGGTGCCCGGCACTTTTGCGGCCTTCAAGGCGTAATCTGGCGTCTGACAGTGGACCGGACATAGTGCATTTCTGTCGATGAAGTGCCGGGCACCTTCAGGCTGAGTAGTAACATCGGCATTACTAAACGCGAACGGTAATGATTCATCAAGGAGGAATACAATGATCACCGAATTACCTGTCGAGAAACTGCGTTGGATCTGCGATCCCCAGGTCATGGGCTGCAATACCAGCGAAGAGATGAAGACCCTGGAGACCATTATCGGCCAGGAGCGGGCAGTGCGCTCATTGCAGTTTGGTCTTGGGATCAAGGAGCTTGGGTTCAACATCTTCGTGGCCGGCCTGCCTGGGACGGGCAGGACCACTGCCGTCGAGCGCTTCCTGGAGGAGGTGGCCAAGGAAAAAAGCATACCCCACGACTGGTGCTATGTGAACAATTTCCGTGACTCCTACCGCCCCCAAGCTCTGCGCCTTCCGCCCGGGCGAGCTAAGGAATTTCGAGCCGATATGAAGAGCCTGGTAGAGGGGGCACGAGGGGAGTTACAAAGAGTTTTTGAAAGTGAGGAATACATTGCCAAGAAAGAGGAGGTCACCCAAGGCTTCCAGCAGCGCCGCGATGACATCTTAAGCCAGATGAACCAGCGGGCTCAAGAGGAGGGTTTCCTTATTCGGGTCAGCCCCATAGGCCTGATGACCATTCCCTTGAAACAGGACAAACCCCTCAGTGAAGAGGAGTTCATGAGCCTGAGCTCAGATGAAAGGGAAAAGATCGCACAGAAGCAGAAAGAATTGCAGTCCGAACTGGAAGCGATTGTCAGGCAGGGCAGGGGCCTGGAAAAGAGCGCCAGCGAGGAGCTCCAGAAATTGGATCAAGAAGTAGCTCTCTATTCCCTCAGTCACCTGATCCAGGATCTGAAGGAGAAATATCAGGACGTTCCTGAAGTCATCAGCTACCTTGAAGAGGTGAAGGACGACATCCTGGAGAATCTATCTCAATTTAGAGCAGAACCGGGCGAGCAACAACCTTCTTTACCCTTCCCCGTGCCTGGGGCAGGAGAGATGCCCTTCAGGAAGTACGAGGTCGATGTGCTGGTGGACAACTCCGAGCTCGAAGGCGCACCCGTGGTCGTTGAGATGAATCCCACTTACAGCAATCTCTTCGGTCGGATCGAGCAGGAAGCCCGCTTCGGCGCCCTGACTACCGACTTCACCCTGATCCGGGATGGCTCTCTTCACCGGGCCAACGGCGGCTACCTGGTCCTGCCTGTCGAGGAGGTGCTGCGTAACGCCTTCTCCTGGGACAGCCTGAAACGAGCGCTGAGAGACAAGGAAATCACCATCGAGGATGTCGGGGAGAGATTGGGATTCATCACCACCAAGGGCCTACGACCCGAGCCACTCCCCTTAGACGTGAAGGTCATTCTCATTGGACATCCTCAGTTCTACCATCTCCTGCGCGCTTATGACGAGCATTTTAGTGAACTCTTCAAGATCAAAGCCGATTTCGACACCCAGATGGATCGGGCCGAGGACAACATCCGCAATTACGCCGCCTTCGTCGGCAGCGTGTGTGAAGAAGAAAACTTGCGGCACCTGGACAACTCGGCACTGGCTAAAATTGTGGAACATGGCTCCAGGCTGGCAGCAGATCAAGAAAAACTTTCCACCCGCTTTGGCGAGATTGCCGATGTCATCAGGGAGGCCAGTTACTATGCCACTCAAGATGACTCGACTTATGCAACTGCCGCTCACATAACGCAGGCCATTGACGAGAGATTTTACCGTTCCAATCTCATCCAGGAGAGGATCCAGGAGATGATCGAGCGGGGCACCATCAAGATTGACGTTACAGACGAAAGAGTAGGCCAGGTGAACGGACTGTCGGTGCTGGAGCTGGGAGACATCAGCTTTGGGCGGCCAAGTCGAATCACCGCCAGCATCGGCCTCGGCCGGGAAGGGCTCGTGGACATTGAGCGCGAAGCCAAACTCGGTGGCCCCATTCACACCAAAGGGGTCCTCATCCTCTCCGGTTACCTGGTGGAAAAATACACCCAGGACAAACCCCTCAGCCTCTCGGCCCGCCTGGTCTTTGAGCAGAGTTACTCAGGCATCGAGGGGGATAGCGCCTCCAGCACAGAGCTCTACGCTATTCTCTCCGGTCTTTCTCGTCTGCCGATCAAGCAGGGCGTTGCGGTCACCGGTTCCGTCAATCAGAAGGGGGAAGTTCAGGCTATCGGCGGCGTGAATGAAAAGGTTGAGGGCTTCTTTGAAGTTTGCAAGACCAAAGGGCTGAGTGGAGAGCAAGGCGTGCTCATCCCGGAGAGCAATGTGACGAACCTTATGCTCAAGGAGGAGGTGGTGGAGGCCGTCAAAGAAAGCAAGTTCCATGTGTGGCCGGTGAAAAGTATTGATGAAGGGATTGAAATCCTGACCGGAGTCAAGGCCGGCCAGAGGCAAGAGGACGGGACCTTTGAGGAAGGAACTGTCAACGACCGGGTGGATAAGCGCTTGAGGGAGCTGGCGGAAGCACTGAAAGAGTTTGCCCGGCCGGCGGAGAAAAAAGCCGAAGAGGCAACAGCGGAGGGAGATATCAAATGACGCAACTGGAAATGACACAAGTGGAAGAGACACAGCCGGGAGAGACGCAACCTGAAGAGACGCAACTCGCCCAGGCCAAGCCGAAGCGAGCCAATTCGTGGTGGCGGGTCTTGCTAATCGGCCTATTGCTTTACGTCGTGGGGCTCGTCGTCTTGGGCTTGAGCGGCAACGCAAACCTCTTTCCCACGGTAGTTCTATTGGGCAATTTCATGGTGCCCGCGGCCTACGTAGCCTTCTTTTACGAGCGGAGACACCTGAGCACTCTCTCGATGCCGACGAC
>CAYXRH010000309.1:0-5176 GCA_964466355.1 uncultured Thermodesulfobacteriota bacterium
GTCCACGTCAGCGTTGTGCCGGCACACCAAGAAGGCTACCAATTAGGCGTCTCTTTGGATCCAGGAGTGATCAAAGACACGTACCGCGAGCTGGTGGAGAAACGAATGGCCACCCTCCACTAGCGGAGCCATTTTTCTAGAAGTGGTTTAAAGACTTTCTCTCGGGGCCGATCTCGGTCTCAGGTCTGAATCGCGCTGCCTGTTTCCTTGGCCTGAAGAGGCGTTGTTTGGAGATGGGGTGGCAACCTTTCCATCTTCTGGCGCCAATTAAAAAAATGAGACTGTTTCGAAACCGCCCTTTTGTCTCGATCGCGGCCTCGCCTGCTCCTCGAACTAAAATGTGGTTTCGCCACAGCCTCAAAGATAACCCCTTTCTTTTGAAGCAAGAGGGGAAAGAAATGATGTTCAAGCGTTGCCTCGCCTCACTCTTGGTCGGCCTCTTGTTCGCCCTCGCCTCCTGCGCGAGCGACGAGACGGACCAGGGAAAACCGGTGGCCAAAATCAACGACGTGGTCATATCCCAGCAAGATTTTGTCAACCGGCTCACCTCGCTGAGCCGTTACCGCGACGTGGGAGCCCTGTCTCCTGAAGACAGGCTCAGGCTCCTCGAACAGGAAGTGGACAAGGAGTTGCTCATCCAAGAAGCCATACGCATGGGCCTCACCAGAGAGGAAGCCTTCCGCGACGCCATCGAAAGATATTGGGAGCAGACCCTCATCACCACCCTGATCAAAAGGAAGACCGATTCCCTTGAGGATAAGGTGCTCATCACCTCCGAAGAGGTCGAAAATCGCTACCGTGAACTGGTCAAGGCCAATCCTGACCTGCCCTCCCTGAATGAGATCAAGGACAGCCTGGTGACCGAGCTCCGCGAAGAGAAAAAGACCAAGGCCATCGAGGACTGGCTGGCCGGATTGAGGCGCGAGGCCGACATTAAAATCTTCAAAGAGAACCTTAACCCGAATCGTTGAGGGGATGAGTCCATGAAAACCGACGACGGTCAAAAGGATTACAAACGTCGCACCAAATACATCGAAAAAGATTTCCAGCGCAGCTTCATTCTCAAGTTTTGCTTCATCGCCCTGGGGGCGATGGTCTTGGCCAGCGCGGTGTTGTATTGGATGTCCCGCGACACGGTCACGGCCACCTATCGCCTCAGCCACCTGACGCTGGAGTCAACGGCCGACGCCATAATGCCGGCCCTGATCGGGACCAACGTGGCCGTCATCGCCGCCCTGATCGCCATGACCATCTTTGTCGCCCTTTACATATCCTTTAAGATCGGCGGCCCCCTCTACCGCTTCTCCTTGGAGCTGAACAACATCGGCCAGGGCCGCCTCAAGGACCGCATTTTCTTGCGCAAAGGCGACCAGCTGGAGCAGCTGGCCGCTTCCATCAACGACATGACCGACTCCCTGGAGCGCAAGGTCCGTCAGATTCAACGCCGCGCCGCCCAACTGAAGGAGAAATCCCAGCAAAGAGAATGGGACCGGGACGAAATAAGAAAGGAAATCCTCGACCTGCACGAAGCGGTCCACACCCTCTTTGACCGGCCGGCTTAAAGGGGAATGATGCCCCAAAAAGCCCAGCGAATCGGCTTCCTTTGGGGGCTGAGCGGCTTGGCCCTGCTCAGCCTGGCCGCGCCCGGGGCTTTAGCCCTGGCGGAACAAAAAGTCTATCACAGCAAGCTGGTGACCATCTTTTACGACAACGAAGCCCAACTATCTGAATTCGCCCGCAAGATCCAACCAGAGTCGACCACCCGCACCTTGAGCAAGGTTTTTTTGGGCAAAGGCCCTGCTTCCAAGAAAGTCCTGGGCGATTTTTTAGAGACCCTTTTCCAAAGAATCCAGATGATTCTGGACATGCCGCTGCCGGGACTCAAGGTCAAAATAATAATCCACAAAAGCCTCGATGAGTTGTCCCGGCTCTTTGCCGCGGAATTCGGCGGACCGTCCAAGAAACAGAGGCAGTTGGGGGCTAGTGAAGACGTCCCCGCTTTTTACGTCAAGAGAACGAACACCATCCATCTCCAGACGGAAAAATTGACCATCGGCATCCTGGCTCACGAAATGGCTCACTGCGTCACCGAGCACTATTTCGTCATCAGACCCCCGCCCAAGATGGCCGAGATGATGAGCCAGCTCGTGGACAGGGAGATTTCGGCCGGACGGTTCTGAAGCCATTTTGAACAATAAGGCTCGATCGTCTCCGCCGCCCACCTTAAGGCGGGCGGTTTTTATTGGCGGTGCCGTCGACCTCGAGCCCGGCGTGGAACCGAGTCATGTCCAGATTTAGCGTCGCCTCTTAGAAGCAGATGCCATAAGTCAATGCCGCCCGCCCTCTTATACAGTAAGGCGCCTCAAACAAAAGTGGGCCAATGACCAATCTTTTGGCCGGCCGGCTTGGCTGGTCGAAGAAGTTTGACAGGATCGTTCAAAATATATATACTATTGTCGGTTTTGGTCTGTGCAGACAGATCAGGTGAGGGATAAGAGTGCATCGGGGGGCGGACATGAAACCGAGGACGAGGAGGCCGAACCTGAGGCGGCGCGCTTTGGTGGTCTCGGGCTTTGTCTCGTTGATTGTTTTTTCGCCGGGGAATGCCAGGGCGGCCCTGGGCGTGGCCGACATAATCATCGAGGCGGCTCAGGGGCTGGCCGCGGGCCAGACGGTCTATGAGGTCTTGCAGCGGAGCCTGGTCTTAGCCGAGGATAACAACATCACCCTCCTGGAGATCTCGGCGCCCCTGTCCGAGACCTTGCTCGACACCGGCATTCGCATGGGAGGCAACGGCGTCGCCTTGGCCGAAGAGATTTCCAGCGCCATGCTGAGTCTGATTTGCTGGCAGCAGTTGTGCGTCTTGAAGAAAGCGCCCACCATGGCCGAAGCGCTGAGGTGCATCTCCCAGACGGTGATGGGCATTCGCGCGGCCTGCCTCAGGCACGGGCTGGATGAGACCCAGGTCCAAGAAGTGGTTCAGGAGGCCCTGGCCAGCTCGTCCGGCGACATGAACGCGGAGATTCTGGTGCGGGTCGCCGCCAACGCCTATCAGGACACGCCGCCTTCGACTTACACTCCGCCGGGCACTCTTCTACCTCCTGGCGAGGATACATCCGGGACGGAGGAGCCGCCCCCGCCGCCGGAACCGCCGAGTGACGTGCCGGGTGATTTGAGTGATCGCTGGGACACCATCGCCAGCCGGTCTTGATCATCCCGGATAAAGAGATGGGCAGGTGGTTGTCGGTGGTGGCGGGAAGCATTCTCCGCCTCAGGGTTATCGGCGCGGCGGTGAGTATGGTCTGGTTGTTCTCTCACCTCTGGGGCATCGGCGGCGAGCTGTTCGCGGCCGAGACCGAAAATCGGATCATGCCTTTTTTAGAGGTGGAGAACGAATTCAGCGACAATTATTTCCGGTCCGAGGAAGACAAAACGGCCGTCTTGGTGACCCGGGTGTCCCCTGGCATCGCCGTCGACGCCTCCACCGAGCGCAGTCGTTTGGCCTTGGATTACCGGTTGAACGCCGTACTGCACACGGACTCCAAGGAGGACTTGAACACCTCCAAGGACGACTACATCGGTCACGACCTGACCCTCTCCGCGGCCACCGGGCTCGGAACTAGGTTCACCACCGGCGTGGAAGAAGAGTACTTTCTGACCCGGGAGCCGGCCTCCTCGGATCGCTTCAACGTGGCCACCACCCGGGATCGGTACTGGCGCAACCGGGTGCGGCCATTTTTGAGTTATGATCTGGGTGAGCGGGGCGAGGTCGGGTTGGCTTATCGCCTCGAGATGCTGGATTACATCGACACCGAAGATCCGGGAAACGAGGGCTCGATGGAGAATCGCGGCATCCTGACCTTGACCTATCACTTGAGCGACATAAACCACCTCGCCTTGGAAGGGCAATACTGGCATCGCAATTATGAGGGCGAGGTGAGTGACTACGATTCTTTTCAAGGCAGGCTCATTCTCAGACGAGACATCGGAGAGTGGCTCACCGGCGAGTTGAGCGGCGGCTATCATGCCCGCAGCTACGCCGAGGCCTCGCTGACCGACTGGCAAGGCGCGGTCTTCAAGGCTTCCTTGACCGGCCAGAGAGACATCTCGGCCATCAATTTGTCGCTCGAGCACAATATCAACGACTTCACCCAGGGAGACGCCTATTTTGTCTCCTGGCGGGCCACGGCCAACGTGGTGAGGCTTTTCTACGAGGACTTCAGAGTCAGGCTGGGCGGCTATTACCAGTTCTCTGACTACCAAGAATCTCGCCGAAACGACAGCCTTTGGAACATCTTCGCCGGAGTGGGGTACAAATTCCTCAGGGACATGATCGAGATCAGCCTCCAATACAGCTACTCAAACCTGGACTCCAACGTGGAGGGTTACGACTTCAAAGAGCAGAGGATCTTCGTCATGATCCGGGGGATGTATGATACGAGCCGGCAATAAACCGCTCGCCTCCGGGGTGAAATCTTTAGCGGTCCTGGCCTTGACCGCCTTGGGGCTCGCCTGTCTCGCCGCCGAGGAATCCAAGTCCTACGTCATCGGCCCCGAGGACGTCCTCCGGGTGACCATCTTCGCCGGGGGAAAGACCCAGGAATCGATGGACATCGCCGTCTCGCCCCGGGGGACGATCAATTTCCCCTTCCTGGGCGAGATCAAGGCCGATGGGCTGACCGTC
Source organism: uncultured Thermodesulfobacteriota bacterium (assembly GCA_964466355.1). Classification (GTDB taxonomy): domain Bacteria; phylum Desulfobacterota; class Desulfarculia; genus CAYXRH01. The sequence goes on from CAYXRH010000309.1 coordinate 4,685, forward strand.
TCCCAGTTGATCGACAAAGTGACCAAACCGCTGGCCGAGGATTATTTTGTCGATCCTCAGATCCAGATACGGGTGCTGGAATTCAGAAGCAAGAAGATCTACATCACCGGGGCCGTGGCCCGGCCCGGTCTCTACCCCTTGGAGGGCGAGATCACCCTGCTCGAACTCATCGCCGAGGCCGGCGGAGTGACCAAGGACAGGGGATACTACGCCTTCATCCTCCGCGGCTCCATCGAAGAGGCCACCGAAATCGAAAACATGGAGGAATTGGTCGGACAAAAGAAATCCATCAAGATTGATCTTCGGGAGCTTTTGGACCAGGGCGTCGCCGAGAAAAACATCCAGCTCGGCCCCGGAGACGTGGTCTACGTCCAACCCTCGGCCTTCTCCGACGTCACTCAATACAAGGTTTACGTCTTGGGCAAGGTCAATCAACCGGGGGCCTTTCAATATCAAGAGGGTTTGACCGCCCTCGACGCCGTGGCCTTGGCC
>CAYXRH010000310.1:0-925 GCA_964466355.1 uncultured Thermodesulfobacteriota bacterium
AAAATATTACAAAACAACACCAAGGGGGATACGATGTTATTCCCTATCCCTGTTGGTGATAGCGGTCAACCCCTGCCCCATCCGGCCGGCCAGGCTGCCGGACAATTCGGCCTCCGCCTTTTGGGCCGCGAGCATTGCCTTGGCTTTTTGGCCCTGGGTGGCGATGATCTTGGCGTCCCAGATGGCCGCCTCCTGGTCTGGCAGACCCGGAAAGGTCATCAAGGCCCACATGATGACGCTGATGCCCAGAATGACGGTGCCCGCCTTTTTGATGTACTGCCAGGTCCGCTCCCAGGTGTGGATCAGAAGACCCCTCAAGGTGGGCCAGCGGTAAGGCGGCAGCTCCATGACAAAAGGCGATCGCCCTCCCCTGAGCACTGTCTTGCGCAGAGCCAAGGCTGACAGCAGAACGACGCCCCAGGAGATGATGGTCAAGGCGAACATCATCTCAGCCTCTTTGGCGGCAAAGAAGGCGGCGATCAAAAGAGCATAGACCGGCAGCTTGGCGCCGCAGTTCATGATCGAGGCGGTCATGATGGTGGCCAGGCGAGCCTTGGGATCCTTGATTGTCCGGGCGGCCATGATTCCTGGCACCGCGCAGCCGCCAGAAATGCCGCCGCTGATAATCAGGGACATGACCGAGTTCCCGTGCAGGCCAAAGGCCCGCAGCACCCTGTCCAGGAGAAAAGCCACCCGGGCCAGGTAGCCAGAGTCTTCCAGAACAGCGATGGCAAAGAACATGAACACGATTATCGGCACAAAGCCCAGCACCCCGCCCACGCCGTCGATGACGCCGCTGACGATGAGCGATTGGACGAAGCCTTCGGGGATGGCTGCCTCGGCCGCTCCGCCCAACCAGGCGAAAAAGCCTTCAAACCAACCGACCGGCGTCTCGCTGGCCCAGAAGACGAAATGGTAGATGCCG
>CAYXRH010000310.1:935-5162 GCA_964466355.1 uncultured Thermodesulfobacteriota bacterium
CCCATCCCCAAGAGCTTCCCCAATGAGACCTCTCCTGAAATCAAGGAGAAGGTCATTGCGATCTCCCTCGATCATCCTGCCTGGGGACCTATGCGGATCTCGGATCAACTTCGTTTGCACGGGGTCAATGTAAGCCCTAGCACGGTTCGCAATATCTGGATCAAGGAAAACATGGAAACCCGTTATAAACGTCTCCTGCGCCTTGAGGAGGAAAAGAACGGCCAGGAGGTAGACCGGACCGAAGAGCCGATTCAGGATGACTTTGTCGATCTTGTCGGTCAGGTCCACGCGCCTTTCCAGGGAGCGGTGGAGTGCTTTCTGGGTCACGCTGGAGATGTAGCCGTAGCGTTGCTCGGCGATGACGCCTTCGGGGTAGGTGTCAAGAGTTTTTCTGATGTGGTCCTCCACCTGACGGCAAACAGGCAGGATCACGATGGCCAACTCCGCATTCTCTTTAATTTTGCTGATGATTTCCTCGTCGTTTTCGAGACACTTGATTATCAACCAGTGTAAGTTCAGATCAATTCTGTCCGCTGGAGGGCCATTGAATCCGGCGAGTATCTCTCTGATGGCCTCATCAATGTCGCTGCCGTAAGAAATCTCCAGAGGCGACCACTCTTTTTTCTCTTGCGCCACCTCAGCGGCAACGGCCAGGAGATCTTTGACGCCTTGTCCGCTCCGGGCCACCGTGGCCACCATGGGGACGCCCAGACGATCTGACAGTTTCTGGACATCTATTTTGACGCCCTTGGCTTCGGCTACATCGACCATGTTCAAAGCGATGACCAAAGGCGCCCCCAGCTCCATGAGCTGAACGGCCAGATAGAGGTTGCGCTCCAGGTTGGAGGCGTCAACCACGTCCACGACCACGTCTGGCTTCTCCTGGATGATGAAATTGCGGGCGACCAACTCCTCGAGGGAATAGGCCGTCAGGGAGTAGGTGCCCGGCAGGTCGGTGACGTGCACGTCGTACCCGTTAAACTTGGCTTTGCCCTCCTTTTTTTCCACCGTGACTCCGGGATAATTGGCCACGTGCTGGCGTGCGCCGGTTATGGCGTTGAAGAGCGTGGTTTTGCCTGAGTTGGGATTCCCGGCCAGAGCGATGCTGATCGTTTTGCCCCTCACGGTTTTCTCTCCTTCATTTGAACCATGATGAAATCGGCTTCGTTGTTTCTGAGCGTCAGGTTGTAGTCGGACAGCTTGATCTCCACCGGGTCGTTCAGGGGCGCCCGACCGAGAACCTGGATGGAGGCGCCCGGAACCAGTCCCATGTCCCTGATGCGACGGCCCATCTCTCCACCGGTGGTGATCTTGGAAATGACGGCTTCTTGTCCTGGTTTGAGAAATCTCAGTGAAGTCGTTCTGGTCATGAGCTTGACCTTCCCAGGACAGCACAAGGTGCTGTCGGATGATTCGAGTTTTTACTTTAAACTTGGCAGTGTTTTATAATCTTAACTTTGTTAGTTGTCAAGAACTTTTTTTGGCCTTCGACTTTTCCCAGTCGCTTCGCTATACTTGGGGCAGCATCGAGCTGGAGGAAAGCTGATGAGTTTGCCGCAAGAGCGCGATCTGTCGGCCAATATGGAGGACTACCTGGAAACCATTTACCACTTGCAGCGCAAGCATCGGGTGGCCCGGGTCAAGGACATTGCCGAGGCCCTGGGGGTGTCTCGGAGCTCAGTCTCAGCCGCACTCAAATCCCTCAACGAAAGGGGGCTCATTGATTATGAACCCTACAGCTTTGTCACCTTAAAAAAAGGCGGACAAGCCATTGCCCAAGAGATTGTCCGACGGCATGAGACGCTGAGAGAATTCTTTGCTGATGTTCTTAAGCTGGAAGCGGGTCAAGCCGAGGCCAACGCCTGCCGCATGGAGCACGCGATTGATCCTGAGGCGATTGATCGTCTGATCTTATTCTTAGAGTTTCTCAGGGGCTGCCCTAGATCAGGCCAGGACTGGCTGGAGGCCTTTAACCTTTTCTGTCGAAACGGCATTGATCAGACCAGGTGCCGGTCTTGCATCAAGCAGGTTTCGGCCAAGCTCTTGAACTAATCAAGACCCGTCTCATCCGCTGAGCAGTTCTATCTCCACCCGGCGGTTGAGGGCGCGCTGCTTGGTAGACTCGTTGGAAACCACGGGCCGATACTGGGAATAACCCGTGATTTCGAACAGGCGGGGGTTGAGGCCTCGATCGATTAAAAAGCGGGCCACCCGGGCGGCCCGGGCTCCGGAAAGCTCCCAGTTCGAAGGATAGATTTGGTTGTTGATCGGTTTGGCGTCTGTGTGTCCCTTGATGCGGATTTTAACCAATCCTGACTCGTTCATGATTGTCTCAGCCAGACGATTCAACATCTGAGCGAAGCGGGGCTTTATGTCAGCCCTCCCCTCCTCAAAGGTCACCCGATCGCTGATCATCAACACAACTGAATTCATCGAGGAGTGCACATCAAGGTCAAAGCCAGGCATGGCGGCCTTGAGCCGCTCCATCTTGTCCCGCAAGCGCTCTCTTTGAGGAGAGGGTGTTGAGGTTGGCTTCACCTTCTCGGCCCCGATCAAGGCTGAACCGTTTCCTTTCAGGTCACTGGTCAAAAGGGCCAAGGCCGCCTCTGAATCGCTCTTCATCTCACCCCTGGGCACGACGACCTGGTCTGCCTTCAGGAGATTGTGCTGGATTCGCTCCCAGGCTTCATTTTTTTGGCGTTGTTCGTTAAACACCAAATCACGTTCAAGATCTGTCTTGCCCTGGGGCCCAAACTTCAACTCAGTGGTCAATAGACTTTGGTTTATCTTAGCCAAAACTTTTTGTCTTTGTCGCTGTTCATCAGCGATCAAACCATCGGCCCAGGCCGGGGCAGCGACGAGAAAACGTTTGATTAAATTGGTTTTCTTTTCGTCAACCTGTTTTTTCTCAAAATCACTCGCCTCAATCCGACCGTTGACCCGGTTGATGATAAACGGCTTGATGTCTTCTTCCTTCAAGGGCTTGTTGAGCGTGAAAAAGAGAATGAAAAAGACGAGAAGCAGGGCCATGAGGTCGGTGAAGGACAGATGTATGCCCTCGTCTTCTTCACTCTCGCCGAGGCGGTTGACCAACTTCAAGACGCGCCATCGGCCTGGCTCTTGTCTGAGGTTAGCTTGGAATCTGGCCACACGCCGCCCCTTTTCAGCCATCGCCTAAAACTTGGACTCTGGGACCGGGTCGATCCGATGACAAACCGTCATCAGTCCCGCTCGTTTTGAGCGAAGCCAAGACTTGGGAGCGCCTGTTCAAAAATAATGCCCGCAGGCGATGGTCCAGGTTGCTCGGATGCTCCTGCTCCAAAATGCCCACTGTCCCTTCGAGGATCAAAGCCATGATCACGGCCTCACGCCGGGTGAACTCCTTGAGCTTTCGGGCCAAGGGCAGAAAGAGGAGATTGCCGATCATGATCCCATAAAACGTGGTCAGCAAGGCCACTGACATGCCGACACCCAGTCCGCTGGTGTCGGTGAGGTGGCTGAACATCTTCATCAACCCGATCAGGGTCCCGGCCAGCCCAAAGGCTGGAGCCAGCCGGGCCATGGTCTGGAGCATGTTGATCTGGGAATCGCGATGGTTGAAATAGAGTTCGTATTCTTTCTCCAAGACGTCGCGGATTTCTCGGTGGTCCTTGCCGTCAGCCACCAACTCCATGCCGAGGCGAAGAAAATCATTCTCTGTCTCGTGGGCCAGAGCGTCCAAAGCCCTGGCGCCCCTGAACCGACTCACCCGCGCCAGGCGCACTATCTGGTCCACGTACACTTCAGGATGGGTCGGACTCAGAGTGAAGGCGCTGCGCAACACAAAGACCAGTTCTTTAAACTGAGACACAGAATAGGCGATCAGGGCCCCCAAAAAAGTGCCGCCCAAGACGATGACGATGGAGCGGAGGTTGGCGCCCACCGACAGCTCAGTGCTGACCGCGGTGGAAAGAAGTATGACTCCGGTGAGGAGGACCAAGGCTGATATCTTCTGCCACATCCTTTTTCTCCTTAAAGATTATGCTGGCTTCACATGCAGCCGATGTGCCAAAAGACTGGATGAGGAAAACCTCACAATTATCTTAACTTTTCTGGCAAGTCAGGGCTGAGGCGATGCAGTCAAGGAAGCGAGAGGCTAGGCAGATATTGCCGCCACCGAGATCGGGCGGGTTAAATTGAGACTGTGGCGAAACCACATTTTGGTTCGAGGACCAGGCGCGAGGTTTT
>CAYXRH010000311.1:0-2113 GCA_964466355.1 uncultured Thermodesulfobacteriota bacterium
GATCTCCAGCTCGCCGATGAGGCCCTCGAGGCCGGCCAGGTAGCTCTCAAAGCCGCCGCTGCCGCCCACGAGGAAGAGCCGGGCGGCGGGCTTGAGCTTTTTGAAAAAATAAAAAGACTTGATGATGTCCTCGATCCGCTTCTGCGGGGCCAGGCGGCCGACGTGGAGCACGTTCGGCCCGCCCGGGGCGCGGGTTTCGACCGCAGGCTCGGTGGCCGGACGTTGAAACTGGTCGATGTCGATCACAAAAGGGGCCACGGCCGTGTTTTTGTATCCGGCCTCCTCCAGCTCCCGGCGGTTGAACTCAGACACGCCGAGGGCCAGCTCGACCATCGTCTGGGCCTTTTTCAGCTGGCGCCTCCCGGCCTTGGCGTTGAGGGCGGCTTGCCGGTCCACGCCGCGAAAGAAGTTGTCCGGGGTGACGTTGTGGTAGCGGAGGATTTTTTGCTGGGGCTTGTCCTTGATCCACTCGCTCACCCGGCTGCCGGTGGAGAAGTGCCACAGGATGACGTCCTCTGGCTTGGCCTCGTCGTTGAACCTGGACAGGGGCCGGCCCTGGCGCCTGATCCGCGCGTCGATGAAGTCAGCGTAGATGTCGGATTTGAGGCCCATGCGGCGCAGACGTTTTTTAATCAGCGCCGCCTCGTTGCCGATGGCGTCGCCTAGGACCAGATGGGAGAGGACCTGGTGCACGGCCGGCCTCTTCAAGGGCCGGCGGCCCGGCTTGGCCCTTGGTCGGGCGGTTTTTTCGATGAGGCCCTGGTAGCGCTGGCAGATGACGTCCCAGGTGAAGTTCTGGAGCACGTAACTCCGCCCGGCCAGGGCCATTTGAGTCGCTTTGTCGGTCTCGGAGAGCAGGGTGTTGATGGCCGCGGAGAACTCTTCGGGGCTGGTGAAGACGAGGCCCCCCCCCGAGGCCTCGACGTGCTCCCGGGTGGCCGGGCAGTGGCCGTGGACCAGAACCGGCGTGCGGCACAGCCAGGCCTCCATGATGACGAGGGAGAAGGATTCGTTGACCGAGGGCTGGCAAAAGACGTCGGCCGCGGCCAAGGCGTCGGCTTTGTCTGGGGCGGACAGAAAGCCGAGGTCAATGACCTCCCCCTCCAGCCCGGCCGGTGTTTGAAAATCCAGGTTGCCCATCAGGGCCAGCTTCAGCGCTCCGGGCCGGGCCTTCTTGTGCTGGGCGAAGTAACTTAGGAGCAGGGGCGTGTTCTTGGTGGCGTCCCGCCGGCCGGCGTAGAGGATGAAGGGCTCGTGGAGGTTGAACTTTTGCCGGAAGGCCTCGCCGCGGCCCTGGATGGCCGTGTCCACGCCCTCGCCAAAGAGGAGGGCCTTGTCCTCGGGGAGGCCGATGATGTCTCGGGCCAGGTCCACCTCGGCCCGGGTGTGGAAGATGACCGCCCGGCAGGCGAGCAAGGCCTGACGAATCAGGTCCATGTAGGCGTAGCCCTCATCGTGGAGGCAGGCGATGGGGACGCATCTTTCCGGGGCCAGGGCGGCCGTGCGCCAGGTGGTCGAAAAAAGATAAGGGATCGGTAAAAAGAGGTGGTCCTTGGCTTGAGCGACGTACTCGTAGAGGGCCTGGGAGTTGACCATGTTGTCAAAAAAGGACCGCTGCTGGGCCAGGGAGAGGCTCTGGCCGGCCATGAGGCGCTGATTGAGGTCATTGAAGATGTGAGGCTCCCGGCGCTCGACGGCGAACCGTCTCACCGAGACGCCGTTTATCTCAACCAGGGCCTTGTTCCTTCCAAAGCGGCTGCTCATGCCGCCCGCGAGTATGACCCCGGTTACCCCCTTTATGGATGGTTTGGCTATACTGGAATACCTGGTTTCAGTAGACATAACAATATCTCAAGGTGGCACCTGTTACGTATTCCCCCTGAATAATAGGGATAGTTGCGCATCCGAAAAAAGACCATTATATCAGGAATAATAAGAACAATCCCGGATCGAGTCAAAAGATAAAATATCTTGGCGGCTTGGAGATCAGGCCCAGGCTCCGGATCTTGGTCGGAGAAGAATAATGTATGGTATTTTATTAAAAGGCCCCTTGCTTTAATTATTTTTAATTATTATATTTTCTTCAAATTATGGCCTTCAATTAGCATAATTG
>CAYXRH010000311.1:2123-5144 GCA_964466355.1 uncultured Thermodesulfobacteriota bacterium
CAACCAGGCCGGGCCGGTGATGGTTTTTGTCCCAGGAATTCTCCAGGGAGCGCAGGCAGGTGGTCAGGACCTCGACCTCAACGCCGCGCTGGGCCAGGTTCTCGGCCGTGCGGCGGCACTCGGCCTCGGCCCCGCCCGGGATGTCCGGCCCGTACCAGGGAATGACAAAGGCCAGCTTCATCAGCGGACACCGACCACGGCGAAGTCCTGGGGGGCGTAGAGGAGGCCGTTGAGGCGTCTGAAGTTGTCGTTGATCACCTTGGCCCCGGGCAGGCTGGGGTCCACGGGCTGCAGGCGGTCCTTTTCGGCGTAGGGGTTGGCGGCCACGATCCTGACGTTCTTGAAGCCGACAATCTCCCACAAAAAGCGGGCCCCCTCGGGATGAACGGGCCGGACGTGGGTCAAATCCACGTAAAAGGCGCCGGCAAAGGTGGACAGGCTTTGGGGGTTGATCGTCTCGGCCACGGCCGCGCCGCCAGGGGCCAGAACCCGGAAGGCCTCCTCCAAAAGGGCCGTCAGCTGGCTCAAGGAGAGGTGTTCGATCACCTGGGCCATGAACAAGCCGCCCAGGGAGCCGTCAGTGAGGCTTTTCAAGTGGGCCGCGCCGTCGGCGAGGAGGGCCTTGAGCCCTTTGTCCCTCACCTCCTGGATCATGTCTGCGTTGAGGTCCACGCCGTAGGCCTCGACGCCGGCCGCGGCCAGAAGCTCCAGAAATTCACCCCGCCCGCAGCCCAAATCCAGCACCGGGCCGGGCGCGTTCCTGAAAAGATCGACGTAAGGGGCCTGCTTGGCCTTGATCTCCTCCTCGCGGCCGCGGTGACGGTCCTCAAAGGCGGCGTAGTCCAAAGCGGACAAGCCCGTCTCGGGCGGCGCCGCCGCGGCCGCCAGCGCCGCCGGCCCGGCGACGTCGAGACGGCGGGTGAGCCTCGCTTGGCGCTGGGAGATTTCGTCCAACTGGTCAAACATCTGATTCAGGCGCTGGTTGGTCAGGGTCAAGCCCTCGAGGGCCTGGCGGTTGGCTTCGACCGTCTCGTTGAGCAGCTCGACGACGTGGAGGTTGTGGAGGGCCTGGCGGTTGAGGATCATGTTGATGTAGGGCCTGGTGAGTTGGTACATCAGCCGCTTGCCGGCGACGATCATCCGGCCGACCAAGGGACGGTGGGAGATGATCTCGGGCAGGCCGGTGGGGTCGTAGCTCTGGTTGACCTTGGTCTGAACCTCTTCGAGCTTGCGCAGAATCGAGGACTCCTGGCTGGGCAGCTTCAGGGCCGCGGCGGCCACCCTGGCCTCGTCTTCGAGAGTGTAAAGACCGGCCTCGAGGTGGGCCTGGCGGCTGGCCTCGGCCCTCTGGAGTATCTCTTCCAGCAAACTTTGTTTTTGAGTCATGGCAGCGTCCAGGTGTGCGGCGGGCGATAGATTCCGGCGTCGGTCAGATTGGAGCGCACGCCAAAGGAGCAGCATCTGGTCCAATAGTCGTAGGCCCGACCGTCCTTGGCGTGGACGGCCGCGTCGACGAAATAGGTGCCGTCGACCAGCTCCTGGCGCTCCAGGCGACAGGCGACCTCGCCCTGCCGCGGCCAATCTTTGAAGGGCAGACGGTCGATGTCCGTGTTGGTGCCAAAGACGTGGCCGCCGTCGGCCTTGGTCAAGGACACGCCGAAGACCACGTCGGTCAGCGGCTCGAGGAAGCGGTACTTCATCTTGATGGTCAAGCCCTCGCCCGGGGCAAAGACCCCGCGCCGTTGGCCTTTCAGATCCAAGATCGAGACCTCGATCAGCTCCACCCGGCCGTCGCCCCAGCGGCTCGACAGATCGTCAGAGGCCCCGGCCTCCCTTATAATCCGGCCGTCCTCGCGCCGGGCGACGAACTGACGGTAGGCGTCGCTGACCTTGAGGGGCTCGCCCTGGCCGCAGATGAGGCCGTCCTCCAGCCACACGGCGCGATGGCAGAAGCGCTCCACGGCCGAGAGGTCGTGGGTCACGAGGATGATGGTTTTGCCGGCCCGCTTGAACTCGTGGATCTTGTCCTCGCACTTGTGGCTGAAGGCCTCGTCGCCCACGGCCAAGATCTCGTCGATGAGCAGCACCTCCGGCTCCACGTTGACCGCCACCGAAAAGCCCAGACGGACGTACATGCCCGAGGAGTAAGTTCTGACCGGCGAGTCGATGAACTCCTCCAGCTCGGCGAAGCGGACGATCTCGTCAAAGCGGCGGCGCACCTCCTCCTGACTCAGCCCCAAAATGGCCCCGTTGAGGAAGATGTTCTCCCGGCCGGAGAATTCAGGATGAAAGCCCGCCCCGAGTTCGATGAGGGACGAGACGCGGCCTTTGACCGACACGCGGCCCCCGTTGGGCTTGTAGATGCCGGCCAGTATCTTCAACAGAGTGGATTTGCCCGAGCCGTTTCGCCCGATCAAGCCCACGGTTTCGCCCGGGGCGATGGAGAGGTCGACGCCCTTGAGAACTTGAATATAGCCGGCCTGGGTCTTGAAGCGGGCCAGAGGGTTCAAGAGGACTGATTTGAGGGTCGTGTAGCCCCGCTTCAGCCTTATGCGGCGGAAGTTTTTTATCAGGCCTTGGATTTCGATGGCTTTTTCAAAAGTCATCAGATCAGCTCGGCGAAAGACTCCTTGTAGCGGTCAAAGATGTAGATCCCCACGGCCGAAAAGATCAAGCCCAGGAGGGCCAACAAACCCAGGTCGGACAACTTCGGGGGAGCCTGGTAGAAGAAAATTTTCTGAAAGGCGAGCATGATTTCAGCGATGGGGTTGAGCTTCATCAGGGGCCGATAGGGCGGCGGGATCTGTTCAAAAGGGTAGAGAATGGGCGTCAGGAAAAACCACAGCGTGAGCAGATTGGTCAGGACGTGCTGCACGTCCCTCAAAAAGACGTTGATGGCCGAGAGGATGAGGGTCAGGCCCCACACCAGGGCGCCAGTGACCAGAATGATCAAGGGGAAGTAGATCAATTGAACCGTCGGCGCGACGCCTCTCAGCCACAAGAACCCGATGAGGATCGGCA
>CAYXRH010000312.1:0-5142 GCA_964466355.1 uncultured Thermodesulfobacteriota bacterium
TGGGTCAGAATGATGAGGTCTTGATTAGGCCGTTTGCTGCGGGCCTGGTTGCGGAGGTTGCGACCGCAGGGGCAGGGCTGGGTGGACATCACGCCCTGGTCCCCGAGTCGATAATTCAAAAGGACGCTCCCTCGATTGACCAGATTGGAGATGATCACCTCGCCCCACTGGCCGTCAGCGACCGCGGCCCCTTTGGCGTCCACCACTCTGAGATGGCAGATGTCCTCGTGGAGGTGAAAGCCCTGTCCTTGAGGGCAGGTGAAGCCGATTTTGAAGCATTCGACCGCGTTGTACAGCGAGGCCACTTTGACCCCGACCTCGTTCTCAATGAAGAGCCTGACCTCTGGGCTCATCGCTTCGGCGCCATAAACCAGCAGCCGGGGCCGATGGAGCTGAATCCGCCTGGTAATGGCGGTCTTGAACAAGACCTCAAAATGCCGGCCGTAGCCGACGATGATCTCGGGCCGAAAACGATTGATGGCCTCGATTAGGGATTCAAATGGCGCCAACAGGGAAACCACCGCCCGGTTGGTCGGGAGGGGCAAAAGAGTGTGCTGTCGGTAGAGAGCCCAAACTTTCTCCCTGGTGCCGCCCGGAAGAACGACGTACAGAATGCGGTCTCCACGCCAGCGGCCGCAGAGGGCGGTCATGACCGCCCTCTCCCTCTCCCCAAAAGCAATGTTGGCCACCGCGGAGTCAGGATCATGAAGCACCTTGGCCGGACGGCCGGTGGTGCCGCTGGTCAGAAAGGGGATCGCCCGGCGGCCCTTGATTGAGGTGGAGACAAAAGCTTGCGGTTCGGCCTGGAGGGCGGCCTTGTCGATCAGAGGCAGACAATTGAGGTCTTCGGCCGTGCGGATATCTTGCCAATCAAGGTCAATTTTTTTAAACAAACGCCTATAAAAAGGCACTGTCTTGGCGGCGTACTCCACCGTGGCCCTGACCCGGACGTCCCGCTGGGCCTCCATCTCCGCCCGGGAGAGATAGGCCAGGCGACGCTGGCCGGGCAGGTTCTTCAAGACCACGGCGGTTCCGTGAAGCTGGCGCGCCAAACGCCCGATCATTCGCCTTCCCGCAGCTTGACCGCCCTGACGACCACGTAGTGGCCCGTGGCGAACCGGGTCGGCCAGTCCTTCAGGTGTTCAAAAGACATCAGAAGATTCAAGTAGCGCTTTTTTAACCCAGCGTTGAGGCGGGACCAGAGAATTCGGCTCAGGGTCACGGCCAGGACCCTGGGCACGTGCATCGAGGCCTCGACCTTGATGACTCTGAAACCGATCAGACCCAGGCGGCGGCAGAGCCTTTGAGGCGGCAGGCTGGGACCGACCTGATAAGGCACCAGCCCCAGTCGATTGAGGAGGAGGAACGGCAAGGCGTTGCGCAGGGCGATTAAGGGGTTGGCCGGGTTGTCCAGGGTCAGGGAAAGCCGGCCGCCCGGCCGCAGCACCCGGTGAAACTCGGCCAGGCTGTCAAAAAGCTGGCCAAGGCTGGCCAGGTGATCCAGGGTTGAGATGGAGACCATGGCGTCGAATCGCCCGTCCTGGAAGGGAAGCCAGCGCACGTCCGCGCCCACGGCCCACAGACCGGAGCGGCCTCGCCGGGCCGCGCCACAGGCCAGGCCCGACATGTCCACGCCGATGATCCGCTGGGCCTGAGAGGCCAAGAGAGAGTAAAGCCCCTCGCCGCAGGCCTCGTCAAACAGGTCGCTCTTGAGGAGGCATTGAAAATTGTCTTGAGCCAGCCAGCTCAAGAGCAGCCTGGCGTTGACCGCGTCGCAGTGGGCCCGCCACAGGGCTTGGTGATTCTGGCCACGCCATTGGGCGGCGATCTGGTCCCAATAGCGCCGCTGACCGCCACAAAACATGGCCGTCATTATAACCCAACGTCAGCCAGAGGGTGTTGAGAGCGGCGCCGCTGGGGACACATCGACGCCCTCAGACTCAAGAAAGCCTTCCATCCCGCCCTGGCCGCCTGTCCGGGAAAAGCGAACGGTCACGGCCGGGTGCGGAAGCGACGGCGGACGCCCGTCCACCAAACTCCTCAATAATGGCTTACTATGTGATCGCCCTGGCCCTGCATGTGGGTTCGTCATACCCTGAAGTGCTGCGCTACCTGTGGGAGGGCATCCCTAGATTGCACCGACAGCCTCGGACGGCCATTTTTCTGTGGCCTTTGACTGTTCAACTTATTGGATATTTTACTTTAATTTGCGTCGTTCTCCAGATGGCTCCTTTGAACAACGGCCCGGGAAGGCGGGCTGATCCGGTCGATGAAGCTTCGGTGTCGCCGACCGCCCAGTTCCAGGTGGCCTTGAATGTGCACTTTGATCCAATCTTCAATAACGAACCAGGCCAAGCAGTACAACCAGATCAAACCAACGTAGGACCACGGTATGGCCGGGACGAATATGCCTAACCCGACAATCAAGGCGGCGACGATCTGGGTGCCGATAACAGCCCAGAAAAGCAGCTTGTTGGGGAAGGGTCTCTTCCAGAAAGGCTTCGGGCTGCGGACCACAAACAGGGTCAAGTGGCCGGCCACGGCCAGCTTCAAATAGATGAATGACCGGAGTTGATCCTGGCCCAGATGGAGGTGGTCCTTGGCGATTATTAATAACAGGAAGGTCTCTACTACTCCGATAAAACCTAGTATGGTGGCCATGGTCAGAACACGCCTCATGTCCCAGCGAACCGGCTTGGCCCTGAGAAGAGTGTTGTCATAAGCGATGGTCATGATCGGAAGGTCGTTGAGCAGGGCCAACAGGATAATCATGATCGTGGTGATCGGATAGAAATCATAAATGATCATCGCCAGAACCACGAAGAACATGATCCGAATGGTCTCGGTGATTCGATAGGTGGCGTAACTGGTCATCCTTTCGAAGATGCGCCTGGCTTCTTCCACGGCCTGGATGATGGCCGACAACCCCGGTGCGGTCAGAACCAGCGAAGCGGCCGCCCGGGCGGCGTTGGTGGCTCCTGAAACGGCCACGCCGACATCAGCCTGTTTCAAAGCCGGGGCGTCGTTGACACCGTCGCCGGTCATGGCCACCAGATGCCCTCGTTTCTGCAAGGTCTTGACAATCGCATACTTGTGTTCCGGAAAAACCTGGGCAAAGCCCTCGGCGTTTTCGATTTTATCGGCCGTGGCCTGGTCGATGTGTTCGTAGTCCATCTCCGGGATAAGTATCGCCTCGGCCGATTGAATTTTGTCTTTCATTTTCAACTGTTTGGCGATCTCCCTGGCGATGGCCAGGTTGTCTCCGGTGACCATTTTGACGTCGATGCCGTGTTCCTGGGCGTGAGCGATCATGGCGGCGGAATCCTCCCGGGGCGGATCGTATAAGGGCAGTATCCCCAGAAAGGTCCATTCTTTTTGCCCGCTGTCCTGTCGGGCGACCCCCAAGGTCCTGTATCCCTTGACCGCAAAATCGTTGACCGCCTTGTCGGCTTTTTGCCGATCCTCATCTGAAACCCGGCTCAATCCCAAGATCACCTGGGGGGCTCCCTTGGTGACCTTGAATTCTTCATTATCAGCGGTTCGAATGACGGCCTCGGTCCTTTTCCCCACCGGATCGAAAGGCTGGAAATCGATCTGGTGAAATCCATCCGCGGCCCGGTCATCTTTCAGCCCGCCGATAATGGCCAGGTCAATGGCGTCCCGGTTTTCCTCTTTGGAAGCCAGAACCCCGTTCAGGATGAGTTCCTGGTCGCTGGCGGCGGCAAAAAGGATTGGTTGGCCCAGGGTGAGTTTATTCTGGGTCAGCGTCCCGGTCTTGTCGGAACACAGGATATCAATCCCGGCTATCTCCTCGATGCTCTGAAGTCTGGTGACGATGGCCTGACTCTTGGACAAAGCCAGGGCCCCCAGGGCCATGGTCATGGAGAGAACAGCGGGCATGGCCACCGGGATGGCGGCCACCACTAAAATTAAAACAAACTGAAAGACGGTCAGAAAGGAGACCCCTCTTTCTATCTGGGCCAGGACCAGGATGGCGGCCAACCCCAGGCTCAGGTATATCAGGTAGTCGCTTATGTGGAGAACCGCCCGTTGAAAATGGGAAACCGCGCCGGCCGATTCAACCAGTTTGGCCGTTTCGGCGAATCTCGTGTTCCCCCCGGTGCAGGTGACCAGGGCGATCATTTCCCCTTGTTTGACCACGGCGCCCGAATACCCGATCTCCCCCTTCTTTTTATCCACCGGCAGGGATTCCCCGGTCAGGGTGGACTGGTCCAGACTGAGGTAGCCGTCTCCAACAAGTTTGACGTCAGCCGGAATGATATCGCCCGGCCTGAGGCGAATGATGTCCCCGGGGACCAAGTCCACCGCCGAAATCATCTGCCACTTTTTATCTCTCAAACAGCGGGCGGCAAAGGCCAGATTGCGTTTGAGGGCCTCGAGGGCGTTCGAGGCTTGATGCTCCTGCCAGAAACCGATCAAGGCATTGAAAACCAACATCACCGCGATAATAATCAGATCGACCCAATGTCTAAGAATTGCTGATAAAATCCCTGCAATCTCGATCATCCACGGAATGGGCCCCCAAAAGTATCTCAAAAAATCGAGAAGAGGATTCCTTTTTGCCTCCTCAACGCTGTTCGGGCCGTAGGTGTCGAGACGTTCCCGGGCTTCCCCGTGGCTGAGCCCGTCAGGTCCGGTCTGGAGATAGGTAAACAGGTCGGCCACACTCTTGTTTCTGACCTCGTCTTGGCCTAAAATCCTTTTTTCCATCGTTCCCATGTACCTCTGCCGGCTTCGGCCGGCTCTGTCTTGCCAGACCGGTGGCTTCCCGGACGTGGCGGCGATTGGAGCGATTTTGGTTCACCCATGTCCACGAGTCATTTGCCTCATTGTTTTGGCCTTCGAGGCCACCAACACGTGAGCGCCAAAATGAACCCGAATGCCACTTCTTATTTAACCAGAAACTGAGGTAGATCCCAAGTCAAGGACAAATTTCAGGTCAAACCCCTGGGCGGTTGTTCAAAGTAGACCTGATCCGGCATTTTGCATGCCCAGGCCTGATGAAGCCTCCTGGTATTGTATAATTCAGACTGGTTTTTTATACTCTCTCTGGCCTCAGACCCGCTGGCCTAGCCCGGATATTTCACGAGAGCCTTAAATGAGACCTGATTGGCTGTTTTG
>CAYXRH010000313.1:0-5126 GCA_964466355.1 uncultured Thermodesulfobacteriota bacterium
GGCAAAACAGCCAATCAGGTCTCATTTAAGGCTCTCGTGAAATATCCGGGCTAGCGGGCACAGCGGCGCTGATCAATAAAGAAACATCGGTTTGCCCAGCATGCTGGCGATCTTGGGGCGGTAGACCTCTGGATCGTAAAGCTGAGCCACGTCCACCTGCTTGAGGCCCCTGGTCGGCGTTGAGGCCGGAACGTGGGTGTACTTGCCCTTTTGGAGGGCGACCATGCGCCCCGTTTTTTTCTTGCGGATGAGCTCCATGGCCAGGTTGGCGAATGATATGGCCACCATCCGATCCAAGGCGTCCGGCGCGCCGGAGCGCATCAGGTAGGCCACCTGCTGGAAGATGGTTCCCTCTCCGGTCAGCTTTTTTATGGCCTCGGCCACGACCAGGCCGACGCCGCCCAGCTTGCGGTGGCCGAAGGCGTCCCCGGCGCCGTACTCCGCCGGCTGGCCGCCGACCATGCGGGCGCCCTCGGAGATGGTCATGATGGCGTAATTGCTTGGGTTGTCGCGCTTGTCGCCGAGAAGCAGAGCGGCCAGCTTCTCCACGTCAAAGGGCACCTCGGAGATCACGGCCCGGTCCACGCCGGAGAGATGAGCCGAGATGAGCGAGGTCTCGCCGGAGTTGCGGCCAAAGAGCTCGACCACGCCGATGCGCTCGTGGGAGCTTACGTTGGTCCTGAGGGCGGTGATGAAGTCCACGCTGCGGGTGATGGCCGTGGAGAAGCCGATGCAGATGTCGGTGCCGAAGACGTCGTTGTCCATGGTCTTGGGAATGGAGATCACCGCCACCCCCTCCTCGTCCAGGCGGGCGGCGTAGCTCAAGGTGTCGTCGCCGCCGATGGGCACCAGGACGTCGAGGCCCAGTTTGTCGATGACTCGCAGGATGTGCTTGGTGTAGTCGCGGCGGCCGTCGGACGTCTCGATGAAGCCCGCCGGACCGACGAAGCGGGGCCGCTCGCTCTCCCCGACGCTGGCGGGATTGATCCGCGAGGTGTGAAGATAGGTCCCTCCGGAGCGGTCGATGGCCCTGATCTGGTGTTTAATCAGCTCCCAGACGCAATCCGGCTGCGGCCGGTCGCTGTCCGGGTCGTAATTCAGCAGCCCGGCCCAACCGCGCCGCACGCCGAGCACGCGCCGCCCCTCCTCGGCGGCCTGATAGACCAGGGTCTTGATGCAGGCGTTGAGCCCGGGCACGTCTCCGCCGCCGGTGAGAATGCCGATGGTTTTGGGCATGTCCCGCCCTTTCTGCCGGCGTCACAGACGCCGCGCCTCAAAGCTTCGTCACTGAAGATAATTTAACACAACCGCTCGGGTTCCCCAAACAGGGTGGGACGAAATAAAAATCTAGTCTCCAAGACCCCACTCAAAGGCATCGCTGACCGCGCCGGTAAAGTTGGCTTGTCCTTTGCAAGGGCGGGGGAGGATAAAGTCTGGTGAGAGGCGATGCGAATAACCCTGCGCAACCGAGTCTTCCTCAATTTCGTCCTGGTCATCGTCATCTTTGGCCTTTTGGGCGCCGTGGCCGGCACCGTCTTCATCGACCGGACCACCTTCAGCGAGGAGCAGCGGCGGGTCGGCGTCGATCTGCGTTCGGCCTGGAGCGTGCTCCACGGCAAGCTCAAGGAGCTGTCCATCGTCGTCAGCGTCCTGAGCACCGGCAAGCGCGTGGCCGGAGCCTTTGGGGAGCCGGAGGCGGCGGCGCCCCGGGCCATGCTCGAGGCGGTCAGGCGGCAGTTCGGACTGGACTTTCTGGGCTTGACCGACGATCAGGGCCGGGTCATTTTGCGCACGGTGGAGCCTTACCAATGTGGAGATGATCTATCAAATGATCCCTTCGTGGCCAGCGCCCTGAAGGGCCAGGTCTTGAGCGGATTCCATGTCCTCGGCGCCGCGCGGCTGCGCCTGGAGGGCGGTGATCTGGAGGAGCGGGCCTTCATGGTCTTTGAAGCCACGCCCAAGGCCAAGCCAAGGGCCAAGACGAGCGAGTCCTCGGGCCTGGTCATGCTCGCCGCCGCCCCGGTCAGAGATCTCAAGGGCAACGTCTTCGGCGCGGTCTACGCCGGCTCCCTTTTGAACCGCAACCACGCCCTGGTGGACCAGATCAGGTCCATCGCCTTCGAAGGCGAGGTCATGGACGGCCGGCCCATCGGCACGGTGACCATTTTTCAGTGGGACGTCCGGGTGGCGACCAACGTCATCCTGCCCAACGGCAACCGGGCTCTGGGCACGCGCGTCAGCGCCGAGGTCTACGACAAGGTCTTGGAGAACAACCGGAGCTGGTACGACCGGGCCTTCGTGGTCAACGACTGGTACATCAGCGCCTACGACCCCATCCACGACGTCGAAGGCAAGGTCATCGGCGTCCTCTACGTCGGCGTTCTGGCCAAGAAATACGAAAACATCAGGTGGAGCCTGTGGAAGATTTACGCCAGCCTGTCCGCGGTGACGATCATTCTCGTCGCCCTCATGGGTCTGGTCTTCTCGCGCCGGCTCACCAAAGCGGTCGGCCGTCTCGGCGAGGCCTCCCGACGCATCGCCGGCGGCGAGCTCGACCTGCGGGTGCCGGAGCCGAAGCCGGATGATGAACTCAGAGACCTCACCGGGGCCTTCAACTCCATGGCCAGCAGCCTGCGCGACCGCGAAGAAAAGCTCAAAACGGCCCAGGCTGAGCTTCAGCGAACCAACGCCACCTTGCAGCAGTTGAATCAAAACTACCTCAACATGCTGGAGTTCGTATCCCACGAGCTGAAAAACACCCTCGGCGTGATCTACACCTCGGCCCGGGCCCTCAACGCCGGCCTGGCCGGCAGCCTGAACCAGAACCAGGCCTCCTTGGTCCAGGGCATCGCCCGCAACATCGACGCCGCCGTGACCATGACCCGCAACTATCTCGATCTGACCCGCATCGAAAAAGGGGAGCTGAAGGTCCAGTTCCAGGAGATCGACTTGGTCGCCGAGGTGATCAAGCCCGTGCTGGCCGACCTCGAGGAGGCCGCGGCGGCGAGGGGCGTGAAGATCATCAGCTCGCTGCCTCCGGCGCTGCCTCTTTGGGGCGATGTGAGCTTGCTGCGCGTGGTCTACAAAAACCTCCTCGGCAACGCCCTCAGATACGGCCGTCAAGAGGGCCAGGTCAAGCTGGGCGTCGAACGGGCGGAAAAGGGCTATCGGCTGGAGGTGTGGAACGAGGGTCCGGGGCTCTCAAAGGATAAGATAAATAAACTTTTCGGCAAATTCGTCCGCTTCAGGACCGAGGGCGAGACCGAATCCAAGGGCACCGGCCTGGGCTTGTTTATCACCAAGGACATCATCGCCAAGCACGGCGGGTCCATCTGGGCCCAGTCCGAGGAGGGCCGGTGGATCAGTTTCATTTTCACCCTGCCGTTTAATCAGAGCTGAGATCCCCAGCGCCGTTCTTTGAGGGATGTAATAACTTCTTTACGCCTTGTAAGAATACCTGACACCATGCCCGCCTAAGAGAGGCTCTCCTGAAGGCGGTCACCTAATCAATTAGATATCAAATAATCCAACTCCTTCACCCCGGCCGAGGGGAGGCTGATCCCTTGGCATGGCAATTGCCTTTTCAAGGGCCGGGAAAAAGGGCGAGGCGCACCGCGAGGAGCCTGCCAGAGGGCCAGAGGTTGGGCCGCGCCGAGGGAGAGGCCGAGAGCGTCAACCGGTCTGTGACAGGGAGGGCCCAGTGAGCACCAAAGCCGATTCCTTGACCATCGAGCCGATTCAAGAGCCTGAGTTCAGCCTCGAACAAATGGCTGGGCTCGAGGCCGTCATCAATCATCACCAAAACAGACCCGGATCCCTCATCCCCGTCTTGGAGGAGGTCCAGGAGCTTTTGGGCTACATACCCAAATCAATCCAGCACAAGGTCGCCGTGGGCCTCAACGTCCCCTTGAGCGAGGTCTACGGCGTGGTCACTTTTTATCACTTTTTCACCATCATTCCGCGGGGTCGACACACCATACGCTGCTGTCTGGGCACGGCCTGTTACGTCAGGGGCGGCAAGAAAAATTTGGACAAGCTGGCCGCCGGCCTGGGCGTCAAACCCGGCGAGACGACCCCGGATCGCCGCTTCACCTTGGAGACGGTGCGCTGTCTTGGCGCCTGCGGCCTGGCGCCGGTGCTGATGATAGACGACGACACCCATCGGCAGGTCAAACCAGCCAAGGTTCTCGACATTCTTGATGATTACCAATAGCCAGGGAGCGTGTCCATGTCCAGATACAGCATTGAAGATCTTTATCGAATCAAGGGCGAGACGCTCAGGTCTCTGACCCTGGAGCCGGGGAAGATCCAAGCCAGGGTCACGGTCCACATGGGCACCTGCGGCCTCTCCTCTGGCGCGAACAAGGTTTTTGAGGCCCTCGACCAGGAGCTCGGCGCCTGCGGCCGAAGCGACATCATCCTGACCACCTCCGGCTGCGCCGGCATCTGCAATCACGAACCCCTCATCACCGTGGAGCGGTTCGGCGAGGAGGCCGTCAAGTACGCTTTCGTCACCCCGGAGATGGCCGGCCAGATCTTCCGCCAGCACGTTTTGGAGGGGCGCATCGTCACCGAGTGGGCCTTCGCCCGGGGCTGGGAGCAGCCGGAGAAGGCCTTCGACGGCTCTCCGGCGCCCGGAGCGACGGCAGTGCCCTCGGTGAAGGAGGTGCCCTTCTTCGCCAAGCAGCAGCTGACGGTGATGAAGAATCGGGGCCTCATTCAAGCCGAGAGCATCGAGGAGTACATCGCCGCGGACGGCTACATCGCCGCGGCCAAGGCTCTGTTTCAGATGACCCCCGCGGAGATAGTCCAGGTCATCAAGGACTCGGGCTTGAGGGGCCGCGGCGGGGCCGGGTTCCCCACCGGCCTCAAGTGGGATTTCGCCGCTCAATCAAAGAGCGACGTCAAGTACGTGCTGTGCAACGCCGACGAGGGAGACCCCGGCGCCTTCATGGACCGCTGCGTCCTGGAATCAGACCCGCACGCCGTCTTGGAGGGCATGATCATCGCCGCCAAGGCCATCGGGGCGCATCAGGGCTACATCTACTGCCGGGCCGAATACCCCTTGGCGGTCAAGATGCTCAACCTGGCCATCGAAAAAGCCAGGGGGCTTGGCTTGTTGGGAC
>CAYXRH010000314.1:0-5090 GCA_964466355.1 uncultured Thermodesulfobacteriota bacterium
GCCTTGGAGCTGGAGGAGGTAACCCAGCGGGCCGTGGCCAGAAAGGAAGAGGACTGATTGGCGAGCCTTTAGAAAACTGGGCCTAATTGTTTGGCTGATCCAGAATGAGCTTGACCCTGGGCCCTTTGGCCCAGAGGAGATCATTCCTTTGGTTTTGAGATCTTAAGCCGCCTTTTGGTGGACGCGGTTTCGAAACCAATCAGCGCGGCCCAAAGGGTCAGGGCCAGGCCGGCGGCCAGAAGCGGCTGGAGCCAGACCAGGGCCAGGTAGATCGCCGCCGGGGCGAGCCAGCTCTTGAGGACGGCCCTCAACTCCAGCCAGCGGATGAAGCTTAAGCGGCGCTGCAGCCAGCCGATGACCAGGAGAGACATCATGGCCCGGCAGGCCAGAAGATTGACCGCCGCGCCCAAGGGCCCCGAGGAGGGGATGAGGGCCCAACCCAGGCCCAAGGCCAGGCCGGCCGGGGCGAGGTGATAGATGGCCAGCCTTTGCTCCCGCCCCAGGGCGAGCATGGTCATGATGGCGAAGTTGTTGAGGAAGGAAAGAAGAACGGCCGGCCCCAGGACAATCAAGGGCCTCACCGCGGCCGCGTATTTGGAGCCGTAAAGCAGGGTCAGCACCGGGCCGCCCAGGGTGGACAGAAAAAAGGCCGCGCCCGCGCCGTAGATGAACAGCTGCCAGAAATAGACCCTGACCGTCTCCACCAGGCGCTCGCCTCCGGCGGCCGCCGCGGCGACGAGGCTGGGAAAGAGGACCGCGCCGACGATCATGGTCGAAACCAGCCCAGTGAAGCCGGCGGTGTCAGCGGCGGCGCCGTAGAGGGCCACTTCATTCAAGGTGCAGAATTTTTTTAGTAAAAAGATCTGGGTCGAGTTGTAAAAGGCGCCCAGCACGCTCACGGCGGCGATGATGATCAGGGAGCGCAGCTCCCTGGCGGGCAGAAGACGGCCCTTGAGCCTCAAGGAGGGCAGCAAACCCATTTTGAGGCCGCCGAGGCAGGCGAGGAGGAGTTTCAGGCCCGAGCTAAAGACCAAGAAAAAGGAGAAGGCGGTCACGCCCCAGCCGAAAAAGAGACAAACCGCCCCGAAGAGCGCGCCGATGAGATTGGCCGCCACGGAGTAGGCCCCCTCGCGGACCTGTCGCCCCTCGGCCCTGAAGAGGCTGAAGAAGGTCTCGGCCAGGCCGTCCAGAACCCGACCGGCGGCGACGACGAGCACGACCGTGGCCTGGGTGGAGTTCCAGCCCTTAAAAAAACTCCAGGCCGCCAGGCCGCCCAGGATGAGCCAGCCCAAGACGGCCTTGATCCTGACCATGCCGCTGAGGACCCGGCCCCGGGAGGCCTCGTCGGCGGCGAACTCCCGCAGGGTGAACTGGTCCAGGCCCAGGGCCAGAATGGAGCGGGCCATGGCCGCCACCCCGGCGCCAAAGACAAAAAGGCCGTAGCCGGACTGGTCCACCCGGGCCAGCCAGAGCAGGAGCACGGTCTGGAGGGCGTCCTGAACGCCCCGGCTGGCCGTCAGGGCCCCGGCCCGGAGAATGAAGTCCCTGGCTTTCACGGCCTCTTTGCCCTCAAAAGTTTGTCGGCTGGGAGCTTGACCCCCACCTGAGATTGTCGAAAAAGGCCGTCCGGGCCTTTTCCGACGCTCTCAATCTAAATCACAAGGCGCGGCTCCGGGCAAGTCCGAGCTTTCTCCGGGCCTCGATTTTGAGGCCGCGGCGAAGCCGTCCTTTTGCCTTGATTGCGGCCTCGCCTGGTCCTTTAACCAGAACGTGGCTTCGCCAAGGTCTCATTTTAATAATTCAATGAAGAGTCGGCCCTGATATCCAGGGTCGGACGATCGAAGGTTCGGGTGGACGAACGCTTCTGGAGACGGCCGCCCGAGCCCCAGCCAATCAGCCCTTGATTTTGGGGGGAGGCTGAGGCAACATCTATGAGAAAATCTTTAATCATGAGCACCGATCAGGAGGCGGCAGATGAAGACCCCCCTGTGGACCCCCAGCGAGGAGCAGATCGCCCGCGCCAACATGACCGGATTTCGGGAGATGGTCAACCAACGCTGCGGCCAGGCCCTGGCCAATTATCCGGAGCTGTATCAGTGGTCCATCGACAACCGCGAGTCCTTCTGGGAGGCGGTGTGGGAGTTTGGCCAAGTCAGGTTTTCCAAGAAGTACGATCAGCTCGGCCAGGACCTGGACAAGATGCCCGGCGCGAAGTGGTTTCTGGGGGCGGAGCTGAACTTCGCCCAGAACCTGCTCCGCTTCAGGGACGATCATCCGGCCGTGGTCTTCTGGGGCGAGGACGGCTCCAAGCAGAGGCTGACCTACGTCGAGCTTCACGCGCTGGTGGCCCGGGCCTCCAGGGCTCTGGGGGCGGCCGGCGTCAGCGTCGGCGACCGCGTGGTCGGGTTCATGCCCAACCTGCCCGAGACGATCATCGCCATGCTGGCGGCCACCTCCCGGGGGGCCATCTGGTCCTCCTGCTCTCCTGACTTCGGCATCCAGGGCGTCATGGACCGCTTCGGGCAGATCCAGCCCAAGGTCATCTTCACCGCTGACGGCTACTTCTACAACGGCAAGACCCACGATTCCCTGGAGAGGGTGGCCGGGGTCCTGGCCCAGATTCCGAGCCTGGAGCTGACGGTGGTCGCGCCCTACACCCGGCCCCAACCGGATCTGGCGGTTCTGCCGGGCCAGGCGATGGCCTGGGGCGACTTCCTCGGACCAGAGGAGGCCCCGGAGATAGAATTCGCCCAGCTTCCCTTTGACCATCCCCTGTACATCATGTACTCCTCGGGCACCACCGGCGTGCCCAAGTGCATCGTCCACGGCGCCGGCGGCACCCTCCTCCAGCACCTCAAGGAGCACTGGCTCCACTGCGATCTGAAGCGCGAGGACAAGATCTTCTATTTCACCACCTGCGGCTGGATGATGTGGAACTGGCTCGTCTCGGCCCTGGCCGCCGGAGCGACGGTCCTCCTCTACGACGGCTCCCCCTTCCAGCCCGATCCAGGGGTCTTGTGGCGCTTGGCCGCCGAGGAGAAGATGACCATTTTTGTCACCACCGCCCGCTATCTGGCCTCTTTGGAGAACGCCGGCCTGAAGCCCAAGGAAGAATACGACCTCTCGGCCCTGAGGATGATCACCTCCACCGGCTCGCCCCTGGCCCCGGAGAGCTTCGAGTACGTCTACCGCGACATCAAGGCCGACCTCTGCCTCTCCTCCATCTCCGGCGGCACGGACATCATCTCCTGCTTCGCCCTGGGCGACCCCACCGGGCCGGTCTACCCCGGCGAGCTCCAGTGCCGGGGTCTGGGGATGAAGGTCGGGGCCTTTGACGACCAGGGGCGGTCGATCATCGGCCGCAAAGGGGAGCTGGTCTGCACGGCGGCCTTCCCGTCCATGCCCATCTATTTTTGGAACGACCCCGCGGGCGAGAAGTACCGCGCCGCTTACTTCGACGTCTATCCGAACGTGTGGCACCACGGGGACTTCATCGAGATCTCCCCCACCGGCGGCGTGATCATCTACGGCCGCTCCGACGCGACCCTGAATCCCGGCGGCGTGCGCATCGGCACGGCCGAGATCTACCGCCAGGTGGAGACCCTGCCCCAGATCGTCGACAGCCTGGTCGTCGGCCAGGACTGGGACAACGACGTGCGCATCATCCTCTTCGTCATGCTCGCCGAAGGGGTCGAGCTCGACGAGGCGCTCATCAAAAAGATCAAGACGACCATCCGCTCAAACACCACGCCCCGCCACGTGCCGGCCAAGATAATCGCCGTGGCGGACATCCCCTACACCATCAGCGGCAAGAAGGTGGAGATGGCCGTGCGCAACGTCATCCACGGCCAGCCGGTGCTCAACCGGGACGCCCTGGGCAACCCCGAAGCTCTGGATCTTTACGCCCAAATCGAGGAGCTGAAACATTAGCGCGGCGTCTTTTAAGTGGTTTATATAAGAGGGCGGGGCAGCCTTGACTTGTGGTCCTTAACTTCCGAGAGGCGACGCCAGAGGTTGTTTCCAAAGCGGTCCTAGGTGTTGTGTTTTGTTATGTTTATCCAGAGGCGTTCATCTCTTGTTTTAGACAACCTATCGCTGAGGCAATAGGCTGGACCCATGACTCCCTATCGGCTTCTCTTTTCGCCCCTCAAGCTCAACGGGCTTGAGCTCAAGAACCGCATCGTCATGCCGCCCATGGGCACCAACCTGGCCACGCGCCAGGGGGAGGTGAGCGAGGGGCTCGTCGACCACTACGCCAGGCGGGCCGCGGGCGGGGCCGGCTTGATCGTCATCGAGGGCACGGCGGTTCACGCTTCAGGCCGGGGCTACGCCTTTCAGTTGAGCATCGACCACGACCGCCACATCGACGGCCTGGCCAGGCTGGCCCAGGCGGTCCACCAGGCCGGGGCGGCGGTGCTCCTGCAGCTTCACCACGGCGGCCGCAACACGGACCTGCGCGTCTCCGGACGGACGCCCCTGGCCCCGTCGCCCGTGCGGGGGCCGGTGGGCCGCATCACCCCGGAGGCGATGAGCCTGGATCAGATCGAATTGATGGTCGAGGCCTTCGGACGAGGGGCCGAGAGGGCTTTGGAGGCCGGCTTTGACGGCGTGGAGCTTCACGGGGCGCACGAGTATCTGATCCACCAGTTCATGACCCCCTATTGCAACCAGCGCCGCGACGGCTACGGCGGCTCATCAAAAAACCGCCTCCGCTTTCCCCTGGAGATCATCGAGCGCATTTGCCGCAAGTTGGGCCGGGGTGTTTTGTCCTTCCGCTTGAACGGCAACGACTACGTCTCCGGCGGGCTCGGGGTCAAGGAGGCGGTCGAGGCGGCCAAGATCCTCTCCCGGGCCGGGGTTCATCTTCTTTCGGTCACCGGCGGCGTCTTTGAGACGCCTCACCTGCTCATCCCACCCATGCCCGTGGAGCACGGGACCCACCTGGAGCTGGCCCGGGCGGTCAAGGAGGCCGTCAAGACGCCGGTGATCGGCGTGGGGCGCGTCAATTCCCCGGCCGAGGCCGAGCTGGCCCTCAAGAGAGGCCAGGCCGACCTCATCGCCTGCGGTCGGGCCTTTTTGACCGACCCGGA
>CAYXRH010000315.1:0-5059 GCA_964466355.1 uncultured Thermodesulfobacteriota bacterium
TATAAGGGACTATGGCTGCTTCGCCAACCTCCTTCGTGAAATATCCGGGCTAATTATAACGCATTATAGGAATTAACGGTAACTTTTTATGCAATATCCAGGCTAGTAGGCGTTTTTATCGAGCAAGACCCGCCACACGGTCCGGGCCAGGATCTTGAGGTCAAAGCTCAGGGACCAGTTTTCGATGTAGTACAGGTCGTGGTCGATGCGCCCCTTCAGGGGGGTGTTGCCTCGAAAGCCGTTCACCTGAGCCCAACCGGTCATGCCGGCCTTCATCTTGTGGCGGAGCATGTACTTGGGGATGCGGGCCTTGAACTGCTCGATGAGCTCGGGCCGCTCCGGCCTGGGGCCGACCAAGGACATGTCGCCTTTGAGGACCTGAAAGAGCTGGGGCAGCTCATCGATGGACAGACGCCTCAAGGTGCGGCCGACCTTGGTCCGGCGTGCGTCGTCAGGAGAGGCCCACACAGGACCGGTCTTCTCTTCGGCGTCGACGCTCATGGTCCGAAACTTGGCCATGTCAAAGATGCGTCCGTCCAGGCCCATGCGCTGCTGCCGATAGAGCAGAGGTCCGGGGGAGGTGAGCTTCACCAGGGCGGCGGCGAGGAGCATCAGCGGCCACAAAACAGCCAGGGCTAGACAGGCCACGAGCACGTCCAAAGTTCGCTTCAAGACCCTGTTCCAGCCGTGCATCGGCGATTCGCGGAGGCTGATGATGGGCAGACCGTCAAACTCCTCCACCGAGCCCCTCAGGCTCAAGAAGCGGTGCAGGTCGGGCACGACTTTGACTTCGACCATCAATTCAGCCAGATGATCTAAAATCTCCTCGAGGCGGTCCTGGGCCCTCAAAGGAAGAGCGATGAGAACCAAGGCGATTTCATTCTCGGCGATGACGCGCTCGATGTCCTTGTAACCGCCCAGGACGGGCAGATCGCGCACCTGCGGCCCCGCGGCGTCAGGATCGTCGGCCAGAAAGCCGATCACCTCCACGCCCAAGGCTGGCTGGGAGTGAAGCCTTTCAGCGGTCATCCGACCCAGCTCCTCGACCCCGATGACGAGGGTCTTGAGCCTGAAGCCGGAGCGCTTGGTGGCGGCGAACTGGTTTTTGAGCCACAGCCTCGAGAAGGACAGACCCAGGGTCGACAGGACAAAGAAGTAGGCGAACACGACCCGCGAAAAGGACTGGCGGTGGGTGAAGTAGGTGGCGGCGATGAGGATCAGGAAGGCGAAAAGTCCGGCTCGGGTCAGGGAGATGACCAGTTGAGTTCGGTTCTGGCCCCGCAGTTTGTACATGCCGGAAAAATAAAAGGTGATGAGCCAGATGACCTCGACCAAGACGAGCCCCCACAAGTAAAGAGAGAGCGGAGGCACGCCCTTGGTCACCGGCACGAGAGGCAAATAGAAGCGCAGGGCGTAGCCGGCCAGCCAGGCCAAAGAGATGACTAAAGCGTCAGAGATGAGCAGAAGAGAGCGATAAAACTGGAGTCTTAGACGGAACATCGACGCCCCCAGTCCTCATCCAGGGGCTTGGTCCTCAAAACCCGCGAGCCCTTTCCTTGGCCTCTTGTTTCTTTTTACATTCAATGCACAAGGTGGTCACTGGTCTGGCCTCGAGCCTGGCCTCGCCGATCTCTCCGCCGCAGCTTTCGCAGACGCCAAAGGTGCCGTCTTCGATCCTGTCCAAGGCGGCCCGGATTTTGAGGATGAGCTTGCGCTCTCGATCGCGGATGCGAAGCATGAAGTTGCGGTCCCACTCCACGGTGGCTCGATCGGTCGGGTCAGGGAAGTTCTCTTTGGCGTCGTCGGTCAACCCGGAGACGGTTTTCTGGGCCTCTTGAATCAGCTCTTCCAGGCGCTGGTTCAAAATCTCGCGGAATCGCTCGGCTTTCTTTTTGTTCATCCACCTCTCCGTGGAAGTCAGACTAAGGCGGCAAATGTAGCACGATGCCGCCCCCATGTAAAGAGAAAGGAGGCTTTGAAATCAAGCGCGGTATTGACCGCTCTTGCCGCCCGATTTGTATATCAGCCTCACGGGGCCGATGACCATGGCCTTGTCCACGCCTTTGAGCATGTCATAGACGGTCAGCAAGGCCACGCTGACCGCGGTCAGGGCCTCCATCTCCACGCCGGTCTGGGCCTGAGTTTTGACGCTGGCTCTGACGCTCAAAGTCAAAGACCCTTCGTCCAGGTCAAACTCGATGCTGACGGCGCTCAAAGGCAGGGGATGACAAAGGGGGATCAGCTCGGGCGTCTTCTTGGCGGCCATGATTCCGGCCAGGCGGGCCGCGGCCAGCACGTCGCCCTTGACCGCCTTGTTCTCCTTAACGGCCGCAAAGGCCTCGGCCGAGAGCTTGATCAAACCCTCGGCCCTGGCCTGGCGCAGGCTGGATTTTTTGAGGCTGACATCGACCATTTTGGCCTGACCGCGCTCGTCGACGTGGCTCAGCTCCATTCCGCCTCCTGCTCCTTTTCCCGACGCCGACCGAGGAATCCTCGTCTTTTAACCTTTTTGGCCTCCTCGATCCCGGCGAATTCGGTCAGGATCTCTTTTTGGCGGGCGGTGAGGTTCTGAGGCGTCTCCACGACGACCCGAACCAAGAGATCGCCCCGACCGTAACCTCTCAACCGGGGCGCCCCTTCGCCGCGCAGCCTGAACACCTGCCCGTATTCCACTCCGGCCGGTATCTTGAGGGTTTTGGTTCCTTCCAAACAGGGGATGTCCACCTCCTGGCCCAAGGCGGCACGAACCAGATCGAGGTGCAGGGTGTAGATCAAGTCCGCCCCGTCTCGTTCGAAGAATTCGTGGGGCTTGACGTGGAGGATGACGTAGAGATCGCCCGGCGGGCCACCCTGGAGGCCGTGCTCTCCCTCTCCGCGCAGCCTCAGGCGAGCGCCGTGCTCGACGCCGGCCGGGATGTGGACCTTGACCCGGCCTTTTTCTTCAATGCGGCCCCGGCCGAGGCACTCCAGGCAGGGATCGCGGATGATCCGGCCCTGGCCGCCGCACTCCGGACAGGCCACGGCTATTCTTAAAAATCCATGGCTGCGATAGACCTGACCTCGGCCTCGACACGTCGGACAGGGCACCGGCGAGCTGCCCGAGGCCACGCCCGTGCCCTGACAGGCCCGGCAGGTCACCTGGCGGGGAATCTCCAGTTCGACTTCGTCGCCGAAGACGGCGGCTCGAAATTCAATCTCCAGATCGTAGCGCAGGTCAGCGCCGGACGCGCCCCGGCCTCGGTAGGAGAAGCCAAAGAAGTCTTCAAAGAGGTCGGAGAAGTGGCTGAAGATGTCCTCAAAGCCCCTGAAGCCCTGAAAACCCTGACCGCTCAATCCAGTGTGGCCGAATCTGTCATAGATGCTCCGCTTCTGGGGATCGGACAGAACCTCGTAGGCTTCGGCGCACTCCTTGAAGCGCTCCTCGGCCGCCTTGTCGCCGGGGTTGCGGTCAGGATGGTGCTTCAGGACGAGCCTGCGGTAGGCTGACTTGAGTTCGTCGGCCTGGCAGTCTCTGGCGACGCCCAGGATCTCGTAGTAGTCCCGCTTGCCCTCCATCTCAACCGTCCGCTTCAGCTCGACCGGCCAAGGCCGCGGCTTTGTCGGCGAAGAGCTGCCAGCCCTTCCTCCGGGCCTCGTCGGCCAGATTCTTCAGGGTCTGGGCCTCGGGTTCTTTCTGGGCCGCCTTGAGGGCGTGGAGATACAAAAATAGATCACCCTCGCCGGCCGCCGCCTCAGCCAATTCGACGATTCTGTCCCCGGCCCCGGCCCGGGCTAAAAAGTCGATGGCGTCATACATCAAATCGGCTTCGAGATGATCATTCGCCGCCTTTAGAAGCTTTTGGGGCGACGCCGAGGGCTCATTCAACAAGTCGCGCCTGTCGAGACAGCCCCAAGCCCCGCCCTTGGCCACGCCTCAGTCCTCTTCCGGATTCTCAAAGGTATCCTTGGCCGGAGGCTCTAGAGCGCCGGGCGCTGGGGCGGCCGGCCGGACGATGGCCGGCGGCCGGTCAAAAGCGACCAGGCTGGCGGCGACTTCACGGAGAGCGACGACGATCTCCTTGTTTTTGCTCTGGATGGCCGGCTTGGCGCCCTGGCGAAACTGACGCACCCGCTGCGTGGCCAGATGAACCAAGGCGAAGCGGTTGTTAACCTGACGAAGACAATCCTCGACCGTCACTCGGGCCATGACAAACCTCTTTCTCTCTTTTTGAGGCCGGCGGCTCAGTCGGGGTCTTGAATCTGACCACGTCCTGCCTTTCTGGCCGCGGCCGTCCCTGGAGACGAACGTAGATGTATATCACGCCCGCGGCCAAGTGTAAACGGCCGTTCGAGCTTAGAAGATAATCACCCCGCCGGCCAGGTCAAGGGGCCAGCCAGGTTCCCGCCTTGCCCCGCCGCCCGGCGGCGTGATAGATTGCCCCCAAGCTCATTATTCCGAGCCGTCGCCATGAAGACGCACGGGCTGTTGCTGGCTTTCTTCTGTCTTTTGACCCTGATCATGACCTATCCGGCCGTCAAAGGCCTGGGCGTCAGGATCGATCTCGGCGATCCGACTTTGAACGCCTGGATTTTAGCCTCCAATTACCGCCATCTGACGATTGATCCCTGGAATCTATTTGAAACCAATATTTTTTTCCCCTACCGCCACACCTTGACCTTCTCCGATCCCATCCTGACGCCGGTCATTTTATTCTTCCCCCTGTTCCTCTTGGTCAAAAACCCCATTCTGTGGCACAACGTCATCGCCCTGGCCGGTTACGTCCTCACCGGCTACGCCATGAGCCTCTTGGTCTTTCATCTCACCAGGGACCGGGCGGCGGCCCTGGCCTCTGGATTCATCCTGGCCTTCTGTCCCTTGTCCATGTCCCACATCCACTGGATTCAGCTCTGTCACGCCGAGTGGATTCCCTTGGTCTTTCTGGGCTTGATTAAAACTCTCGAGCGGCCGCGCCTCAAGACCACCCTCTGCCTCTGTCTCGCCTTTTTAGCCCAGCTTTTCACCGGACTGTACCAGACCGTTTTCCTGTCCCTGGCCGTGGGCTTGTTCATCCCCTTTGCC
>CAYXRH010000316.1:0-5057 GCA_964466355.1 uncultured Thermodesulfobacteriota bacterium
GATCAGACCAGGCCCGGAGGTTGGCCTCAATCATCGATTGGGCCAGGTATTCGTTTCCGAGACGGCGGGCCGTCTCGCCGCAGCAGGTCTCGTCGTTGCCGAGGCAGGCGAAGCTGAGCCCGGCCCTTTGCATCAAGCCGACCAGGGCGGCGGCGGCCCGCTTGCCGCGGTCGTCAAAGGAGCCGGCGCAGCCGACGAAGTAAAGATATTCGAAGTCCGGATTTTCTGCCGGCGTGGGCAGGCCGAGAGGGGCGAACCAATCGGCCCGGGCGTTGGCGGCCAGCCCCCAGGGGTTGGACATGTTCTCCCAGGCCCGAAAGGCATTGACCACGTCCTTGGGCAGGCGGCCGGCGGTCAAGACCAGGCCCCGCCTGAGGTCCACGATGTTGTCCACGTGCTCGATGAGCAGGGGGCAGTGGTCGAGGCAAAAGCCGCAGGAGGTGCAGGACCAGACCGCCTCGTCCGAGATCACCCCGCCCGAGAGAGCCTCCCCGGACCAGGAGCCCAGGATCTCGGCCACCTTATCAAGCCGGCCTTTGAGCTTGGCCTGGGCCACGAGGGTCAAAAGAGGACTCTTGCGCTTGAGGTGGTCGCGCTGCTCCATGATCAGCTTTTTGGGCGAGAGGGGTTTTTGGGAGATGTAGGCCGGGCAGAGGGCCTGGCAGCGCCCGCACTCGGTGCAGGAGTACATCTCCAGGCCCCGCTTCCAGGAAAAGTCCTCCACCTGGCCGACCCCGAAGGGAGTGGCCTCGTCCTCCAGGTCTAGGATATTTAAGGCGCCTTTTTTCTTTAAATCACTAAAGAAGACGACCAAAAGGGCGGTCAGGACGTGAAAGTGCTTGCCGTAGGGCAGGTAATTCAAAAAGCCCAGGACCAAAACCACGTGCCCCCACAGGCCGACCTCGAGCCACGCTCGGGTGGCGGGGTCAGACGCCTTGAGGCCCCAGGCGGCCATCAGCCTCCGGCCGAGGAGGCCCACGAAGGCCGCCCGCCCCTCCGGGGCCTGGGGGAAGAGCATCAGAAACGCCCCGCTGTAGATCACCTCCAGAACCATCATCGCCAAAATCCAGAACAGAATCAGATCCGCCTCGAAGGAGAGGGTCATCCTCTCGGGCCTCAGAAAAACCCGCCGGCCGAGAGCGATGAGGACGCCGACGATGACCGCCAGGACGAAGAAATCCTTGACAAAGGCGTAGGCCAGACCGAGGGCCGTCCCCTCCAGGCCGGGCAGGGACCAGTGGGTGGCGTAGCCGCGACCGACGAGATGGACGGTGTTGAGGCTGAGGACGATGAAGCCCCAGAAGATGAGGACGTGGGCCAGGCCGTGAACCAGCTCGAAGCGACTCAGAAACCGGCTCTGACCAAAGGCGAACCTGACCACTCTGGCCAGGCGCGCCAGCGGCCTGTCCCAGCGCCTCTGGGGCTGCATGGCCAGAAGGGGCAGAAGGCGGCGGCGGACCGACCAGGCGAAAGGGGCCAGGGCTGCGCCCAGCACAAGACTCATGACCAGGGGGTTCATCGCTCCCTCACCTCAAAGAGGCGGTCGGGCGCACGATAAGGAAACAGACATGTTTTCTGCCAGGGGCGCCTTTGATCAGCCCCGCCGTCCGTTCGATCATAAAAAAGAGCCTCAGGCCAAGTTGCATTCAAAGGTGTATTTGGTTTGGTTGTTCTCACTTCAGGTCGAGGGTTCGGACAGGACTAAGGCTCGCTCCAGGGCGGCCCCGAGTCGAATTCTTCTCCGACGGGGCCGCTTGTCCTTCCGCTCGCCAAGGCCTGTGCCCCTCACCCTCAAATTCGTTCGAACAATCAAACCAAAATACTACCTCACTTGAATAATGGCTAATTGGCCTCAGGCCGCGGCGAGCTCTTTCTTGAGGGCCTCGATCAACTGGGGCAGGGCCTCGAACAGATCGGCCACCAGGCCGTAGTCGGCGATCTCGAAGATGGGCGCCTCCTCGTCCTTGTTGATGGCCACGATGACCTGGCTGTTCTTCATGCCGGCCATGTGCTGGGTCGAACCAGAGAGGCCCACGGCGACGTAAAGCTCGGGAGCGACGATCTTGCCTGTCTGGCCGACCTGAAGATCATTGGGCGCCCAGCCGGCGTCCACGGCCGCCCGGGTGGCCCCCACCGCGCCGCCGAAAAGGTCGGCCAACTCCTCCAGGAGACCGAAGTGCTCGGCGCCGTCCAGGCCGCGTCCGCCCGAGACGACCACCCGCGCCTCGGTCAATTCGGGCCGCGCGCTCTTTGTCTCCCTCAGCTCCACGAACCGGGTCCGCGGGGCCGGCCAAGAGACGGCCAGGCGCTCCACCGGCGTCTCGCCTCCCGAGGGCGCGGCCGGCTCAAAGGCCGTGGCCTGAATGGTCGCCACCTTGATCGCGGTGGTCACCTCCACCTCGGCCAGGGCGCTGCCGGCCCACATGGCCCGGGTGAAGCAGCGGCCGTCAAAGCCCAGGACGTCCGAGGCCATACCGGCGTTGAGCTTGGCCGCCACCCGGGGCATCACATCCCGGCCGGTGGTGCCGGAGTTCATGCCCACCAGCTCGGCTCGGCAGATCCTGGCCGCCTCGGCGACGACGTGGCCCCAGACCTCGGCCGTGCCGTGGGCCAGGGCCGGATCGTCGGCCACCTGAATGCCGGCCGCGCCGAAGCCTCGAAGCTGATCGACCACGGCCGAGACTTGGTGGCCGATGACGAGGAGACGCAGCTCGGCCTCCAGCAGCTCGGCGGCGCGGCGCCCGAAGGTGATGGCGCTGCGGGTCGCCTTTTTGATTCTGCCCCGCTGATGCTCGGCCACGATTAAAACGCTGGCCATGAATTCCGCCTCCAAAAAGCCCGGCTAAACCGGACCTCAAATGCCGTCCTCAAATCAGATGACCTTGGCCTCGTTTTTTAAAACCCGCAGCAGCTCGGCCGCGTCGGCCACGAAGCGCCCGCCCCGGCGCCGCGGCGGCTCGGCCAGGCGCCTCACGACCACCTTGGGCCTCACATCCACGCCCAGCTCGGCCGGGCTGGTCCTTCTTATCTCCTTGCGCTTGGCCTTCATGATGTCGGCGTAGGTCGGGTAGCGCGGTTCGTTGAGGCGCAGATCGGCGCTGATGACGCCGGGCAGGTCCATCTCGACGACTTCGATGCCACCGTCCACCTCGCGATGGACCCTGGCCCGGTTTTGAGCCACCGTCACCGCGGAGGCGAAGCAGGCCTGGCCCCAGCCGAGGCGCTCGGCCAGAAGCTGGGCCACCTGGTTGTCGTCCACGTCCACGGCCTGCTTGCCCAGAAGGACCAGGTCGGGCTGCTCCGCCTCGACCAGCTTGACCAGAATCCGGGCCACGGCGTCGGAGTCGATCTCATGCTCAGTGACCACCAGAACGCCTCTCTGGGCCCCCATGGCCAGGCCGGTCTTGATCTCGGTCACGGCCTCCTCGCCGCCGAGGCTGACCACGACCACCTCGCCGCCGTGGGCCTCGATTAGGCGCAGCGCCTCCTCGATGGCGATCTCGTCAAAGGGATTGACCTTGAAGTTCAGGCTGGACAGCTTGATGCCCGAACCGTCGGCCTCGACCTCGATCTTCATGTCCGGGTCGGTGACCCGCTTGGCCGTGACCAGTATCTTCACCGCGCGCCTCCCCTTCGTCACCGCCTCAAGAGCCGCGGTCGGTCCGCTTCGAGGCGGTCTTTATGGGCCATGGCGCCTTTGTCGGCCCATAGGGTGAGCCTCAGGTTTTTTGATCGCTTCCGGACCAGAATGCCTCCCTGAGCTTGAATTTCTGAGTCTTGCCCGAGGGCGTCCTCGGGAACTCGGTCATGAACTCCACCCTGGTCGGCTTCTTGAAGCTGGCCAGGCGCTGGCGGCAGTACTCGATGACCTCCTCTTGGCTCAAGCTTTGCCCCTGCTTCAAGATGACGCAGGCCATGACGCTCTCGCCCCATTTGGGATCGGGCGCGCCGATGACCGCCGCCTCGCGCACGGCGGGGTGGTTGTTGAGGACGTCCTCGATCTCCTGGGGAAAGATGTTCAGGCCGCCGGAGATGATCAAGTCCTTGCGCCGGTCCCGGATGAAGATGTAGCCCGACTCGTCCCTCTCCCCCACGTCGCCGGTGAAGACCCAGCCCTGCCGGAGGGTCTCGGCCGTCTCCTCGGGTTTGTGCCAGTAGCCGACCATGTTGCTGTCGCAGTAGATGGCGATCTCGCCGACCTGTCCCGGCGGCCGCTCCCGTCCCTGGTCGTCGACGATCTTGAGCAGCCCGTTGATGGCCATGCGGCCCACCGACCCCAGACGCCTCATCTCCGTCTCGTCGCCGTCCAGACGATGCTCCTCGGGCAGCAGGCGGCAGCCGTAGGGGCCGGTCTCGGTCAGGCCGTAGCCGCCCTCGAAGCGGCAGCCTTTAAAAAGGGTCATGGCTATCTGGAGCTGGCCGGGCGTCATCGGCGCGCCGCCGTAGACGATGTGCCTCAGGCTGGAGAGGTCGTAATCCTTCAAATTCGGCGCCTTTTCCATGAGGATGTAAAACATGGACGGCACCAGACCGGTGAAGGTGACGCCCTCTTTTTCAACGGCCTTCAGGAAGCGTTGGGGCTCGAACCTTCTCAGAATGACGATGGTGTTGCCCAGGTAGATGTGGGACAGAACGCGGCCGGTGGCCGCCGCGGAGCTCAAGGGCAGGGGGATGAGCATGACTTGTTGGCCGAGGTTTATGGCCCCGTTGTTGGCCAGGAGGATCTGGCCGCGGTGGGTCATCATGGCCCCCTTGGCCTGGCTGGTGGTGCCGCTGGTGTATTGAATCATGGCCAGGTCGTGGCCGGCGACGTCTCGGGCCGGCTCTGCGGAATCGGCCGCGCCCAAAAGCTTTTCGTACTCCAGAGCCCCCTCCACCGCCTCGTCAAAGCAGATGAAGTACTCGAGCTCTTTGGCCTGGCCACTCAGAGAGCGCACCGTTTCGGCGAAGGCGGCCTCGAAGATGATCCCCCGGCTCTGGCAGTCGCCGAGGATGTATCTCAGCTCGCTCGGACCGTAGCGGTGGTTGGGCTTGACGGCCACCAGGCCCGTCTTGGC
>CAYXRH010000317.1:0-4985 GCA_964466355.1 uncultured Thermodesulfobacteriota bacterium
CTCAGAACCCTTACTAACTACCCTTATCTATAGATTACTCCTTAGAACGCTAATTAGTATCAGAAGCGGTTTCAGGGCCTCAGCGGAAATCGCTTCTAATACCATTTCCCATTATTGTTGCAATATATAATTGCATTGACAGAGGCGCTTGATAAAGGCGGGGGAGGCTGTCTGCAAACAATTCTGGAGTGCATCCATCATCGTCTCCAAATCCTCGTGGCAACGATTGCGCAAACTATGCCGTTTCAGCCACTGCCAGAGCCGTTCCACCGGGTTGAGTTCCGGGGAATAGGGTGGCAAGGGCACGATCTCAATGTTAGATGGGACCATCAAGGCGGGACTGACATGCCATCCGGCTCGATCCATCACCAGAAAACAGGAGCGTCCGCCCAAAACCTGACTTAGATGGCCGAGAAATAGCTCCATCATCGCCATATTGACCCACGGCAGAAACAAGCTGATCTCCTCTCCATTGGCCGGATTCACCGCGCTGTAGACGTAGAAGTTCTGGTAGCTGGGACGCACGATGGCCGTTGGATGCACACCCTTTAGCGCCCTGCGTCGTCCAGTCACCGGCTGAAATCCGAAGCGCCCTTCATCAAAGAAAAAGACATCGGTATCAGGTTTCTTTCTCAGTATCTCTGGGAGTTTTTTTAAAAGCCTCCTGGGCCTCCTTATCCCCTTTATAGTGTCGAGGACGAGGCACCTTGGGCTTCCGGTTCTCCTGGCGAAGCCACACCCAGATGGTGTTGAGGCCGAAAGTGACCCCGAATTGATCGATTATGGCTTGCCGGAGCCGCTCCAGGGTCCAATGAACATCCTTCCCCTCAGGCGTCCGGCATTCATCAATCCAAGCCAGAACCTGCTCTTTTTGGGCCGGAGCAAGCTTTGAGGGTTTGGCTCGGCGAGGTTTGGGGTAAAGACCCTCCAGACCATGGCTTTCGTAGGCTTTGGCCCATCGCCAGATGGTCTCTGTGGCTACCCCCAACACTTCGGCCACCGTAGCCGTCCGGACTCTCGAGGCGGCCACGATGGCCCGAAGTTTTTGAATGACCCCCTGGTGGTCAAGAGTGTCGAGGTCAGCTTGCGCCCGCCGGGCAAGATCAGGAGACAAGGTACTCTTTGGCCGTGGCATAGGTGATCCCTCCTAAATTAAGAGTACCACCTATTCATTGCATTATCAATAGGAAATGGTATTAGTCCTGTCCGAACCCTCGACCTGAAGTGAGAACAACCAGCCAAAATTACCCATTCGAATGCAACTTGGTCTCAGTCGTTCATGCTCAGCCTCAATCCGACTCTTGCCGACTGAAGACGTAATTGGACGACTTGGCCTTCTTGTGGCAGTTCAGGCAGCCAAAAACCTTCCCCTCTTGATGAACCTTGCCTTTGGGGGTGTAGATGACCCAGAACCAGTCACCCGCCTCGGGGTTATAGCCCTCGACCTTGTACATCGGCGTGATGGAGACGACCGTCTTCTGGTCGGTCCCGTAGTTGACCTTGACCATGATCGTGCCGTTGGGCAACGGTTTATTGTCCCGATAGGCTTCGAGTCCGATCTGGTTTATGAAGATTTCGACATGGCGCGAATGCGGGCTCTTGGCCCTGGTCAGACCGTCGTACCCGGGCAGATGATTCCATTCCGCAAAGGGATCGACCTGACTGATGTGCCGCCACAGGGCCTTGCCTTCTGGCGGTGGCAGCGGTCCCCCGGCTGCGGCGAAAACAGGAGCTGCCGCCAGGGCAACGACGCATAACAGTTTCAACCAACGCATATCTTTAACCCCTCTCAATTTATTTACCTTCCACTGATTTGCCCTCGGGCCGGCCTTGATGGCCGCGTGGACCAGCCACCGGTCCACGCCGAGCCGTTCCGGGGCGCGCGCCTCGTTTCTTGGTGTTTGTTCAACGAGCGCA
The DNA here is from genome assembly GCA_964466355.1 of uncultured Thermodesulfobacteriota bacterium. Classification (GTDB taxonomy): domain Bacteria; phylum Desulfobacterota; class Desulfarculia; genus CAYXRH01. Next base: position 1,918 of record CAYXRH010000317.1, read on the forward strand.
GCTCCAGACCTGCCCGAACAACCGCAAGAGGTTGCCGCCGAGCACCTTGTGGACGACCTCGTCCGCGTAGCCGGCCTCGACCAGCGCCTCCACCAGGCAAGGGAAGTTGCTCCGACTGGTCAGCTCGGCGATGTAACGATGCTTCGGCGGCTCGGCCGCGCCGGCGTTTTTCAGGCTGCCGTGGAGAATCGTGACCTCGGCCGCGGACCGGCCCTCGCCGACGTCAAAACCGAAGCCGACGTGATCGGGTCCGATTAAATCGAGAAGATAATCCAGATGCCGCAGCCAATCCTTGATCGTCGTCCCGGTCTGGCCGCCGCCCTTCTTCAAAAAGGCCGAGTAGGCGGAGATGCAGAAAACACCGCCCTGTTTGGCCAGGGACTTGAGCAGGTCGTCGCTCATGTTGCGGGGATGGTCCATCAGGGCCCGCACCCCGGCGTGGGAGTTGATCACGGGTTGAGTCGATTGCGCCAGCACATCCTTCATGACCTGTTCACTGGCGTGGGCCAGGTCAACCACCACGCCAACCCGGTTCATCTCTTGAAGGACCTCCTCGCCCAGCTTGCTCAGGCCGGCCCCACCGGGTTCGCCGCAGCCGTCGGCCAGGTAATTGCGCCGTTGATAGGCCACCTGCATGATGCGCACACCCATCCGCTGCAAAACCTCGACAAAGCCGGCCTCGTTCTCGACCGGGGTTGGGCTTTGAAGGCTCAGGATGAAGCCTGTCTTGCCCTCGCGTTTGGCCCGATGGATGTCCTCCACGTCGAGGACGAGCACCTGACCCCGCTCGCGGAGACGCCGGTACCAGGCGGCAAAGCTCGCCGCCGCCTCCCTCAGGCCGTCGTCCACCCAGGCCGGATCGACGCAGATGGCGGTGATGCCGCTTGAGGCCACGGCCGGCCAGTAATTTTCCTTCTCGTCCTTGGTGAAGCGATGGAGCAAAAACGTCGGGTCACGGCCATCGATGATGATCGCTTCCTCCAGAATTGACTTCGCCATGGCCGAGACGTCCTTACCGTCACATTTCATTTTTCACATCCCTCCGCTCAAGCTTGTTTTTCCGTTATTCAATTCAGGCCGGGCCCCGGCCAAGGAGGCCCATCAATTGATCGACCCGTTCGAGCTTCTCCGCGGCCATCGCCGCCGCGATCACCGCCGCGACCCTGTCCCGGGGATAGACCAGGCTGAGCAGCTCCTCGGCCTTGGCGGTCACCTCCTCCGCGCTCAGAGGGTTGCGCCTGTCGCCCTTAGGGTGGTCCACCTGGGCGCTGTAGGACGCCCCGTCCCGGATCCTCACCTCCACCCGGGCGGAGTACTTGTCGGGCCAGTTGTCCGCCATCTCCGGATCGATCCGGACCTCGGTCCGGGACAACAAATCCTTGACGACCGGACGCCTGGCGTATTCCTCCGAATACTGCGCCAAGGAGACCTTCCCGTCCAGCAGGGTCGCCACCGCGGCGAACTGGTTGGAAAACCTGACCGCGACAAAAGACTCCGGATCGGGGATGGCCACCTGGGCCCCGTGGGCGTCGGTGTGGATGATGATATTTTCGATTAAGTCAGGGGCCAGGGGGTGATCCTTTACCAGGCGCAGCATGGCGTCGATGGTTGCGTGCGTCACCCGGCAGGATGGATAAGGCTTGAAATAAACGTCCCGAATACGGTATTCATCCTTGATCCGCTCTACCTTCCGGCATTGGCCGGACATGGCCTGGCAGAAGCCCAGGTCTCCTTCCAAGATCTGGGAGGTGCCGGTGTAGCCGGCCCGTGCCAGTTGGGCCGCCAGGAGGCCGCGCCTGGTCGCCTCGCCGACCATGAGATCCTTGTCCATCGTCCCGGTCAGGTTCCAACTCCTGAGGTAGCCCGAAGCGCTGGCAGCCAAGGCCAAGGCGTGGCGGATCTTCTCAAAACTCAAATCGAACACCCTGGCCGCGCCAGCCGCGGCGCCGAAATTTCCCAGGCAGGCGCTGGCGCTGAAACCAAAATCGTAAGCCTCGGGCATGACGGCGTCACCGACAAAAAGCATGGCCTCGTAGCCGGCCAGAATCGCCGTCAGCAGGCTGCGGCCGTCGGCGCCGTTTATCTCGGCCGCGGCCAGCACCGCCGGGACGACCGATTGGCCCGGGTGACCGATGATCCGGTTCTCCCCGTCGCCCAATTCGAGCACTTCGCCAGCGATGCTATTGACTAGAGCCGCCGCGGCGGCCGGGACCTTGCGGCCCTCGGCGATGATGGTCGCCTCGGGCCGGCCGCCCTGGGCCACAACGTGGTGGGTGATTATCTCCACCGAGGGCAGTCTCGAGCCGACGCCGGCCGCGGCGGCGGCCACGTAGTCGAGCAGGCAAAGCTTGACCTTGTCGAGGACATCCCCTGGCGCAGAGGCGGCGTCGATCTCGGAAATGAGTCGAACCAGGTGATCTGTCATTATTCTTCTCCTCGATCACGATCTTTGAGCAGGCCCAGCAGCCTCTCCGAGGTGATCGGCAGCCGGTGGGGAAAGACGCCCGTCGCCTCGGCGACGGCGTTGGCGATGGCCGGCGCGATCATGGTCGCCGTCACCTCGCCCAGACCTTTGGCCCCCAACGGCCCCTTGCGGCTGGCCTTCTCGACGATGATAGATTCGACCATCGGCGCGTCCGCAATGGTCGGGATCAAGTATTCGTGGAGACCAGAGGCCGCGTCCTGGCCGCCGTGGAAGATCGGGTACAGATCCTCGATCAGGGCGTAGCCCAGGTTCATGACCGCTCCGCCCTGGATCTGCCCTTCGACGGCCATCGGGTTGATGGCCCGGCCGGCGTCGACGGCCGAAACGATCCGAGTGACCACGACCTGGCCCGTTTCGACATCGACCTCCACCTCGGCCCAGGCGGCGGCGTAGCTGTATTCCTCATAGGGCCGGCCCAACCCGTTCTCCTCGTCCGGCAGGCTGGTGTCGGCCTTATAGACGCCGGTTGTATTCATTCCCCGGCCCTGCCGGGCCGCCTCAACGGCGGCCTCGGCCAGGGATAGGCTCTTTGACGAATCGGCCGAAAAAACTCGTCCCCCCCGGTACGCCTGTCGTCCCGGAT
>CAYXRH010000318.1:0-4969 GCA_964466355.1 uncultured Thermodesulfobacteriota bacterium
GACCTGCTGCGGCCGATTTCAGTTTGAAAGCGGCCGCTGGACCCCGGCTAGGCGGATGGCCCGGCATTTCCTGAGCGTCTTCAGAAAAGCCGAGGCCATCGTCGCCCCTTCGGCGTATTGCGTGAGCATGGTTCGGCGTCACTACCCCGCGCTTTTAAAAGACGACCCCTGGGGCGAACAAGCCGAGCTGATCAAGGCCCGGACCTATGAGCTGACCGAATTCCTGGTGGACATCCTCCAGGTCGTTGACCTCAAGGCCGTCTGGCCAGAGCGGGCGGTCTATCACCCCTCCTGCCATGCCTCCCGGGACTTGGGCCTCGACGGCCAGCCCCTGGCCCTCCTGAATCAGGTCAAAGGCCTCGAGCTACTGGCCCTGGATCGTCCCGAGGTCTGCTGCGGCTTTGGCGGCGGCCTCGGCCGCCGGCTCCCGGAAGTGGCGGATAAAATGGTCGCCGAAAAGGTGGCGGCCATCCTGGACGCCGGCGCAGAGAGCGTCATCAGCCTCGAGAGCGGCTGCCTGATGAACATCAACCGCTTTGTCCGAAAAAAAGGCCTTTGTCTCAAGACGGTCCACATCGCCCGGGTGCTGGACAGCGTCACTGAAAAGGCATGAAGGTCAGAAGCGATCAGTTTCGCGCTTTGGCTGGCCGGGCCGTCCAGGACGAGGTCCTCCATCAAAACCTGCTCCGCTCCAGCCGCCGCTTCAAGGAGCTGCGCCAGCAGGCCCTGAAACAGATGGCCGACCCCGAGGCGGCCCGGCGGCAAGCCAGGACAGTCAAGGACCAGGCCCTTTCCGACCTGCCCCGTCTGCTCCAAACCCTGGAGCGCCGAGTCGAGGAGGCCGGCGGCGTTGTCCACTGGGCCCGCGACGGGGTCGAGGCCCGGAGCATCATCTCTGACCTGGCCCGCGAGCACAACGTCAGGCGCATCGTCAAGGGCAAGTCCATGATGACCGAAGAGATCGGCCTCAACGAGGAGCTCGCGGCCCAGAACTTTGAAGTCTGGGAGACCGATCTGGGCGAATTCATCGTCCAACTAGCCGGAGAGGGCCCCTCGCACATCATCGCCCCGGCGGTGCACAAGAACAGGCAGGAGATCGGCCGCCTCTTCGCCGAGAAACTGGGCGTGGCCTACACCGAAAAGCCCCAGGAGCTGACCCTCATCGCCAGGCGAGTGCTGAGGCAGAAATTCCTGACCGCGGACATGGGCCTCACCGGCGTCAACGCCGCCGTGGCCGAGACCGGCACAGTGGTCCTGTTTGAAAACGAGGGCAACATCCGCCTGACCACGACCCTGCCGCGCATCCACGTGGCCCTCATGGGCCTGGAAAAGGTCGTCGCCACCTGGGACGACTTGAAGGCGCTCATAAGCCTTCTGCCCCAGAGCGCCTCGGGGCAGCAGATCGCCTCCTACGTCACCTTCATCACCGGCCCCCGGAAAAAAGGCGAGCCAGACGGCGCCGAGGAGTTTCACCTGATCATCCTGGACAACGGCCGCAGCGACATCCTGGCTGATCCGGAGAGGCGGGAGATCTTGCGCTGCCTCCGCTGCGGGGCCTGCCTCAACGTCTGTCCGGTCTACCAGCACGTCGGCGGGTTCAGCTACGGCTGGGTTTACTCCGGGCCCCTCGGGGCCGTGCTCACGCCCCAGCTCCTAGAACCCGGCCGCGCCCCTGACCTGCCCTTTGCCTCGACCCTGTGCGGGGCCTGCGCCGAGGTCTGCCCGGTCATGATCGACCTGCCCCGACAGCTTCTCATTCTCCGCCGCCTCGCCATAGAGGATCCGCGCTGGCCGCGACGAGAATCCCTCTCCCAGCGGCTGGGCTTGAGGCTCCAGGCCTTTTTGGCCCTCAGGCCGAGGCTCTTTGGGGCCGCGGCGGCCGGAGCCCGGCTCGCCCGACGGCTCGGGCCAGCCGGCTTCAGGCCTTTTTCCAGACCATCAGGGAAAGGCGGGAAGTGAGCCTCGAATCCCGCGAGCAGATTTTGGCCGCCTTGGCGCAGGCCGTGGATAATAAACAGGCTCACGCCCACGGCGCCGCCTCGATCAAAACCGGGCCGCGCTGGCTGAAGGTTGACGAACCCTGGGGGGAGACCGAAAGGCGATCATCCGCCGTTGCGGCCACCCTCCACCGGGCCAAAACAAGGGACCAGGTCAGAGCCGTGACGAGGGCCATAATCGACCAACACTCTATCCGCCGCGCGGCGCAGTGGCCCCACCCCCTGCTCGAAGGCCTGGGTTTTGGCCAAATTTTGACCCAGTGCGGGGTTGAGATCATCTCTGATCCCTCCCAGGCTGACCTGGGCCTCACCGGGGCCGAAGCCCTGGTGGCCGACTCAGGGACCCTCGTCTTGAAGACCCAAAAGGGCTGGGCCAGGGCGACCTCCTTGCTGCCCTTGATCCACCTGGCCGTGATCAGGCCAGAGCAGCGGCTGGCCGAGCTAGCCGACGCCCTGGCCTTGATTCAGGAGTGGTGGCTCAAGGACAAACGCCTGCCCAGCGCCGTGAGCCTGGCCACCGGCCCCAGCCTCACGGCCGACATCGAGATGACCCTGATCACGGGCGTGCACGGGCCAGGGAGGGTCCACGTTTTAGTGGCCGACCTGGATTGAATCCGACCGACCAAAATCAGGCCCGGAGGCTTTTGAGGATAACCTGTTTGGCCCTCGGCGGGGTGACGATCATGGGTCTTTTGACCATCGGCTGCGACCGCTTCATTGAAAGCCAGGTCTTCTTCCCGGACAAGAGGCTCACCCACACGCCGGCTGAGGCGGGTCTGGAGTTTGAGGAGGTCTGGTTTGAGGCCGGCGACCAAACCCGGCTTCACGGCTGGTGGATGCCGGGCCAGGAAGGCCAGCCGGTCCTGCTCTTCTGCCACGGCAACGCGGGCAACATCTCCCACCGCCTGGACAACATCGTCCGGCTCCACCGCCTGGGCGTCAGCGTCCTCACCTTTGACTACCGGGGCTACGGCTTGAGCCAGGGCCGCGTCTCTGAAAAGGGGTTCTATCTCGACGCCGTGGCCGCCCAGGCCCAGGCCCGCCGCAGAGCCGACAGCCGCAGGGCCAAGCTGGTCGTGTTCGGGCGCTCCCTGGGCGGCGTGGCCGCGACCTACATCGGAGCCCACCATCCTTGCGACGGGCTGATTCTGGAGTCGACCTTCACCCACCTCGGGGCCATGGCCAGGGTTCACTTTCATCTGCCATTTTTAGAGAGCGGTTTGAAAAAGCGCTTTCGGGCCGTGGAGTGGATTGGCCGGGTCGAGGCGCCGGTGCTCTTCATCCACGGCGACCAGGACGACATCGTGCCCCTCGATCTCGGCCGCGCCCTGTTCCAGGCGGCCAACCAACCCAAGGAGTTCTACGTTCTCCAGGGCGCGGGGCACAACGACACCTATCTCGTCGGCGGGGAGGCGTACTTCGCCAAGCTCAGAGCCTTCTGGGAGGCCCTGCCCAAAAGCTAGGCCGTCTCTCCGACGAACAGATTGCCCAAAACAAGGAGCCGGTGGCTCCTTTCCTCAGCCCCTTGAATGACGGCCAACCAGCCTCAAGCCTCTCAGCGAACCCCAGGATAATGACAGGTCACGAAGTGGCCGGGCTCAAGCTCAATCATGATCGGCGCCGCGCGGGAGCATTCTTCCTGGCGGTGAAGGCAGCGCGGATGAAAGGCGCAGCCCGGGGGGGTGTTGATCGGACTGGGCACGTCCCCCTCCAGGTGGATCCGGCGCCGCTTCAAATCAGGATTGGCCACCGGCACGGCGGACAGGAGGGCCTGGGTGTAAGGATGCCAGGGCCGCGCGTAAAGCTCTCCGCCCTCGGCCAGTTCGACGATGCGGCCCAAATACATCACCGCCACCCGGTCGCACAAATGCCTGACCACGCTCAGGTCGTGGGAGATGAAGACATAGGTCAGGCTGAACTGGCGCTGCAGCTCCACGAGCAGGTTCAATATCTGGGCCTGGATGGACACGTCCAGGGCCGAGACCGGCTCGTCGGCGATGATCAGCTTGGGGTTGAGGGCCAGGGCCCGGGCGACGCAGATCCTCTGGCGCTGGCCGCCCGAGAACTCGTAGGGGTAGCGGTGGAGGTGTTCGGGCAGCATGCCCACCACCTCCAAGAGGCCTTCGACCCGGCGCCTCAGCTCCGCCTTGGTGAGGGCCCTGTGGACCCTCAAGGGCTCTGAGACGATGCGGCCGATGGTCTGCCGGGGGTCCAAGGAGGAGTAAGGGTCCTGAAATATTATCTGCATCTCCTTTCTTAGGCTCCTGAGCGACTTGGCCTCAAAGGCCAGGACGTCGCGGCCCTCAAAGAAGACGCCGCCGCTGGTCGGCTCCTCCAGGCGCAAAACGCAGCGCCCCAGGGTCGTCTTGCCGCAGCCCGACTCCCCGACCAGGCCAAAGGTCTCGCCCCTAAAAACCTCGAGGCTGACCCCGTCCACGGCCTTGACCGCAATCTTCTTGCGGCTCAGCAGCCCGCCGCCGGAGACGGGGTAGTGCTTCTTCAGATCCTCAATGATTAAAAGGGTCTGGTCAGCCATGCCGCCAGCACCTCACCCAGTGGTTCGAACCGACGTCCCTCAGAGCCGGCTCCTCCTGCCGACAGCGCTCCAAGACCTCATCGCAGCGCTCCTGGAAAGCACATCCGGGCGGCAGGTCGAACAGGCTGGGGACCACGCCGGGGATGGTCTTGAGGAGCCTGTTTGCTGGCACCGGCCGATCCATCTGGGGCACCGAGGCCATGAGCCCCTGGGTGTAGGGGTGTTTCGGCGCGGCGAAGAGCGGCCTCACCGCGGCCGCCTCGACGATCCGGCCGGCGTACATGACGGCCACCCGGTCGGCCATCTCGGCCACGACCCCCAAATCGTGGGTGATCAGCAGAATCGAAGCCCCGAAGTCCTGGCGGAGTTGATTCATCAGATCCAGAATCTGGGCCTGGATGGTCACGTCCAGGGCCGTGGTCGGCTCGTCGGCGAT
>CAYXRH010000319.1:0-4949 GCA_964466355.1 uncultured Thermodesulfobacteriota bacterium
GCAGTGGGGCAGATAGAACAAGCGGGCGTGTTCGGGCAGGGGGGCGAGCTGTGATTCTCGGGGCCGCGTCGGGGTTGATCCACAAAAGCCGGCCATCTCGAGCTGGGGATGATCCAGAATGCGGCCTTTTTCGTCGGCCCAGAGCATGAGGGGCATGGATCTTGTTTAGCAAAAACCTAGTCCCAGGGGCAAGGGCGAGTCCTAGAGTTGCGTCCCTTAAGTTTTAGGTAAGCGGGCGGGGAGGCCGCGTCACTTGTCCCGGACCAAGGGCACGAAGCGCACGGCCATGAGGGAGCGGGTGGTCACCCGGCCCCCTTTGTCCTTTTGAGCCAGGATCAGATCCTGGATGAACATGGACGGCCCCACCGGAATGACCATGCGCCCGCCGGGCTTGAGCTGTCGGATCAAGGGCGGTGGGATGTGAGCCGCAGCGCAGGTGACGATGATGCCGTCAAACGGGGCCTCCTCAGGCCAGCCAAAGTAGCCGTCCGCGGCCTTGAGCGACACATTTTCAAAGCCCAAGCTGGCCAGCCTGGCCTTGGCCTGGGCGTGAAGCGGAGGAATTATCTCCATGGAGTAGACCTCTTTGGCCGTCTCGGCCAGGATGGCCGCCTGATACCCGGAGCCGGTCCCGATTTCGAGGACCTTTTCTTGGCCGGTCAGCCTCAAGACCTCGGTCATGTAGGCCACGATGTAGGGCTGGGAGATGGTCTGGCCGTAGCCGATGGGCAGAGGGTGATCGCCGTAGGCCTGGGAGCGCTCCTGGGCCGGCACGAAGAGGTGGCGGGGCACCTGGCGCATGGCCGCCAGGACCAAGGCGTCGCTCACCCCCCGGGCCTCGATCTGCTCGGCCACCATTTTCAATCGCTGATTCAAGTACTCATCTTTGTCGTCACCGGCGACACAAGTGGCTGAGATAACTAAAATAAGGGAGGCGAGAAGCCCAAAGAGACCGACGGTTTTAATCATGACCTTCCTCCTCTGAAAGACCACCCGGCCACAAGATAGCACGCCCCGGCGCTCAGGACGGCCGTGAAGTGGCCGGCGTCGAGGCAGAGCAGGGCGGCGGCGAGGGCGCCGACCACGGAGAAGAATCCGTTGACCCCAAAGGCCCAGGCCCGGGCCTCGGCTCGCTCTCCGACCAGATGGACCAAGCCCCCGGCAAAGGGCGCGCCCATGAGGAGAGCGACCGGGACGAGGGTCAATCCGGCCAGGATCGGGGCCCCAGGGCCGTGGCGCAGGGCCACGAGAGTCAGGGGCAGGGCCAGGGCGATGGCCACGGCGAACCAGCCAGGCCGCCGCTGGCCCCACATCAGGCAGCCCGTCCCTGAAGCCAGAAGAAAAAGCCCGATGACCAGCGGCACGGCCAAAGCCGGCCGGCCCAGCTTGTAGATGGCTTCCTGCAATAAGGACACCTCGGCGATCATGTAACCGAGGCCGATGAGGCTGAAATAGACCAGGCCTCGCGGGCGGGGCTTCAATTTTTTGAGGGGCAGGATTATGCCCGCAGCGGCGGCGGGGATGATGATCGCCAGGCCGCCCCAGGTGAAGAGCAGACCCCACTCGGTCACGGGCAGGTGGCGGGCCGCCTTTGGTCTGAGGATTAATTTCAGGGTCCGGGGGCAAAAAAAGTGAAAGAAATACGGCCGGTCCCTGGTGGCGGGCCGGAGACGGAAGTAGGCGCTCTCAAAGAGCTTCTCGGCCTGACCGCCGAGAATCATGCTCGCCGCCTGGTGCAGGGGCTCGCCGGCCAGATGGTGGAATTGATTCAGCTCATCTTTTTTCAACCCAGGCAGGCAGGAAAGATCAAATCCGAGGGACTTGGTCCGGGCCTTGATTTCTTTGATCTCCGTCTCGGTGAAGCCGCGGGGTTTGATCAGAATGAGGACCGTCTTCCAGTCCCTGATCAGGGCCAGCCCGTTCCTGACCTCGGCCCCTGATCGCTTCAAGGCCTCGGCCGCGGCGGCCAGAAGCTTGATCGAGGCCCGCGGCGGGGCCATCAAGGGGCCGGACGCGGCCAAGACGCCGTCAGGCCTGAGGAGGCTTAAAAGGGAGACGAGGTCCTCGACGGTCAACAGGCGGCTGACGCCCAGGCCAGAGGCCGAGCCTGAACCCCACCGCGCCCCTTGGCCCAGGACGATGAGGTCGAATTTTTTTTGCGTCCGGGAGATGAAGACGGCCGGGTCGGCCCGGATGAGGCTCACTCCGGGCCGGCGATAGATGTCGCCGCTGAACTTGGCCAGAGGGCCGCTCATGAGGTTCTTGATCTCGGGGTTGTCTTCCACGGCGATTATCTCTCCGACCGGGCCGCCCAGGGCGCAGATGAGGCTCAGGCCGCCCTCAGGATTGACCACCAGCACCCGTTGGGGCTGAAAAATGAGGTGTGGCAAACAGTTCAAGAGGCAGGAGACGAATTGGGGCCGCGGCTCTTCAGGTTCGAGGCGGCTGACGGCGCCCAAAAGATCGCCGTCCAAAAAAAGACCCTTCTGCAACCGCAGCCCCGTCGGGCAGCCCAGGGCGAGGCCAGGGGCGTAGTGGAAGGCCGGCCCGCCGATGACCTCGACCACGCCCCTCAGCCCCACGGCCCGGTGCTCCAGTCGGCTTCCCTGGGCGGCCAGAACGGCGGAGCGGTCCTTGAAGGGCTCAAAACGCAAGGGCAGGGGGGCGGCGACGAGGAGGAGGCCCATTCCGGCGGCCGAGACGAGGAGAAGGCGGACCGGACGCGGCCCCAGGCCCGGCACCTGAGAGGCGAAGCCGAGCAGGGTCAGCCCCACGGCGGCGTAAATGGCCTGGTGGGGCGGGAGATGGCTCAAGGCAACCGCGGCGATGAGGCAGCCAGCGCCTGACCCGGCCAGGTTGGAGGCGTAGGTCTGGGCCACGGATTTCGCCCAGGCCAAAACCAAGGCGATGTGGGCCGCGGCCAGCAGAAAAGGAATCATCAGGCTGAGGCAGACGAGGCCCAGGTCTGGCCAGGCCCGCCAAGACCAGGCCAGGCTCAAGGGCTCCAGATGAACCGCCAAAACGGCCAGATAACTCAGGACCATGCTCGCCGCGGCTCCCAGGGCCGTGGCCGCCAAAAGGCTCTGACGGCCGCGTTTGAGCCAAGGGGCAAGCACGGCCGTCAGGGAGCCGGCCGTTCCGAAGCCGGTCAGGGCCAGGGCGATGAGGAGGGAGGCGAAATGATGCCAGAACATCAAGGAAAAGACGCGCGTCAGAACGACCTCAAAGGTCAAGGCCCCGGCGGAGACAAAAAAGATGGAGGCCAGGTTCTGCCAGGCACGTCCTCTCATGATCATTAACCCTTGATTTTATCTTAACAGTCCGCCCCGCCGACGGAAAGAACCAAGAGGCCCGGCTTGAAAGCGGTGCGGCTGGAGTGACGATCACCTTTACAACCCGTAAGAAAAACCGACGCCCCGCCGGCTGAGCCGGCCCGCTCGCCGCGCCGGGGGCCCGAGAAATCTAGCCCCCGCCGCGGCTGGCTGAACTTTGGGGCCACGCCAAAGAAAGCTCAATTACATTGAGAGATTGGCGGTGATGACCCTCAGGCGCTCGACCTTCCTGACCCGGTCGTCGCTTGAGGCGGATGGATTGGCACAGGTATTGCCGTTCAGGAAGCAGGCGAAGCTGCAAACGCCGAGGTCTGAAGGGTGATGATCGCTCGAAGCGGCGGAGGATTCAAAAAGGATCAAGAAGGGCGAGTGTCGGCATTTAACTTTGATTACAAGATGTTGCTCAATTATCAGCGCCGCGGGATCATCCACGGCCGCCCCAGCGGGCCTGGGTCGTGATCAAATCTGGTTACAAGAGCATGAAGGGCAAGCTGCTGGCCATCATGATGGTCGTGCCCTTTGTGCCCTTCGCCGCCGTTCTCCTCATCGGCTACTACTATTTCGTCACTTCACTTCAAAACTCAACCATCTCCAGAATGGTCAGGGTCGTGGACGACCATCGCCACGTGATCGAGATGTTCTTGAGCGAGCGCAAGGCGGATCTGCAATTCATCGCCGACACTTACACCTATGACCACATCACTCGGCCGGCCACGCTGAGGCGCGTTTTTTTTGATCTCCAAAAAAAGTCGCCCGCCTTCGTGGACCTGGGCGTCTTCAATGAGGCCGGGACCCACGTGGCTTATGTCGGACCGTACGAGCTGACCGGTAAATCCTACGGGCGGGCGGAGTGGTTTCAGGAGGTGATGAAGAGAGGGTACTATATAAGCAACATATTTCTGGGTTATCGAAAAGTCCCTCATTTCGTCATCGCCTTCGCCAAGCATGTCGATCAAAGAGTGTGGGTCATTCGGGCAACCATTGACACGCTCATGTTCACGGACATGGTCGAAAAGGTTCGAATCGGCAAAACGGGCGAGGCCTACATCCTGAATCGAGAGGGGATCTTTCAGACTCAACGCCGCTCCGGCGGGGATCTTTTGGAAAAGAATCCGGACGACATCGAAGCTCTGGCGCCGCGGGAGGGGATCAGGACTTTCGTCCAAAAGGACTCCACCGGGGAGAGCTATCTCTGGGCCACGGCCTGGCTCAAGGACGGCCACTGGCTTTTAGTCGTCAGGCAGGAAGAGGCGGACGCGTTCAAGGCGCTGCGGTCAGCCGCCGGACTGGTGGCCCTGACAACCATCCTCGGCGGAGTGATGATCGTCGCCCTGGCCTTGTACATGACCAACCGCATCATCGCCCGCATGGAGCGGGCCGACGAAGAGAAGAGCCGGCTCAATCAACAACTAATCATGGCCAGCCGCTTGGCCGAGATCGGCGAGATGTCGGCCGGCTTCGCCCACGAGATCAACAACCCCCTCCAGATCATCAAGGCCGAGCAGACCCTGGCCGAGACCATCATGGAGGAGCTCCGCGAGAAGGGAGAGCTGCCCCAGGGAGAGGAGATCCAGGAGCTGGCCGACTCCCTCAACCAGATCAAGGTCCAGGTGGACC
>CAYXRH010000320.1:0-4941 GCA_964466355.1 uncultured Thermodesulfobacteriota bacterium
ATCGCGTCTTCACCCGGGTCGGGGCCGGCGACGAGCTCTCCAAGGGGCGGTCCACCTTTCTGGTGGAGATGTCCGAGACGGCCCGCATTCTGAGCCGGGCCACGCCCCAGAGCCTGGCCATCCTGGACGAGATCGGCCGGGGGACCTCCACCTTTGACGGACTGGCCCTGGCCTGGGCCGTGGCCGAGTTTTTGCATGATGTGGGCGGTCGAGGGGTCAAAACCATGCTCGCCACCCACTACCACGAGCTGGTCGAGCTGGCGGGGATAAAGCCCCGGGTCAAGAACTACACCGTGGCCGTCAAAAAAATAGGCTCGCGCATCGTTTTCCTGCGCACCTTGACGCCGGGCGGCGTCTCCCGCTCCTACGGCATTGAGGTCGCCCGTTTGGCCGGTTTGCCCCCCGGCGTCATCGAGCGGGCCCGGGAGGTCCTCGCCGGGCTGGAGGCGGGCGCGCCCGAGGCTTTGTTCCTTCGCCTGGAGGATCCGGCCCAACCGACGCTCTTCGCCCAACCGGTGGCCTCGGATGAGGTTCACAAGCGCCTGGCTGAGATCGACCCCTTGACCATCACCCCTTTGGAGGCGCTGAACATTCTGGCCGAACTGAAGGAGTTGGCCTGAATGGCCGTCTCAAAAAGATCGGCTCTCGACTTTGGACCAACGGCCGGTTGCCTCTGGGCCGCGGTCCTGGCCATTTTGATCCTCTCCTCGCCGGTCCGAGCGGCCGTCCCGCTCCACGCCGCCAAGGCCGAGGCCTGCTATCACCAGCTCATCGCCGCTGACTCGCCCGCCCAGACGGACATCATACACTGCCTCCAGATGCAGCAGGACCTCTTCCGACATTACGCCGCCTCGGCCGCCGGGGCGAAGTACCTTTTCCGGCTCGGCCGCCTCAACACCCTGCTCTACCGAGTCACCGCCCAGCCGAGCGTTCTGGAGGAGGCCATTGATTCCTTCCGGCGCTTGATAAACCGCTATCCCTTGAGCTCCCTGGCCGACGACGCCCAGTATCATATCGGCCAGATCTTCCTGGATCTGAAAAAGGACGAGGTCAACGCCTACGCTGAGTTCCTGAAGGTTGAGATCAAATTCCCCCACGGCGACATGGTCCCCCAGGCCCGGCAGAGGCTTCGCTCCCTCGGCCGGCAGCCCAAGACATCTCCCCAGGGCGCGATGATAAAATCGGCCAAGACGCGGAGAGGTCAGGAGGACGAAGGGGCTCTAACTCCCAAACTTGAATCCGAACCGCCCCAGAGGGGGCTGGATGCCGCGGACGAGAACCAGGACGCCGAACAGGGGGAGGCGGACAAGATGGCCCCGCCGTTGGCCGCCCCGCCCGGCGAGGCCTCGGTCACCGGTCTGCGGCACTGGTCCACCGTCTCCTACACCCGCGTCGTCGTGGACGTCACCGGAGCGGTCAAATTCTCCAGCCACATGCTCAGGCCTGATCCTGAAGTCGGAAAGCCGGCGCGGCTGTACGTCGATCTCGAGGGCGTCCGACTCGGCGACCAGGGCGAGCAGATGATCACCATCGCCGACGGACACCTGCGCCAGGCGCGGATGGGTCAGTTCGACCGCTCCACGGTGCGGGTCGTCCTGGACATCGTCTCCATCGACGGCTACCACGTCTTTGCCTTGAGCTCGCCCGAGCGGGTCGTCATCGACGTCACCGGCCCCAAGACGGCCGCGGCCAAAACAAAGCCCGAGGCCAAACCGGCCAAGGTCCCCCGGGGCCCGGCCCAGGAAGAGGCCGGGCCGAGCATCGCCAAGGCCTTGGGCTTGGGCGTCCGGACCGTGGTCATCGACCCTGGCCACGGCGGCCGGGACCCGGGCGCCCGGACCTGCTACAAGGCTTTGCGGGAGAAAAAGATCACCCTCATCGTCGCCCGCCACCTGGCGGCCATGTTGAAGAAGAAGCTGGGCGTCAAAGTGGTCATGACCCGCGACCGGGACGTCTTCGTGCCTCTTGAGGAGCGCACGGCCATCGCCAACACCTCCAACGCCGACCTGTTCATCTCCATCCACGTCAACGCCGCCCGAGACAAGCGTCTGTGCGGCGTGGAGACCTACTTTCTCAACCTGGCCAGTGACGAGAGGGCCATCGACCTCGCCGCCCGCGAGAACGCCACCACGACCAAGTCCATCTCTGACCTCCAGTCCATCCTCAACGATCTCCTGCTCAACACCAAGATCAACGAGTCCAATCGCCTCGCCTTTCAGATCCAGCGCAGCCTGATCCGGCACTTGGAGGCGCAATACGAGGGCGTGCGTTCTCTGGGCGTGAAGCAGGCCCCGTTCTACGTTCTGTTGGGCGCCCAGATGCCGGCCATTCTGATCGAGATCGGCTTCGGGACCAACAAAACCGACTGCCGCCGGCTGGCCACGGAGAGCTATCTCAAAGAAGTCGCTCAGGGCATCGCCAAGGGAATCGAAGCCTACATCGTCGGCACCGGAGGCGCGCCGCCCATTGAGACCAGGCGCCTCCGGTCCTCAAAAGAAGGTTGAGCCCTCTTGAGAAGGGATTCGAGGAAGCCGAAAGGTGATATGATATTGTAATCAAGCCCCATTTGAAAAAAATAGGGCTTGCGCCCATTTTTTAAGTGTGGTATGTGGAGGTGGTTGATATACAATAAATTGAGGTGCGGGCCATGCATGAATCTCCAGGCCGCGACATAGAGCCTTTTCACTACCATCTTCGGCCAGGCTACATTTTCGTCAATTCCGATCCGTCCCTCATCAGCGCCATCGTCGGCTCCGGCGTGGCCGTGTGCCTTTGGGACCGGGTGTTGGGCATCGGCGGCATGAGCCACTTCCGTTACCCCCGGCCCCACCGCCGTGACAAGTCCACCTCAAAATTCGGCGCCGTGGCCGTGGCCACCTTGATCAAGATGCTTTTAAAGATGGGCGCCCGCAAGGAGAACTTGGAGGCCCAGCTTTTCGGCGGGGGTCACCGTTACGCCTACGCCAAGGACATCGGGCGGAAAAACGTCAAGACAGCCAAACGGATTCTCAAGAAGTCGCGCATCCCCATCATCTCCGAGGACATCGGCGGCCGCCAGAGCCGGCGGGTTCTCTATCACACCCGGACCAACGAGGTTCTGTGCATGAAGACCGCCAAGACCCGCCAAGGGGATTGGCACCCTTATTACTCCGCTGATTGAAGCTCATCCCAAGCGGCCTCATTTAACGGTTTTTTAGACCGTCCGCCCTAAATCAAAGTTGATATTTCGCCGCAGAGGCGATCAATAGGCGCCCGAGGCTGATCAATGAAGCCGATCTCAAAACACCCACCGCTTAAGTTAGGATGGCCACGGCGGGAATGACGCGTCCCTTCAAAAATCATATTCACGGCCTTTTTAAAAGGGATTTGCTTTTGAGCTTGAGAGCCCTTGACGTTGATTGGGCCATAGAGTAATGTTATTTATGTCGATAATCGATTTTGAATAACCGGGGGATGAGAAAGGGGCGATCATGATTAATCTAGGGCAAAAGATCCGTCAGGAGCGTCAAGCCCGAGGGTGGTCCTTGAAAAGACTCTCTGGCCTGATCGGGGTCTCGATCATGACTCTCCAGCGGATCGAGACGAGCAAAGTTTCGCCGTCGGTTGAACTGCTCACCGAGATCGCCTATCAGCTCGGACTGCCGGTGACGGAGTTCGTCTCTGACAAGGAGAGGAAGCTGGTTCATCTCAAGGCCAAGGACCTGCCCACTCAAAAACGCCCCCAGACGGTCATGAAGTGCCTCTTTCCCGATGGCGTGGTGGCTGAGGGTCTGTCGATCTGGGCCTCGGAGCTGAAGCCGGGTGGCGTGGACGAGTGGAAGCCTGAACTTAGGTTCGAGGGCTGCCATCTCCTCGAAGGACAAGCCGAGTTCGAATTTGATGATCGCAAGGTGCGCCTCCAGGCTGGAGAAAGCCTCTACTTTGATTCCCAGTTCAAGCAACGCACCAAGAGCGCCGGCGGGGCCAAGGCCATCGTCGTGTTGAAGGATTAGGGAGGTCAAAAATGATAGGACTCGGCCAAACCATCCGTCAGGCTCGCAAGGCAAAAAGCTGGTCCTTGAAGGCCTTTTCTGAAAAGATCGGCATCTCCATCATGACCCTTCAGCGCATCGAGACCGGACAGGTCTCGCCTTCGGTCAAGCTGGTCGTCGAGATCGCCCACCACCTCGAGCGGCCCGTCACTGACTTCATCCACGACAAGAAGCGGACCATGCTTCGGCTCAAGGCCCCCAAGATCAAGACCTGGTCCCACGGTCCGGCCGCCTACACGGCCATCTTCCCCGAGGGGATCGTTGATGACGATCTGGGGGTTTTGCTCCTCGACCTCAAGGCAGACAAAGAGATGGACTGGTCCCAAGAGGATCATTACAAAGGCTTCCATCTTGTGGACGGGAGCGCCACCCTCGAGTTTGAGAACAAGAAAGTGCCCCTCAAGTCGGGTCAGACCGTCTACTTCGACGCCCGCCTCAAGCACCGGCTGGTCACGCCCTCTGGGGCCAAAGCAGTGGTGGTCTACAGGCGCTAGAGGTGTCTGGCCAGAAAGTCACCGGTCCTGAGCGCGGGGGTGTGGTCAAAGTTTATCGCAACCCGGTCCCGGCCGTTGACATCATCATCCAATGTCCTGATTCATCCCACCGCCCGGGCCTAGTTTTCATCCGGCGGCGCAACCCGCCCTTGGGCTGGGCCTTGCCGGGCGGGTTCATCGATTACGGCGAATCAGCCGAAGAGGCGGCCAGGAGAGAGGCCAGGGAGGAGACCGGACTGGAGGTCCGCCTGGTGCGTCAGTTGAAGGTCTATTCGCGCCCGGACCGCGACCCGAGACGGCACACCCTTTCCGTGGTCTTCATCGCCCGGGCCGAGGGCCGGCCCCGGGCCGGAGACGACGCCGCCGCGGTCAAGATCTTCGCCCTCGATGAGGCGCCCGAGGAGTTGTGTTTTGAT
>CAYXRH010000321.1:0-4901 GCA_964466355.1 uncultured Thermodesulfobacteriota bacterium
GTGCCCCCTGAGAATGACCCCCCCGCCCTTGGCCCCGGAACGCTGCGCCAGCCAGTCCAGGGCCGGCTCGATGTCGCCCTTGGCCCTGACCCGGTTGCCCAGGGCCGTGGCCAGGGCGTCGGCCAGGGCCGGCGACTCTGCCACCACCGTGGCCGCGTCGGCCCGGCCGCGGCTCAAGGAGTGGCCGAAGCGGCCGCTGGAGGTGCCTATCCCCAGGGGCTGGGCCTGGGCCGGGACACTGAGGCCGAGCTTGCCCGAGAGGGGCGACGATCCGGCGAAGAGGGCCACGGTCACGTCCCGCTGGGCGGCGAGGAACAGGTCCCCGCCGTTCTCCACGATCACCTCGGGGCTTAAAAGCAGAAGGGCCCGGCCGACCTGTCCGGCCAGGGCCCCGGCCACGGCGGCCATGGGGCCGGTGCCGGCCTTGAAGGCGGCCTCGAGCATCTCCCTGATCACCTCCGGGGCCAAGGGGTCCTGGGGCAGGGGCGTGAATGAGCTGAGGAACTCGGGCTGGGCGATGATGCGCTCCTCCACGAAGCGCCGCTGGGTCAATGTGGCCGCCAGCGCGGCCGAGGTGAGATCCCAGGCGGCCGAGATCAAGAGATCGGTCTCTTTGACGGCCGCCCGAAAGGTCACCAATCCGGCCGGCTTGACCCACTGCCGGTAGGTTCTTTTGGTCTTAGGGCTCACCGGCCCTCCTGACCGTTCAAGATCTGGATGCGGATTCCAGCACAAGATGTGCTATTATTCAAGACCGATCAGGAGGCTGGATGGCCACCTTCCTCATCCTCGGCCAGGCGGCCAGACTCAAAAAGCTTGGCCGCGGGCTCGTCGAGACCGGCCACGAGGTCCTGCGGGCCGAGACCCCCGCCGGGGCCCAGCGCCACCTCAAGACCCGGGAGGTGGACCTCCTCATTTTAGACCTGACCTCCCTCAAAGAGGTTGACGCGCCGGCGATCAAGGCCCTCCTGGGCCGCCTCGGCCAGGCCGAGCGTCTGGCCCTGACCGCCCCCCGGCGCCTGGCCGCCGCCCCGGCCCAACTCGGCCTGGAGCCTGAGGAGATCATCGAAGGCTCCTCGCCCCTGGAGCGGATCACGGCCGTGGCCGAGGCGGCCCTGGCCCGGCGGCGGCTGACCAGATCCCAAGACTACCTCCGCCACACCCAGGATCTGATCCACCGCACCGAAAACGTCATCGCCCTCGCCGCCTCTTCGCGGCGGGTCCTCGATCTGGCCGCCCGGGTGGCCCAAAGCCGCCACAGCGTCCTCCTCACCGGCGAGACCGGCACGGGCAAGGGCCTCATGGCCGGGCTGATCCATTTCAACTCTCCCCGGGCCGCCCAGCCCTTCGTGGAGGTCAACTGCGCCGCCCTGCCCGAAACCCTCCTCGAAAGCGAACTCTTCGGCCACGTCCGCGGCGCCTTCACCAACGCCATCAAGGACAGGGTCGGCCGCTTCGAACAGGCCGACGGCGGATCGATTCTCCTGGACGAGATCGGCGACATGCCTCCCCTGACCCAGGCCAAGATTTTGCGGGTTTTGGAGGAGAAGACCTTTGAGCGGCTGGGCTCGTCTCGAAGCAAGCGGGTGGATGTGAGGATCATGGCCGCGACCAACAAAGACCCCGCGGTCGAGCTCAGGAGCGGACGGTTCAGGGAGGACTTGTATTACCGCCTCAACGTCATCACCATCCATCTCCCGGCTCTGCGCCAGCGCACCGAAGACATCAAGCCCTTGGCCGAACTCTTTTTGGAGCGCTGCCGTCAGGAGCTGAAGCGGGAGCCCCTCTTTCTGCCCCCTCAGACGCTCAGCTACATGGAGCGCCATCCCTGGCCGGGCAACATCCGGCAGCTTCGAAACACCATGGAGCGGGCGGCCCTCCTCGCCCCCGGACCCGAGGTCTGGCCCGAGGATCTGGGCCTCGGCCCGCCCATCGGCTCCGCGACCACGTCCCGGCAGGACCTGATCGCCGCCGTGAGGCAGAGAGGGCTTGAGGGCTTGACCCTGGCCCAGGCCGAGGAGGGGCTCATCCTCGACGCCTTGGAGAGGACCAACTGGAGCCAGAAAGAGGCGGCCCGGCAATTGGGCCTCACCAGGCGGGCGCTGAATTACAAGATCGCCAAGCTGGGCCTGACCCACCCCGGCTGGACGGTCAACCGCCCCCGGGTCCATCAGGCCGACAGGGACGAGTGAATCAGCTCCGCCAGGTCAATGACCTTCAATCGCCCCTCCAGGCCAGATGTTTTGAGCCCGTCCTCGAGCATGATCAGGCAGAAGGGGCAGGCCGTGACCACGGCCTCGGCCCCGGCGGCGGCGGCCTCTTTGAGGCGCCGCTCGGAAGGCTTTTGCGGGGCCGCGAAGTCCTGCCACATCCGCCCGCCGCCGCCGCCGCAGCAGAGGCTTTTGGCGTGGTGATGGGCCATCTCGACCATTTCCAGGCCCGGGATTGAGCGCAGCAGCCGGCGGGGCGGTTCAAACACGCCCTGCCAGCGGCCCAGATAGCAGGGGTCGTGATACGTCACCCGCCCAAGATCCACCGGGCCCGGCTTCAACCGCCCCTGGGCGGCCAGGCGGTCCAGAAAAACGCTGTAGTGCGTCACCGCCGGCACGGGGAGGTCGACCTTCAAGGCGGCGGCGGTGAGGGGATGGGCGGAGCAAAAGGCGTGGAGGCAGTGCGGCGAGGAGCAGACCACCTCCTTCACCGGCGCCTGGGCCAAAGCCTCGGCGGCCTGGGCCCACAAAAGCTCGTAAAGCCCCACCTCGCCCCACTGCCGGGCCGCGTCGCCGCAGCACGGCTCCTGGTCCCCCAAGACGGCGAAATCCACCTCTAGGGCCTCCAGGATTCCGGCCAAGGCTCTGGCCAGGCCCTGGGCCCGGGTCTCGATGGCCGCGGTGCAGCCGACAAAATAGAGCACTTCAGCCTTGGAAGCCGATTTTCCGAGAACCTTGACCGCCCGCCCCTGGGTCCAGGCGGACCGCCGCCGCCGCGGCGCGCCCCAGGGGTTGGCGTGTTTTTGAAGGCTCTCCAGGGCCTCGATGGCCTCGGCCGGCACGTCCACCCCGGACTCGATGATCCGTCCCCGGACCTTGAAGACCGTCTCCGGCGGGCCGATGAGAAGGGGGCAAGCCTCGAAGCAGGCCCGGCAGGAGGCGCAGTGCCAGACGCCCGTCGGCGCGCGGCCGGCCTTGATTTCGGCGATGAAGGCCCGGGGCGAGAAGCCCTCGCCGGCCAGCCAGGCCGGGCAGACCGCCTCGCACCGGCCGCAGCGGGTGCAGGCCCAGAAGCTGATGACTTCGCTCTGGCCTGAAATCAAGGCCGCCTCTCCGGCCATTGGTCTTAAGGGCTGGGCCTCAAGGTAAAGCTGGATCGGACCGGCCAGGACGTGGATCAATTTGGTGAAGGGCAGCCAGGCGATGAGGCCCAAGCAGATTAAGGCATGGGCCCACCAGAGGCCCTCATAGGCCGCCTGGCCGACCTGAAGCCAGGCGGCCAAGGCCTGGCCGACAAAGGCGAAGCTCTCGGGGCGCTCCGGCTGGAGGGCCAGTCGGGACCCCTCGACCAGAAAGCCGGACGCCCCGGCCGCGGCCAAGAGGACGAGGATCAAGACATCCTCGCCCCTCCTCTCCAGGCGCTCGGGCCGGCCGCTTAAGCGCCGGATCAGACCAAAGGCAACGCCGGCCAGAAGCATGACCCCGGCCAGGTCCAGGACGAACGAAAAGACCTGGTAGGCTGAACCTTGAAGCCAGGGAATGAGGTAGTGATCAACGCCCAGGCCCAAGGTGCCCAGGAAAAGAACAATGAAGCCCCAGGCTAGAGCGAGGTGGCCCGCCCCGGCCCAGAAGTCGTCCTTGAGAATGCGCCGGCCCAGAAACCCGTCCGCCAGGGCCTGCTTCAGGCCCTGAAGGGCCGAGCCCCTCTGCCTGTCAGGAGCCGCGGCCCGCCACTCTCTGATTTTGAGCCAGACCCCCCAGCAAAAGACGGCCAGGGCCGCGCCGGCGGCGAGGTAAAACAGCCGCACATCATTGAGGTGAACAAAGACTTCCCGACCTGGATTCATGAGTCCGCCCCTTTGGTGTAACCTTCGCCGGAGGGATTATACAACAAAGGGGCGGTTCAGCTTTGACAGAGCAATCAGGAGGCCTCTGGGTCGTGGTCAATGATCACGGCGTCGCCTTCGGCCAGGACGGCCTGGCCCTTGATGACGACCGCCTGCCCCAGGGCCAACCCGTCCCGGATCTCGACGAATCGGTCGTCCTCGGCGCCCAGAACGACGATGGCCCGATTGACCCGGCCCTGGTCGGCCCGCCAGACCACGGCCCGGCCCTCGTCCCGCGTGACCGCCGTTTTGGGCACGGCCAAGGCGTTGGTCACCGCGGGCGGATGAAACACGCCGGCGCAAAAAGTGCCCGCCTTAATTCTGCCGGCCGGATTGTCAACGGCCACCTTGACCAGGAAGGTGCGGGTTTTTTGGTCGATCCTTTGATTCACGGCGCTCACCCACCCCTGGGTCTTTAGACCCAGGTGCTCCATGTGAACATCCACCTTCAGGCCGGTCAGCACCGCCGTTGAAAAGACCTCTGACAGGGCCATGTCCGCCTCCAGCACCGACAGGTCGGCCATCTCCAGGACCACTTGCCCGGCCGCGACGAAGTCGCCTTTGTCGCAGGATCTGGCCGTGATCACCCCATCATAGGGGGCTTTGACCACCGTCTCCTCGAGCTTTTGTTCGGCCTGGGCCAAAGCCGCCCCGGCTTGGGCCACCTGAGCCTGGACCACGGCGACCTGTTCCTTGGTCGGTCCCTTCTCGGCCATTCGCAGTTGGGCCTCGACCTGGCGGACCGCGGCTTAATACCAAGTTGCGATCTAAAGAGTAATATAGTATGGTGCCTTCAGGAGATAGA
>CAYXRH010000322.1:0-4896 GCA_964466355.1 uncultured Thermodesulfobacteriota bacterium
GCTTGAGGTCGGCCAGGGAGCCGCCGGTGGGGCCGTTGGCGACCATGGCCGCGGTGCCGTCCAGGACGATCAGGGTCGGCCGGACCAAGGCAGCCAGCTCGCTGATTATTCTATTTATGTCCTGATGGAAGATGCTCCGCCGCCCGCCCAGGAGGCCATACCAGTTCTTGAGGCTCATGGACGCTCCGGCCCGGTGGTGGTCCTTCACCGGCGCCAGGCCGATCAGTTTGTCAACGCCCGCAAAGGGGGCGGCCAGAACCGGCCAGTCTTTAATCAACCGCCCGCCCGGGGCGTCGGCGGCCTCAAAGAACGACTCCCGGGGCAGCCACAGCTTGGCCCCGCTCTCGGCCGCGGCCCGGGCCAGACCAGAGAGCCTGAAGCAGCTCGCCGGGTCATTGATGGGGTTGTCAATCACCCTCACCGCCGCGGCCTTGGCTTCAAAGCAAAGCCGCACCGTCTCGCTCAAGAGATGAGGATGGGTCGTCGCCCCCAGGGCCGGCGGCGTGGCAAAGGCGGCGTTGACCTTGATCAGGACGCAATCGCCGGGCTGGATGAAGCGGGTCATGCCGCCCACGGCGGCCACGGCCCGGTTGAGGGTCGAGGCCCTCTCTTTACCCCTGGCGACGCTGAGCAGGCCGGCCGTGCCGGGCACGGAGAAGTCGGGTAGTTGAAACCTCGCTCCCCGGTCCTTCATCTGTCCTGAGCCGGGCGAGCGGCCGAGCCCATAGCCCAGGGCCAAGGCCCCGGCCGCGGCCAGCCCGGCCTTGGCAATGCGGCCGAGAAACTCGCGCCGGTCAGGGATTTCTCTAGAAAGGCTCACGGCCCGGCCCTGACGAGGCTCTGTGCCAGGCGAACGCCCACCTCCAAGGCGGCGCTCTGGCTGTCAGCCTGGTGCACCCCGGCCAAGAAGGGGCCATGGGTAAAGACCAGGTCAAAGGAGTCCATGAATTTGACCATCCAGGCTTTGGCGGGCCCGTTGGCCGCAAAGACCTCTACCCCGCTGTTTTGGATTAAAAAGCGGTGGTAGGCCTGGGCCAGGGCCGCGGCCTCTTCGCCCGAGGCCCGCCGGGAGACAAAGGCGGTCACCTCCTCCTCGTGGAGCCGATACCGGGCCACGAGGACGTCATTAAGACCCTCAAACCCAAAAGCGTCGCTCGCAATCAGGGAGAAACTCTCGGGGATCAGGTTCTCCTGGGGAAAGAGGGCCGCCTCGCGCAGCGGCTCAAGAGGGGCTTGGACCTGGCGGACAAAGGCCTGGGCCAGGGCCAGGCCGGCCTCCTGGTCCTCGGTGGCCGCAACGATGATCTCGACGTAATAACGGCCGCGAGTAAAAAAGATCGAGCCTTGACTCTGATAAGCCAGCTCCCCCAGCCCCAGGGGCTGGGCCCCAGGCCGCCGCTGGGCGGTCAAGACCGCCAGGGCCTGCCGGGGGGCGGCCATGTCATAGACGCACATCTCCAGCCAAGATCCGGGCTGGTCCTTGAGACTGAAACGCTGGCAGGTCAGGGAGACGAACCCCGCGGAGAGGTACACTTCGGCTTTGCCGTTGATCTTATCCGACAAGATCTCGGGGCTGAACCTCTCCGGGTCGCCCAGGGGCCTCAGACCCGGCCAGGCCAGGGCGGCCAGGGAAGGCGGGCCCTCAGGGGGGGTTGTCCGGCCGGCCTCCACGGCGGGATTGAATTTGAACTGCTGGCTGAAGATCCAAATTCCGATCCCGAGCAGGGCCAGCAGCGTGAGCAGAGACAGAAAGGACTCCCCTCGGCCGGGCCGTCGTCTGGCGCGGACCATCCAACACTCCGCAGATGGCGTCTGAACCGACGGTCATCATACCACGGCCCCAGAGGGGCACAACCCGCGGCCTAAAATCAGGACCTTTCAGCGCAGCCGGTCCGAGATCTGGTTCAGGTGCCGGTCAGCCAGGTCGTAGAACTGGGGCCTGTTCACCAGGGCCTGGCGGAAGTGCTCGGCCGCGTCCCTGAAGCGGCCCTGCCAGGCCAAAAAGCAGCCCACGTTGTTGTGGGCCTCGGCCCGGCCAATGGCCTGCTCAAAGGCCTTCAGGGCGTCATTGAACCTGCCCTGGCGGGCGTAGAGAAGGCCGAGGTTGTTGCTGGCCAGGGAGTAGCTTGGCTCGAGTTCGAGGGCCCGCCGGAAGCATTCCTCGGCCCGCCTCAGATCGCCCTGGAGCAAAAAGGCCATGCCGCGGTTGTTGTGCACGGCCGGAGACCTGGGGTTCAAGCTCAGGGCCAGGTCTAAGTGCTTCAAAGCCTCCTCCGGCCGGCCCTGCCGGTTGCAGGCGATGCCCAAGGCGTCGTGGGCCTTCCAGCGGTTCGGCTCCAGCTCCACGGCCCTGACGAGGGCCTTTATTGCGCCGGCCAGATCGCCTCGGGCCAGGCGGGCCACGCCCAGACCCTGCCAGGCCTCGGCGTTGTCATCCCTGCTTTCGATCAAGAGCTTGAATTGGGCCTCGGCCTGGGCCCACTGGGCGTTGCGCAGGTGAATGACCGCCATCTTGCCCCTGATCCGGCCGCGCTCGGCGGGCTGAATCAGGCCCAAGACCCGGTTGTACTGGAACAAAGCGGCCACCCATTCGCCCTTCATGGCCATGGCGTCGCCGTGGGCCTCCAACTGGGCCGGGTCCAAGGGGGAGTCATCCTCCTTGACCTTTTGGGCGCGCGCCGCCTGAGCGGCCAAGAGCTTGTCGGCCTCATGATCGTACAACCCCCTGGCCGTCTGCTTGGCCGGGGTTCCACAGCCGCTCAAGGCCAGGACCAGGGCCGCCAAAACGACCAACCCCAGGCTCCACTTCTTTTTTGTGCTCTGCATTCTCAGGCCCCCCTTATTTCATGATGCTCTCGCTGACCCGGATGACGGCCGGGCCGGCGACGACGACCATGATGGCCGGAAAGATGAGGAAAAGGACCGGGAAAAGGAGCTTCAACGGCACCTTGGCCGCTTTCTCCTCGAGCCTTTGTCGTCTCTTGGTCCGCACGGCGTCGGAATGAACCCGCAGCGAGCGGCCCACGCTGACGCCGAACCGGTCGGCCTGGGTGAGCATGCTCACCAGGCTGCTCACCTCGTCCACGCCGCAGCGGGCGGCCAGGTTTTTGAGGGCCATGTTCCGGGGGATGCCGGCCTTCAGCTCCAGGGACATCAGAGCCAGCTCCCGGGCCAAAGCGGGCGCGGAGACGACCATTTCGCGGCCGACCCGGTTGACGGCCGCGTCCAGACCCAAGCCGGCCTCCACGGCGATGACGAGGAGGTCCAAAACGTCGGGCAGCTCCTTGGTGATCCGCTCCGCCCGGCGGCGGCGTAGCAGGGACAAGAAAATCCCGGGCAGCATGTGGCCTCCGAGGCCGGCGGCCGCCAGAGCCACGGCCAAAAGCGGTCCAGCCAGACGGTCGCGCAGCGGACTCAGGACCAGCAGAGCCGGCCAGGCCAGGGTCGAGAGGACCTTGAGGCCTAGAAATACGTTCACCGCCTCGGCGCGGAAGCCGGCCAGCATCAGATCCTGGCGCAGCTGGCTGAGCTGCCACTTCTCCCGCGGTTTGGCCGGCGCGGAGAGGCGGGAGATCAGGTTTTGCAGCCGCCGGCCGAGCCCCTGGCCGGCCTCTGTTTTTAAGCCTCGGGGCCCCTGGTCAGCCAGACCGTCCAGGCGGCGCCAGGCAGGGTCTTTGCGCCGGAAGAGGCCTGAGGCCGCTGCGGCGGCGGCGAGGACGACCAGCCCCCAGGCGAGGCTGATCATCACCTGAGCCGATCTTGAGTCAATCTCCAAGCCAAACATATCTCCCTCACACGTCCAATTTGACCAGGCGCTTGATGACGATCATGCCCATGATTTGGAACAAGCCCCCCAAGGCGAGCATCATCCGGCCCAGGGGGTGCTCGAAGATGACCTGGATGTAACCAGGAGAGGTGAGCCACAGGACGCCGAGCATGGCCGGAGGCATCAGCAAAAGGATGGTCCCGGAGAGGCGACCCTCGGCGGACAGGGCCCGCATGTGGCGCATGAGACGGAACCTCTCGCGGATGATGTAGCCGATGTTGTCCAGAATCTCGCTCAGATTTCCGCCGGTCTCGCGCTGAAGGTTCACGGCGGTGGCGAAAAATTTCACGTCCTGCAGCCCGACCCGATTGACCAGGCCCTCCAGGGCGTCCTCGAGGCTCTTGCCAAAGGCGTAGTCCTCGAAGGTCTTGGCGAACTCGCCGGCCACGGGCTCCTCCAGCTCCTCGGCGACCATGCTCACGGCTGAGCTGAAAGAGTGCCCGGCCCTCAGGGCCCGGGCCATCAGCTCCACCGCCTCGGGGAACTGCTCGTCAAAAGCGGCCAGACGGCGGCGGCGCCTCCGCTTGAGCCAGGCCACGGGCAAGAGCCCGCCCGCGGAAGACAAGACCAAGGCTCCTGGCCAAAACCCCTGGACGGCCGCGGCCACGAGGCCCAGCGTGGCCAGCGTGGCCGAGAGAAGGATCAAGACCCCCAGGTTGAAGGGGCTGCCGGCCTGGAGGAGCAGGTTTTGGAGATCCGTGGTCCGGGGGGCTCTGGCCAAGAGGCGATCGAGCAACCGGATGGAGGAGAGCGAGGTGTCCTTGAGAAGCGTCTTGGCCACCCCGGCGGCTTCGGTGTGTTTGACCTCTTTAAGCCGCCTTTTAAGCGCCGCCTGCCGGCTCTCTTCGGCCTTGTAGACCAGGCCCTTGAGGGCCGCGGCCCCGGCGACGAGGCTTAAAAAAAGCAGGCCCGAAAAGACCCACATCATGGCCGCGCCCTCCTGCTCGGCCCCGAGGCGGAGAAGTGGCGCGGCTCCAATTTGATGCCGTAGCTCTCCAACCGCTCGCTGAACCGGGGCCTGATGCCGCTGGGGCCGAAGTGGCCGCTGACGCCGCCCAGATCGTCCACTC
>CAYXRH010000323.1:0-4879 GCA_964466355.1 uncultured Thermodesulfobacteriota bacterium
GGGTCGTCTTGTGTTTCTACCCCGGTGACTTCACTTTTGTCTGACCGACCGAGTTGGCGGCGGTCGCCGCCAGATACGACGACTTCAAGGCCCTGGGAGCCCAGGTTCTGGCCATGAGCACGGACAGCCGCTTCGTCCACAAGATCTGGCAGGAGGAGGAGCTGAGCAAGATGGTCCCCGGAGGGGTGCCTTTCCCCATGCTTTCCGACGCCGGCGGCCGGATCGGGCGGGTCTACGGCGTCCACGACGAGGCCGCCGGGGTGGACGTCCGGGGACGGTTTCTCATTGACCCTGAGGGCGTCATTCAGGCCATGGAGGTCCTGACGCCGCCGGTGGGCCGACGCGTGGCCGAGGCCATCCGGCAGATCCAGGCCTTCCAGCACGTGCGTCAGACCGGCGAGGCCACGCCCTCGGGCTGGCGGCCGGGCCAGCCGACCCTCAAGCCCGGACCAAATCTGGTGGGCAAGGTCTGGGAGGCCTGGAAGCCTAAGAAGGACGAGTGAAGGAGCGCGTTTAAACAAGGTCCCACCTCATCTGGGGCCGGGGAGTTCGGGCCGAGGGCCAGAACCCTTGGCCCCGATTTTTTATCAGGGGCGGCGGTCCCAGGCCCAGGCCATTTTTTGGTGTCATTGCGGCGGCGGTGTGTTAACTTGGCCGACACGACGCCACAGGCCGAGAAGAGACCCGAGAAAAGCCAGGGAGGCGGCGATAAAAATGGGGCGCAATCGCTGGATCTTGCTCCTGGCGGTGTTCTTGCTGCTGTATCTGACCCGGTCGTGGCCGGCCAGCTGGAACGATCAGAGCCGCCTGGCCGCCGCCTGGTCGGTGAGTGAATACCACACCCAGGCCATCGACCAGCCGGAGAACCTCCTGGCCCAACTCACCGGCGACGTGTGCATGGCCCACCACCGCCTTTACTCGGACAAGGCGCCGCTCCTGGGCTTCCTGGCCGGTCTGGCGGCCATTCCCCTCCACGCCGCGGGCCTCGGCCTCGGCCAGCATCTCCGCCTGGCCAGCTACGTCCTGACCCTGGCTTTCATGGGCGGGCCTTTTTTCATCTACCTCTTCCTCTTGCTGCGCCGCGTCGAGGACATCCCTCTGGGGCTGGTCGCTCTCCTGGGCACCATCGCCCTGCCTTACGCCTTTGTCTTCAACAACCACCTGCCGGCTGGGCTGATGCTGGGCATCTTCCTCCTGCGCCGTCTCGAAGCCGAGGCTTCCTTTAAGGCCGCCCTCGTCGACGGCGTCATCGTCGCCTTGGCGCCGGCGATCGATCCCGCTTCGGCCCTGGTCGGCCTTCCTTTGGCGGTGTGGGGCTTAATCTTCCGCTGTCGCGGCCACCTGGCCCGGGGGGCCTTCATCTTGGGCGGCCTCATCCCCCTAGCGGCGCATCTGATCATCAACATGCCCATCACCGGCGACTGGCGGCCGCCGAACATGCACGCGGAGCTGATGATTTTCCCGGGCTCGGTGTGGACCCAGGAGACCCTCACCGGCGTGGGCGGACTGGCCTGGGACAGCATCCTGGAGTGGGAGAGCTATCTGTGGCACATGACCTTTGGAACCAAAGGCTTCTTCACCCACAACCCCTTGATCTTTCTGGGCCTCATCGGCCTGATCGTGGCCCTCATCCGACCCCGGCCCCAAGGCGGGGCCGAAGGGGTCTGGTTTGACCTGCCGCCCCTCCAAGACCGCGTCCTGGCGGCGTGCATCGCCCTGGGCGTTGCGGCCCTCATGGCCAACTACTCACTGCTTTCCAACAACTACGGCGGGGCGGCCTATTCGGTGCGCTGGTTCGTGGTTCTGATCCCCCTGCTTCTGCCCTACGCCTTGACGGCCCTGATCAAGGCCCGCGGGCGCTGGCGCTTGGTCGGCTGGGGGCTGGCCTGGCTTTCGGTCGTCGTCTCTCTGGGCGCCTGGCCGTGTCAGTGGCTCGGCGAACACTCGCACGCCCTGGACATGCTGGCCGGGTTGGACCTGTGGCTCAGGGGGGCGTTCACGCATTAGCCTGAGCCCTTTGTAAAAATGGCGGATCGACCCCAATGAAAACCGCGTCCGATAAAATCCGACAGACCGTCAAAAGGCTCTCCACCTTTGAGAAGCGGGCCTTTTGGGTCGCGGTCGTGGTCGTCGTCATCTTCGCCGGCTTCATTTTTGCCAAGCAGTTAGAACTGAAAACGCCCATGTTCGCCCGCATCGCCGCGGACGTGACCTCCGCGAGATCAGAGCGGATTCCGGTGGCGGTGGTCCCCTTCGGCAGCGTCGGCTTCGAGGCGACGCCGGATTACCTGCGCCTCGGCCTGACCAGGGACGTCATCGGCCGCCTCTTTGACGTCTCCGGTCTGGCGACCAAGGCCTTTGACTCAATCCTGCCTTTCTATGACCAGCACCGCCAGGCCGAAAAAGTCGGCCGCCATCTGGGGGTGCATCTGGTCTTGAGCGGGGAGATGGATCAGAGCGACGAAGCGGCTTGGCTCACCGTGGAGCTCACGGTCGTCGGCGCAAGACGGCCCTGCTGGGAGGCCGCTTACAGCCGGGTCGAGGTCGTCTCCGGGGTCGCCTTGGCCGAGATCGCCTTGAACGTCGCCGCCGAGGCCCAGGTGGAGCTGAGACCAGAGGAGCTGAGGCGCCTCGCCCGACCCTTGGGTCCGAGTTTCGAGGCCTACGACTACTTTCTGCGGGCCTGGGCCCTGGATCATCCGGTGATCAAGGGGGACAAGGGCGAGCCGCCGGCCCAAGAGCTGGACTACGAGGCCATCCAGTGGCAACGGAAAGCCTTTGAGCACAAGCTCGCCAAGGCCCGACGCCGTTACCAGAGGGCCCTCGAGTTTGACCCCGGATACGCCCGGGCTTACGCCGGCTTGGCCGGGACTTATCTCCGGGAGTGGATTTTGGGCTGGTCGCCGCGGCCGGAGTCGGCGGAGCGGGCCGGGGAGTTGGCCCAAAAGGCCGTGGCCTTGGACCCGGAGCTGGCCGCGGGCCATGATCTTTTGGCCTGGGTTTTTCTGTGGCGGGGGGAGCTGGACGAGGCCGCCGCCGCCGCCGAGAAGACCGCGGCCCTGAGGCCCGGCGACCCTGACCAGCTCAACACCATGGCCCAGGTGATGTGCTTCCTCGACGAGCCCGAAAAGGCCGGCACGTACATCCACATGGCCTTGCACTTGAACTCCATCTGGCCGCCGCGCTACCTGGTGACCTTTGGCCACGCCCTCCTTCTGCAAGGCGCCTACGAGGCGGCTTATGACATCCTGGCCCGGGCGGTGCGCCGGGAGGTCAACTGCCTGGCCGCCCAGGTTTTCCTGGTGGCCGCTTACGAGGCCCTGGGCCTCGACAGCTTCGCCCGAAACATGGTCTCGGCCATGGTCAGGATCAGGCCCGGCGTCACCCTGGCCGATTGGCGGCAGGCGCTGCCTTACCGGTACGAACGCGAACGGGAGTTCATCCTCGAAGCTCTCAAAAAAGCCGGCCTCAAATAGCGTTTTTTGCCTTGTCACCGGTCTGATCCGCCCTGCGGGTGAAACCCCATCTGGAGAGGTTTGATGAGGAGAACGGCTTGAAGCCCCTCTCGGCCATCACCCGAGGCTTCACCGAGTCGGTCATCCGCGAGATGACGCGCATCGTCGACGCCCACGGCGGCTACAACCTCGCCCAGGGCTTTCCCGACTGGGAGGCCCCCGCGGCCGTCAAGGAGGCGGCTCAAAAGGCCATCGCCGCGGACCTCAACCAGTACTCCATCACCCACGGGGATCTGGCCCTGCGGCGAGCCATCGTCCGCAAGGCCTCGGCTTACAACAACATCACCGCCGATCCCGAAACCGAGGTCACCGTGACCTGCGGGGCCACGGAAGCGATGATCGCCGCCCTGCTGGCCATCATCAACCCCGGCGACGAGGTGATCCTCTTCGAGCCGTTTTATGAAAACTACGGTCCGGACGCGATCCTCTCCGGGGCGAGACCGCGTTACGTCACCCTCCACCGCCCCGACTGGCGTCTGGACGAGGAGGAGCTGAAGGCCGCCTTCAACCGCCGCACCAAGGCCGTCATCGTCAACACGCCCCACAACCCCTCGGGCAAGGTCTTCACCGCGGCCGAGCTGAGGCTCATCGCTGACCTGTGCCTGGAGTGGGATTGCCTGGCCATAACCGATGAAATCTACGAGCACATCCTCTACGACGGCCGCCGGCACGTCTCCCTGGCCGCCTTGGAAGGCATGGCCGGGCGGACCGTCACCGTGAACTCCATCTCCAAAACCTACTCCCTCACCGGCTGGCGGGTCGGTTGGGCCATCGCCGCACCCGAGATCACCAGCCGCATCCGCAAGGTCCACGACTTCCTGACCGTCGGCGCGCCCCGGCCCCTCCAGGCGGCGGCCGCCCTGGCCTTGGGCTTGGACGAGGCCTACTACGAGGCCCTCAAGGCCGACTACCAGCGCCGCCGCGATTTTCTGCACCAGGTTTTGCAAAAGCTCGGCTTCGAGCCCTCCAGGCCCCAGGGCTCCTATTACATCATGGCCCAGGTGGGCTGGCTTAAAAACCGGCTCAAAATCGAGAGCGATCTGGCCCTCTGCCGGCGCTTGATCGAACTCATCAAGGTGGCCGCCGTGCCGGGGTCCTCCTTTTACGCCGCCGCGGGGCGGGGGGGCGACGAAATCAGGTTCTCCTTCTGCAAGAAGGACGAGACGCTCGAAGGGGTGCGCCAAAGCTTGAAGCGTCTGCCCGACCTCATCTGAGGGCCTGCTTGATTCTGAACCCCCTTAGGCCATTTTCCCTTGATGATTTAACAAATGGCGCCACAGTTGATCGAAGATTCACCCATGGCCAGGGTTGGGTCTTTTGAGGGAGGGCCTAGGCCAGGCGAGCATCGAGGCCGGCGGTCAGCG
>CAYXRH010000324.1:0-4878 GCA_964466355.1 uncultured Thermodesulfobacteriota bacterium
GTCCAGATCGATCGAGGCAATGCCGGGACCGTAGACGGTGCCCCGGTCCAGGCTCAGATTGAGCCAAGGCGGCAAATCGCCCTCCACGGCCCACAAGGCCGTCCGCTCCAGCGTCGTCTCGAAAGTGAGGGTGCCGATCCGCTGGAGGCAATCGCACTGGCCCAGAACGTGCAGGAAATCGAACTCATCCGGACGAAGTTGATAGGAATCCGGCTCCGGTCGCTTGATCGAGCCGGTTACGGTCAAATCCACGGTCTGGAGTTCATTGCCTTCCTGGGTGTCAAAGGCGGTGACTTCCGGATTGCTTTGCACCTCGCACGGGGCCAGCCGGTTCCGGCCGCAGTTGTAATAGAGATCGATCGTGGCCATGTCCCCGGTGCTGAGGTCCAGCCCCTCTCTTTGGCTGAGCTCCAGCCACTCCGGAAACTCCCCGGGGACCCCGATCAACCAGTCTACGGTCTGACTGAAACCGTTTTGAATGGTCAGCGTGCCGATCTTCTGGCGGCAAGGGCTTTGGCCGACCACGTGCTCAAAGTTGAACTCTTGAGGGGCGACCAGCAATCCCTCGTCCTCGGCCGGAGGGTTGGTGGCAGGATGAATATTGCCCCTGACCGAGACCAGCTTGCGAACAACGGCGTAGCTTTTGTCAGCGCTGAGGCCGACCACCTCCAGAGTTGTCTCCACCGTGGCCGGAGCCGCGACGTTGCATCTGTATTTCAGGGTCACCAGAACCGAAGCGCCGTTGGCGAGCGTCCCCCAGGACGGCGATATTTGGATCCAGTTTGGGCCGGTGAAGTATTCATGAGGCAGCCTGATCCGGTAGTCCATGGCCCGGCCGGAGTTGTTGGTCACGGTAAACGCGCCAATGGTTTGTAGGCACTCGCTCACGCCGACGTAATGATCAAAGGTGAACTCCTCGTAGTCCACGGTCAGGTCCTGCGGGCTCTGGGGACAGCAGACACACTCGCAGTCAGCGGGTAGGTCGGCGTTGGGGTTTAAGTGAGAGGTCGAGGTGTCGACCGCCTCGCCGTCAACGGTCATCTGATCCTCTCGAATATTGATGGTCAGGGAAAGTTCCAGCGGGTTGACGGCCACAAAGCTCGTCTCGGCCGCCGTCTCGTGAGCCTGGCTCAACAGTTCCAGGAGACCGATGTTCCCCTGTTGGCCGCTGATGGATTGGATCGCGTCTCGAAAGGCGTGGGAGTACAGACCGCCCGAGGACGAGGTGGAGTAGGACGGTATGTTGTCGGCCGAGGCGGTGAAGATGTGGTACTCGTCACAGCAGAACAGCGACTCGGCCGGCTTCTCGTGGAAATTGCCGGCGTTGCACTGGTCCAAGATCAGGTACTTTCTCTTGGCGCAGATCTCGTCGAGGATGCCCCTGCTGACCGGGGCCAACCCCCGCGCCGGGGTGCCGAAGAAGTTGTTGAGCGAAATGGTTTCCACCTTGCCGTTGGCGTCGGTGGTGTCGAACCCTAAGCCTGAACCGTGGCCCGAGTAGTAGAAGATGAAATCGCGGTAGCAGCAGCCCGCCTCCAGGGCTTTTTTGTTGATGAGTTGGGCCACGCCGCGCCAGTTGGAGGCCTCGCGAGGGTGGGCCCGGGCGCCGTAGTCTTTGAAAACGTAATCGTCCGGTACGGATAAGGCGTTTTTGAGCGTCTCGGCCATGGCCTCGGCGTCGCTCTTGAAGGTCGGATCGTCCAGCCCCCCGGACATGACCCAGAGACCGACATCTATCCAGCATTCCTCATTCTCCTCGGGCGGCCATTGCCACATGGGGTTGAGGTCATCGCCTCCGTCGCCGCTGGACGGCGGTCTTCCTTCCGCCGGGGGTGACATCTCGAAGACGACATCAAAAGGGTTGTACGTCGGATAAATCCGCAGGTCTGTTCTTGAGCGGTGGTTGAGGGTGGCCATGAACGGGTAGCCGTCGATGACCGGCCACCAGGTCTGGTTGATCGTCTCGATCCGGCCATCGCTGTAAACCCAGGCGAAGATGGTCGGATGGGTGAAGTGGGCCAGAAAGTTGAGGTCAACGAAAAAGAACCAGGCCGGCTCGGTCAGGGTCTTGATCAGCTCGTTCGCCGAATCATCGCTGTTCGCTGGTCGGATGATCGTTCCTGTGGCTTGGACTTCCTCAGGGGCGTAAACCACGACCAGCTTCTTTTCTCTGTCCGAGAGCGGCTCGATCCGTTGGGTCCTGACGACCTCGAAGGCCTGGTCACGAGTGAGCGTCATACTGGCCAGGCTCGGTTGGCTGAGCAGACCACAGGACAGCCAAAGACCGACGGCTAAAGTCACTAACCCGATGAGGTGAACAGGCTTGATCTTCACCGCACCCTCCGAGAGTTGAGGACACCGAACCTGATATCCTCCGCGGTTCTGGTGGGTCGAACCCCTGTCAGGTTAGGCTAACGGCTAGTACTTACTTGCCTAATCGAGCGATAGAATGCTTTAGGGGGACCTGGTGGACGAGGGAGTTTTTCCACTCGAAGGGCGCGGCGGTCTGGTTGTGGACGGCGATGAAATCGTCGATGGCCCGGCGGACCTGCGGGGGAGAGGTGAAGCTGGCCCCCTTGAGGGCGGCCCGGCTGAGGATGGAAAACCAGACCTCGATCTGATTCAGCCAACTGGCATGGGTCGGAGTGAAATGGAAGTGGACATTTTTGCGGTTGACCAGCCAACGATCGTGCTTGGGTTTATGCGTGTTGAGGTTGTCGAGGATGACATGAACATCCCGCTCCGGGTGCTCGGCCACGACCTCGTTCATGAAATCCAGGAACTCCCGCCGGCGGCGACGGTAATGACCGACCTTGACCTGGCCGAAGGCCGTGTTCAGGGCGGCCAAAAGAGTGGTCGCGCCGTGCCTCTTGTACTCGGGCCCAAACCCCTTAAGGCAGCCGCCGTTGTGCAGGCGCAGATAGCGCTGCGCCCTCTCCAGAGCCTGGATGGACGGCTTCTCGTCCACGCACAGCACCACCGCGTTCTCCGGTGGGTCAAGGTAAAGACCGACGATGGCCGCCGCCTCGGCCGCGAACTGAGGATCGGTGCTGACGCACCAGCTCCGCCGCCGCTGAAGCTGGATGCCTTGAGACCTCATCACCCGCCAGACCTGATGGACCGAGATGTCCCCCCATGCCTCGGCCAGAAGGCGCCCGTTCCAAGAAGCGTACCCTTTCGGCGGCGGCTCGTCCAACTTGGCCAGAATACGCCGCCGCGCCTCTTCCCCATAGCGCACCGGCGGTCCGGGGCGCGGGGCGTCACTCAGTCCGGCCAACCCATTCCGGGCAAAGCGGACCCGCCACTTGCTCACCGTCGTCGGCCGAATCCCCAGTTCCCTGGCGATGGACCGGGTTCCCTGCCCCGCGGCACACTTAAGAATTATCCTCGCCCGGAGAATGAGACATGATACATTAAAACATATCTCTCTAAAATTTATTATGCAAACAAATACTAGTCCTGATTGAAGGCCGGCATCTTTAGCCTGGGCCAGGGCAAAGAAACTGATTCGCGTCCGGTGTGATCGATCAGGTTGCGCTTGACCGTCAGCTCCTGGTCAGCCAGGAAGACGCGGATCTTTTGAGACCAGGGAACATAGAACGTCAGGCCGGCTAGATCGCTCAAACGCGGCGTCCTCTGGCCAGAGACAGGGTCATTGAGGGCGTGGATAAAAATGTGAACCTCACCCCCTGTCTCCTTGGCCTCCCACTGGAGATAGTTGGTCATGAGAGTCAGATTCAGCAGACGAGTGGCCGTGGTCACCAGAATCCGGCCGCGGACCATCCGCGCCGCCAAGTCATCCAAGGCCGCCTCATCCTCGGCCGACCAGAGGCGGCCGTCAGGCCCGGGGCTTAAAACCGAGGCCACAATGACCCGACCGCCCCGCGCAACCAAAAAGTCGAGGCAAGAGGGTTTGAACACTGCGGCCAGGGAAGCCTCGGCCGCGGGCGGATGGTAGCGGATGTATTCAAAGACCGTGGTCCCATCCTTTAAGGTCATGGGACCGAGGAGCCGATTTTGGCTCAGCGGGTCTGTGCGGCGGGTCGTGATCACGAGCAGGAAGTGCTTTAATATAAACTTGGCCAGGTTGAACAGGGACGAAGCAGGTTTGCTTGAGCGGTGCAAGCATTGAAAGCTGTCCCAATCCACGATGGCTTCCTGTCCAAAAAAGAAAGCCTCGCGGCCCAACCAGAAAAAGCGGAGCCCAGCGCGGGTGGTAAGGTCAAGGTGGTAAGACATGCGGCCAACGTGGGCCCCTCGACCACCTTTCAAACCGAGGTTGTCTGGAGAGGGGAAACGATCAGCCCAGGTGTGGACTATCAGACCCTGGCTGGCCAAGGCGTCCAAGGCCTTTTTGGCCATCTCGCGCTCAAAGCGCTCGCTTTGACCATAGGAATCAAGGACGTCGACCACACCGCCCCGGATTAAATCGTTGATGACCCGGCGAACATGCGCGCCTTCGGGGCCAGGGGGATTGAAGTAAGCCAACCAGTCATCCGAGGGAGGGTAAAAGAAAAATGACCCTCCGGCCTCCACCTTTTGTTTTCCATTCTCCGGGCCCGCTTTGTCCACCATGTTCAGGCGGCGCAGAGCGTCCACGTACTGTCTGAGACTGAGGCCGGCTCCGGGCGAGATGGTCAACCCGACCGCGGCGCGAAAAGGATAGGGCAACAATCTCAGCTCCACGGGGCCGGAAATCTTTGGTTGGTTCAAGCTCTGGTTGATGCTGGCCACACAAGCCCAGTAGTATATGATCAAAACAGCCACGAGAATGGCCAGCACGCTGAAGCTGAGGCCGAGGCTGAATTTGAGGCCCCGTCTCGCACCCAGGGAAGGGGTAGGTCCGGCCACGGCCTCGCCGTTCTAACGGCCCAAGAG
>CAYXRH010000325.1:0-4862 GCA_964466355.1 uncultured Thermodesulfobacteriota bacterium
CTTTTCTGGAGCTGATTCCCGGCCGGCATCTGACGGCGCGCCTCAGAAAGAGGATCCAAAACCTCCGCGGCCGGGGGACCACGGCCAAGGTCAACCTGGCCCTCAGCGCGCCCCTTTGCTTCGCCGGCCGACCGGGCGAGGAAGTGGAGTTCGCCCGGAGCGGCGATGACTTCGAGCACCTGGAGCGGTCCTTTGACGCCGCCAAATACGGCCGTCTGCCCCAGCGACTCGTTTTGGACATTCACCAGCCGAGCATAAGCAGCCCCGAGTTGGCCCCGCCGGGTCACGGGGTGGCCTCCATCCTGGTTCACTTCATTCCCTTTGACCTTAAAACTGGCTGGGGTGAGGAGCAGCGCCGCAGGCTGGGCGAAATGGTCGTGGCTGATCTGGAGAGATTGGCTCCTGGGACGGCTAAGACCATCGTCGGTCAAGAGATCCTCACGCCGACCGACCTGGCCAGGCGGTACGGCCTGGTCCAGGGGCATCTTTTTCACGGCGAGCACGGCTTGGATCAGCTTTTGTGGCGGCCCACCCCGGAGTGCGCCCGATGGCGGACGCCGGTTCGAGGCCTCTTTTTGTGCGGCAGCGGCAGCCATCCCGGCGGCGGATTGACCGGCGGACCGGGCTATCTGGCCGCCGCGGCCATGACCGCCTCTCAGGTGATGGGACGATCGCGGGGATGAGAATTTCTTTAAATCAACGAACGGGGTGATCATGGCTCAAGAGCCCGATGCTTTGGTCGTCGAGGACATCCACAAGAGCTTCGGCAGCCTCGAGGTTCTCAGGGGGGTCTCATTTTCGGCCAAGCAGGGCGACGTCATGGCCATGATCGGCAGCAGCGGCTCGGGCAAGAGCACCTTGCTGCGCTGCATCAATCTTCTGGAGATCCCTGACCAGGGCCGGGTCTACCTCAACGGCGAGCTGATCAGGATGAAGCGGCGCAGCGGCCGCAACAAGCCAGCCAGCGCCAAACAGGTGGACAAGATCAGGCGTCAACTGGGCATGGTCTTCCAGGATTTCAACCTTTGGGCCCACATGACCATCACTCAAAACGTCATGGAGGCCCCGGTTCACGTCCTCAAGATACCCAAGCCCGAGGCCCGGGAAAGAGCCCACGCCCTGCTCCAGAAAGTGGGCATCTTTGACAAAGGGGACTCCTATCCGAGCCAGCTCTCCGGCGGGCAGCAGCAGCGGGCGGCCATTGCCCGGGCCTTGGCCATGGAGCCCAAGGTCCTCCTCTTTGACGAGCCGACCTCGGCCCTTGACCCAGAGCTGGTCGGAGAAGTGCTGCGGGTCATCAAAGCCCTGGCCGACGAGGGCCGGACCATGGTCATCGTCACCCACGAGATCGGCTTCGCCCGCGAGGTCGCCTCTGACGTCATTTTTCTCCACGACGGCCGCATCGAGGAGCAGGGCGCGCCCCGGGACGTCATTGACAATCCGACGTCGCCGCGGTGTCGCCAGTTCCTCTCGCAGAGCTTTGGCAAGATGTGACATGGCGTTATAAATACATGTTATCGTTCAACAAAAGGAGGGGTTCATGAAAAAATTAGCCGTATTGTTGGCCGTGATCATCGTTCTGATGGCCGGTGGGGTCTGCGCGGCGAGGGAGAAACTGGTCATCGCCACCGAAGGCGCGTATCCGCCCTTCAACTACATCGACCCCAACGGCAAGCTGAAAGGGTTTGACGTGGACATCGCCGACGCCCTGTGCAAGGCCATGGGCGTGGACTACGAGCTCATCGTCCAGGACTGGGACGGGATGATCCCTGGTCTGCTGGCCAAGAAGTACGACGTGATCGTGGCCAGCATGTCCATCACCGACAAGCGCAAAAAGGCGGTCAACTTCACCAAGCCTTACTATCAGGCCCCTTGTCGTTTCGTCACCCTCAAGACAATACTATTGGCGTCCAGCGGGCCACGACCTACGCCAATTATCTGGAGGGCGTTTACAAGGGCATCGTAAAAATTAAATATTATGACACTGTGGAGAACCACAATCTCGATCTGGCCGCCGGACGGCTGGACGCTGTCTTGGCCCAGGCCATCTACATGAGCACGGTTTTGCAAAAACCAGAGGGCCAGAACTTCAAATTCGTCGGCAAGATGATTTGGGATCCAGAGTACATCGGCGAGGGGGCGGGCATCGCCGTGCGCAAGGAGGACACGGAACTTCTCAAAAAGCTGGACGCCGCCTTGGCGGAGATCGTGGCCAACGGCACGCACAAGAAGATCGCCCGGAAGTACTTCTCTTTTGACATCTATCCCTACTAACCGTTTAAGAAAGAGCTAATCCTTAACACTTAAGCCCTGGACCGCCGCCCAATCCGGCGGCGGTCCAGAAGGACGCGACGGGCCTCAGAATGGTGAATCTTTACGGCTTCGGCGGTCTGCTGGCCGCCGGGGCCTGGATGACCATCAAGGTTTCCCTGGTCTCGCTGGTCTTTGGCTTGGCCCTCGGCCTGGTCGGGGCCATGGCCAAGCTGTCGCGCTTCTTCTTGCTGCGGACTGCGGCCGACATCTTCACCACCGCCGTTAGGGGCGTGCCCGAGCTGGTTTTGGTTCTGGCGACCTATTTCGGCGGCTCGGTGCTCATAAACAGCCTCGCCGCCAAGGTCGGCTACAGCGGATACATTGAGGTCAACTCCTTTGCCGCCGGCGTTCTGGCCATCGGCGGAACCTTTGGAGTTTACGCCACCGAGATCTTTCGCGGCGGCATCCTGGCCGTGCCCAAGGGCCAGGTCGAGGCGGCCCGGGCCCTGGGGATGCACGGTCTTCTCATCTTCCGGCGCATAGTTCTGGCTCAGGTGTGGCGCTACGCCTTGCCCGGCCTGGGCAATCTGTTTCTCATCCTCCAAAAGAACTCGGCCTTGGTTTCGGTCATCGGCCTCCACGAATTGATGCGTCAGGCCATGGTGGCGGTCGGTTACACCAAGAAGCCTTTCACGTTTTATATGTTCGCCGCCTTGATTTATCTTGCTCTGACGACCTTGACCATGGGCGGCATACAAGCGCTCGAGCGCTGGGCCGGACGCGGCGTGAGGAGGGCTTAGGCCGTGGACTTGGAGCTGATGCTCGAAAGCCTGCCCAAGCTCCTCAAAGGCACTCTCCTCACCTTTGAGCTGGTCGGCCTGTCCGTGGTCTTGGGCATGATGCTGGCCGTGCCCGTGGCCCTGATGAGGGTCTCCCGCCGGCCCTGGCTCAAGACGCCGGCTTACGGTTTCATCTTTTTTTTCAGGGGCACGCCGCTTCTGGTGCAGTTTTTTTTGGTTTACTACGGTCTGTCTCAGTTTCAGGCCATCAGGGAGGGCGTGTTGTGGACCATTCTCAAGGAGCCTTACTGGTGCTCCATCATCGCCCTGACCTTGAACACCGCCGCCTACACCGGCGAGATACTTAGGGGGGCCATCCAGTCGGTGCCCTGGGGTCAGATCGAGGCCGGTTTGGCCGTGGGCATGTCACGGGTTCAGCTCTACCGCCGCATAATCGGGCCCCAGGCCTTCCGCCTGGCCCTGCCCGGATACAGCAACGAGGTCATTCTCCTGGTCAAGGGCAGCTCCCTGGCCAGCACGGTGACCTTGCTGGAGTTGACCGGCGTGGCCCGGAACATCATCGCCGTGACCTTCATGCCGGTCGAGCTCTTCACCATGGCCGCCCTGATATACCTAACTTTGACCTTTGTCCTGACCCGTATTTTCATGATCATCGAGTATTGCCTCAGCGCCCACCAGCGGCCGCTGGCCAGCGGCCGAGTGGTTTCCGAGGCCCCCTCTTGACGCCTCAATAAAAACAAAGAAATCGAGTGATTTTGATCAGCTCATGAAAACGCCCCAGCAGGTCTTTTGATCCATGAAAGACGGAGGCTCTCATGCCTGATGTCATGGCATACAAAAAAAGAGTTCAGGAAGAGGTGGAAGCCAACCGGGACAAACTCGTCGCCCTGAGCCAAGGCATCCACGCCCAGCCAGAGCTGGGTTTGAAGGAGCACCGGGCCTTTGAGCGCCTGGTTTCAGCGGCCAGGGCCCAAGGCTTTGAGGTGGCCACAGGGCTGGCCGGGCTGGAGACGGCCTTTGCGGCCGTGTGCGACAGCGGCAAGCCAGGACCGCGGGTTGCTTTCCTGGCCGAGTACGACGCCGTTCCGGGCCTGGGGCACGCCTGCGGGCACAACGTCATCGCCGCCTCTTCCTTTGGCGCGGCTCTGGCCTTGAGGGACGTCGTCAGCGAGCTGGGCGGCGCGGTCTTGCTTTTCGGCACGCCGGACGAGGAGGCCGTGGACGAGGGCTCTGAGGGCGGCAAGGTGATCATGGCCCGGGCCAGGTTGTTTGACGGCTTGGACGCCGCCTTGATGATGCACCCCACGGGCGGCCCTTATTCAGCCTGGAGCTACGCCTTTCCCTTGAAGGATTTCATCGTCGCCTTTCGCGGCCGGGCGGCCCACTACACCTTGCCAGAAAAGGGCCTCAACGCCCTGGACGCTCTCATCATGTTCATTAACAACGTCAATGTCCTGAAGCAAGGTTGGGGTTCGGGGGTGATGTTCGCCTACACCATAACCGACGGCGGCGGGCCCAGCCCCATCGTCGTTCCTGAGCGGTCCGCAGCTCATCTGACGATGAAGGCTTTTTACTCATCCCGGCTTGAGGAGCTCTACGACAGAGTCCGAACCTGCGCCCAGAGCGTGGCCTCGATGACCGGGGCCGAGCTGAAGCTCAGGATGCACAGCCAATACAAGAACACCATCCCCAATCTGAATCTGACCCGCAGCATGTATGACAACTTAAGAGAACTCGGCGTCGAGGTCGATGATCCGCTGACCGGGCAAAGGGCCTTGGAGCGGCGCTCCTATCCGGGCGGCTCCACCG
>CAYXRH010000326.1:0-4856 GCA_964466355.1 uncultured Thermodesulfobacteriota bacterium
CTCCCAGGTCAAGCGCTTCCCCCCTAAAAAAGCTATCGCGCTCAGCGCCAGCGCCGTCGAGGCGGTGGAGGAGTGCCTCGATTGCGGGGAGTGCGCCGAGAAATGTCCCTACGATCTGCCGGTGGCCGAGCTGCTCCAGGAGACCCTGGAGGCCTACCGACGCTTCGTCGCCCGCCACGGTTGAGGGCCGCTTTTGATGAAGGAGCGGGCGGGTGATTAAATTCGTCGCGGCCGGCTTGACCTTGACCCTCGCCCTTCTGCCCGCCGGCCTTTCGGCTCAGCCGGGCCACAACCTGACCGGCCAGTGGGAGTCGACTCACCTGGGCGTCCGGGTCGAGGCCGCGGTCGAGGACGACGGCCAGGCCATCGAGGCCGTGGCCGTGGTGCGCGGCTTATTCGGCCAGACCACGGTTTACCATTTCAGCGGCCGCTGGCGGGGGGGCTGGTTCGTGGCCCGCCACCACAGCGGGCACGTCTTTGTCGGCCGGCTGCTGACGCCCAACAGAGTGACCGGGACCCTGACCACCAGGCAGGGTGAGCGCCTGGAGTTGGAGGCGCGGCGGGTCAGGGTTGAGCCGGTGGACCTCCTGGAGTGAGGAGCCGGTTTGAGGAGACTCTGTCTTTTCATCGTTCTCTGCCTCGTCTGGGGCTGCTCCGGGGCCCCGCCGGAGAATCTCAGCCTGGCCGTGGGCGGCGCTCCGGCCGAGATCGAGGTCTGGGAGGAGGTGGTCAGGGATTTTGAGCGGGCCACGGGCGTCCAGGTCAATCTCCTGCGCCAGCCCACCGACAGCAACCAGCGCCGCCAGGGCCTGGTGGTGCCCCTCGAGGCGCGGCAGAGCGACCCGGACGTCTTCCTCATGGACGTGGCCTGGCTGGCCCAGTTCGCCGCCTCCGGCTGGCTGGCCCCGCTTAACGCCCTGATAAAGCAAGGGCGGGGCAGGGAGGTCTTCTTCGCCGAGGTCATCGCCCTGGCCGATCGCCATCAGGGAAGCCTCCTCGCCCTGCCGATGAACATGGACGGCGGACTGCTTTATTACCGCCGCGATCTTTTGACCCGCTTCGGATTCGAGGAGCCGCCCCAGACCTGGGCCGAGCTGGTCGCCCAGGCGGCCGCCGTCCAGGCGGAGATGCGCTTTGAGCGCCCCAATTTTTACGGCTTTGTGTGGCAGGGGGCCCAGTACGAGGGCCTGGTCTGCACCTTTCTGGAGTTCGCCGGCTCTGGTGGCGGCGTGATCATAAATGACGGCCAGGTCAGGTTGAACCTCCCGGCCAACGTCTCGGCCCTGACCTTCATGCGCGACCTCATCTGGGAGCACCGCCTCTCGCCGCCCAACACCTACACCGAGATGAAGGAGGAGGAGGTGAGGTCCCATTTTCAGAGAGGCGACGCCTTGTTCGAGCGCAACTGGCCCTACGCCTGGGCCCTGCACCAGAGCCCTGACTCGCCCGTCAAGGGCCAGGTCGGCCTCGCCCCCCTGCCTCACTTCGCCGGCCGGTCGAGCGTCTCCACCCTGGGCGGCTGGCACGTCGGCCTGTCCCGGTTTTCGGACGCCCCCTCAAAGGCCTTGGCCCTGATCAAGTTCCTGACCTCCTTCGAGGTCCAGAAAAAATTCACCCTGAAGCTGGGCTGGAATCCAGGCCGGGTGGACGTGTACGACGACGAAGAAGTCCTGGCCAGGCTGCCCCATCTGCGCCGCCTCAGGGAGGTCTTGGCCCAAGCCCGGCCCCGGCCCGTCCTGCCCTACTACACCCAGCTCTCGGCGGTTCTGCAGCGGCGCCTGAACGCCGCCTTGGCCGACAAGGAGACCCCGGCGGCGGCCTT
This sequence comes from uncultured Thermodesulfobacteriota bacterium, assembly GCA_964466355.1. Taxonomy (GTDB): domain Bacteria; phylum Desulfobacterota; class Desulfarculia; genus CAYXRH01. Next base: position 1,823 of record CAYXRH010000326.1, read on the forward strand.
GGCCGCGGCCGAAGCCGAGGTCCAGAGCGTGGTCCACCGCTACGAGGGCGGCTGAGAAGGGGCCGGGGCGAAGCGCATCCTGAGGCGCTTTATCTTCGGCGAGCCAGAAATGAGACGACGAAGCCTCGGGGAGCTGAGCCTGTCCTGCGCCTTTCTGGCGCCGCTGGCCTTGTTCATCGTCGTCTTCATCTTTTTGCCGGTGGCCGGGACGTTTTTAAGCAGCCTCTTCCAGGAGGCCGCCTATCTGCCCTTGAAGTTCGTCGCCGGCCAGAACTACCGGCGCCTGATTCAAGACCCCGGCTTCTGGGGGGCGCTCCGCTTCACCGTCCTCTTCGTCATGACCTCGGTGCCCCTGGAGATGCTCTGCGGTCTGGCCACGGCTCTGCTTTTGAGCCGGCCGCTGCCTTGGCGGGGGCTTTGGCGGGCCGTCATCCTCATCCCCTGGGCCATCCCGGCGGCCGTATCGGGGCGGGTGTGGGAGCTGATCTACAACTTCCACTTCGGCCTGGCCAATCTCGTCTTGCTGAAGCTGCGGCTCATCAGCCAACCCCTGAACTGGCTCGGCTCCGAGGCCGGGGCCTTTTGGTGCCTTGTTTTGACCGACGTCTGGAAGACGACCCCTTTCGTGGCCATCATCCTCCTGGCCGGACTGGCGGCCATTCCCGAGGAGCTGATGCGCCAGGCCGAGGTGGACCGCGCCTCGGCCTGGCAGCGCTGGCGGCGGGTCACCCTGCCCCTTTTGAAGCCGGTCCTCATCGTCGCCCTTCTCTTCAGGACCATCGACGCCTGGCGCGTCTTCGACCTGGTCTTCGTCCTCACCGGCGGCGGGCCGGGCGGGGCCACGACCTCCCTTTCGTTCTACGGCAACGACTACTTTCTGGCCGGCGACTTCGGCTACGGCTCGGCCGTGTCGGTGGTCCTCTTTGTCATCGCCTTGGGCCTGAGCCTCATCTACATCCGGGCCGGGCGCTTCGAGACGGAGATGGCGTGAACCAAGAGCGCCTCGGTCGAGGGCTCATCCTCTTGGGGGCCGGCTTGATGGTCGTCTTCTTTGTGACGCCCCTCGGCTACATGGTCTTCATCGCCGCCAACCGGAGCGCGGACCTTCTGGGGGCCGGCTTCGGCTTCGAGGCGACTGCGGCCCACTTCCGGGCCGTGGCCGCCTCCGCCACCCTCCACTTCTGGAGCTACCTCGCCAACAGCCTCATCGTCTCGGGCTTCAGCGCCGCGATGTGCGTCGCCGTGGCCGCGCCGGCGGCCTACGCCATCACCCGTCTCGATCCGCCGGGCAAGGTCTTCATCCTCTTCTTCGTCCTGGGCGTGTCCATGTTTCCGCCGGTGAGCCTCGTCAGCTTCCTCTTCAAGCTGATGACGGCCCTGGGGCTCATCAACACCCACCCGGCCCTCATCCTGCCCTACGTGGCCTGGACTCTGCCCCTGGCGCTGTGGGTCTTGACCAGCTACTTCGCCCAGATCCCCAAGGACCTGGACAAAGCGGCCGTCGTGGACGGCTGCTCTCCGATGCAGGCCCTCATAAAGGTCATCCTGCCAGTGGCGGCGCCGGGTCTCGTCTCCACAGGCATCCTGGCCTTCATCTTCGCCTTCAACGAGTTTCTCTTCGCCCTGATGCTGACCACCGACCATCACGCCCGGACCATTCCGGTGGGCATGGCCCTGTTTCGAGGGCTCCACGGCCGCACGGCCTGGGGCGAGGTCATGGCCGCGGCCACCTTGACCACCCTGCCCGTGATCGGGCTGACCCTCATCTTTCAGCGGCGCATCGTTCAGGGGCTGACCAGGGGGGCGGTCAAGGGATGAGGCTCGAGCTCAAGAAAGTCTCCAAGCAGTTCTCCTCCCTGAGAGGCCGGGTGGCGGCGGTGAAGGAGGTGGACCTCGAGGTGGCGCCGGGAGAGCTCTTCGTCCTCCTCGGCCCCAGCGGCAGCGGCAAATCGACCATCCTCAACCTCATCGCCGGGCTGGAGCGGCCCAGCGGCGGCGAGATCTGGTTCGACCAGCGGCTGGTGGCCTCGCCCGCCAAGAAAGTGTTCACCTCCCCCAGAGGGCGCAACGTGGCCATGGTCTTTCAGAGCTACGCCCTCTACCCCCACCTGAGCGTCCGGGAGAACATCGCCTTTCCCCTGCGCGTCAGCGGCCTCAAGGGGCCAAAGGTGGCCGGGGCTGTCCAGGCGGCGGCCGAGATGCTGGCCATCGAGGACCTCCTGGCGGCCAGACCGGCCGAGCTCAGCGGCGGCCAGCGCCAACGGGTGGCCATCGCCCGGGCCGTCGTCCGCCGGCCGGACGTCTTTCTGCTGGACGAGCCGCTGTCCAATCTGGACGCGGTCCTGCGGGCGGCCACCCGGGCGGAGCTGAAGAACCTCCAGCGCCGCCTGGGGGTGACGACAATCTACGTCACCCACGACCAGATCGAGGCCCTGACCCTGGGCGACGAGGTGGCCTTGTTGAACCAGGGCCGCCTGGAGCAGGTCGGAACGCCCGACGAACTCTACGAGCGGCCGGCCAGCCCTTTTGCGGCCGCCTTTGTCGGCTCGCCGCCGATGAACCTCCTCGAGGCCTCCTGGCTTGAGGAGGGCGGAGGGGTGATGATCCGCCTCGGCGACGGAGTCATCGCCGCGCCCGAGGCCGCGGCGGCGGCCCTCAAGCGTTCGTCCGGGCCGAGATTCAAGCTCGGCTTGCGGCCCGAGGACGTCACCCTCGCCCCAGCCAAGGGCTTTGAAGGGCGCATCGCGGCCATCGAGCCCCTCGGCCGGGAGCGGCTGGTGCACCTCCGGGTGGGGGGCGTGGACCTGACGGCCCTCTCGTCCGACAAGGGGCTCCAGGAGGGGCAGAAGATCTTCGTCTCCTTTAATCCCCAGAAAATCCACGTCTTCGCCTGAACCCAAAGGCCGGCTCTGGCTGGACGCCGCTCGGACGAGAAGCCATAATGGGGCCGGCGCTCGGTCGCCGCAGTGCTCTCACATTAAGTTGCTTTCAAGGGTGTAATTTTGGTTGGTTGTTCTCACTTCAGGTCGAGGGT
>CAYXRH010000327.1:0-4826 GCA_964466355.1 uncultured Thermodesulfobacteriota bacterium
AGATCGTCCACTTCAAGTGAGTCGGATTTTTTTAAAACCGCCTGAAGGCCTCGCCGCGGCGCGGGTCCTCAAACCTCTCATCCCGGCTTCGAGCTTCAAGAAGGCCCAAGGCGCTGAAGGCTATAAAAGCCTTGTGTTTTCGCCGACGCCGGGTATAATCGGTTAACCATTGAATCGCCAAGAAACGTGCACTCTGGTTGATTCCACAGAAGGTTTTTTGATGGTCATCGGCGTCCTGTCCGACACGCACCTGACCACTCTCACCGAGTCCTTTCGGCGGAAGGTGGAGTCTTTGGCTGCGGAGGTGGATCACTTCTTTCACTTGGGCGACGTGGTCTGCCCGGAGGTCCTCGACTTTTTGAACTCCTTTCCCTTGAGCGTTGTCTCGGGCAACATGGATCCACCCGAGATAAGATCGGCTTGGCCGCCGAAGCGGGTGGTGCAGCTCCACGGCCGCCGCTTCGGCCTGGCCCACGGCTGGGGCGCTCCCTGGGGGCTGGCCGAGCGGATCTTGAAAGAGTTCGACGACGTTGACTGCGTCTGCTTTGGCCACTCCCACAAGATCTTTAACCGCCGCCTGGGCCCGGTGCTGGTGTTCAATCCAGGCGCGGCCAGGGAGGGCTTCGGGTCCCGGGGCACTTACGGCCGGCTGTTCTTAAGTCAAGACGGCGTCGTCGGCGAGCATTTCGAATTCTGAAGCGGAGCGACGGGCATGGAGAATCTGTGGGCCCCGTGGCGGATGGAGTACATCTTGGGGCAGAATGACCAGCCAGGCTGCATCTTTTGCCCCCAGGGCGTGGTTGGCTTTGACCGTCGGCGCCTCATTCTCCACGTCAGTCAGCGGAGCTTGGTGATGATGAACCGCTATCCTTACAACAACGGCCACCTTCTCGTCGCTCCCCGGCGCCATCTGTCCGAGCCGGGCGATCTTGACGCCGCCGAGACGGCTGACCTCTGGCTGGCCGTGGACAAGGCGGTGGCTTGCCTGCGGGAGCTGATGAGGCCAGACGGCTTCAACATCGGCATCAACCTCGGGGTCGCGGCCGGAGCCGGCGTGGCGGCGCACCTCCACGTGCACGTGGTGCCGCGGTGGGTCGGGGACACCAACTTCATGACCGTCTTGGGGGAAGTCCGCTCCATCCCCGAGCACCTTTTACAGACTTTTGATCGGCTGCGCCCCCTCATCAGCCGGGCCTTTGGGGAGGATTAGATGCGTTATTTCAAGATAATCGTCGTCGTCCTGCTGATCATCGTGGGTGTGATATTCATCCTCCAAAACAAAGACTTGCAGCGTCCGGCCCGCATAGACTTCCGCCTCTATCTCCTACCCCAGCGACACGTCGCCCCGGCCGCGGCGCCGGCGGGGGAGGGCGCGGCCTCGGACCAGGCCGGCGGCGCGGCGGTTGAGACCGGCGCGGCCATACCGATCTACATTTTGATCTTCCTGGCCTTCTTTTGCGGGCTCGTCGTCGCTTTCTTCCTCGCCCTGGCCGAGCGCTACCGCTTGAAAAGGCTGGTCAAGGAGTCGCTCCGCCGGACCAAGGCCCTGGAGACGGAAGTGCACCGACTTCGAAACATGCCCTTGACTCAACCCCAGGAGGAGCGGCCCTTGCCCGAGCCGGCCGAGTCCGCGAGTGAGTCATGATCGGCGGCCAGATTCTCCTGTTCGGTTATCCCTTAAGCCCGGCCGTGTTCTTGTTGGGCCTGGCTTTGGTCTGTCTGATCATCGGCTACTTCCTGGGGGCCTCGTTTTCGACCCGCGGCGTCAGGCTGGGCCTCAAAGCGGAACGCTCGGCCAAGGAGGAGTCGGCCTTTTTGAAGGGCATTCACTCCATGCTGGCCAACGAGACGGACCAGGCCATCACTGAGCTGACCCGGGCCGTGGAGCTCGATTCAGAGACAATCGAAACCTACATCGCCCTGGGCCATCTTTTCCGCTCCAAGGGCCAATTCGACCGGGCCGTGGCCATCAGGCAGTCCATCTTCGCTCGACCCAATCTGCCGGCGCACATCAAAATTCAGGCCCTCTTCGACCTGGGGGTCGATTACCGCCAGGGCGGGTTTCTCTCCCGGGCCATCGACGCCTTCAAGCAGGTTTTGGAGGAGGACCGGGAGCACTTGGGGGCCTTGAATCAACTGGCCGAGGTCTATCAGGAGCTGAGAGACTGGGACAACGCCTTTGAGATCCACCGCCGCCTGGACAAGCTCATCGGCCGGCCCAGACCCCAGATACTGGCTCATCTCAAGGCCGAGGGAGGGCGCCAGCTCTTGGCCCAGGGCGAGGTCCAGGAGGCCAAGGCGGCCTTCAAGAAGGCTCTCGGCCTGGACAAGGGCAGCGTGGACGCCTTGCTGAGCCTGGGCGATTTGTATCTCGACCAGGGGGAGATAAAAAAAGCTCTGAGCACCTGGCGCAAGATCGGGCAGGTGGCGCCGGAGTTGAGCTTCCTGGCCCTGGACAGGATCACCGGCCGCGAATGGGGCGCCAAGGAGGCGGCGGCGGTGGAGGAGTTCATGCTCTCCTTGGCCGCTGACTCCAAGGACCCCACGGCCCACCTGATGGTCGCCCGCTACCTGGCCGCCTTGGGCCGGGAGGAGGCGACCTTGGCCGAGCTGAGGCGCATCCTGGAGCTGGAGCCCAACTACCTGCCGGCCCATCAGGCCCTGGGGCAGATTCTCATGGACAAGGGTCAGATCGACGAGATCCTGACCGCCTTCAAGGAGCTGTTGGAGAGGCTGCCCGGACCGGACAGAAGCTTCCAGTGCCGTCACTGCGGCTTCTTCTCCAAAGAGATATTCTGGAAGTGTCCTTCCTGTCGTCATTGGGACACCATCCACCCCCTTGATTGAGGTCTGATGGCCTCCAAGACCACGCCCATGCTGAGGCAGTACCTGACCCTCAAGGAGGAGCATCCCGACTGCCTCCTCTTCTACCGCATGGGCGATTTTTACGAACTCTTCTTTGAGGACGCCAAGGTGGCCGCCGCCGCCTTGGAGATCACCCTCACCTCCCGCGGCCAGGTGGACGGCCGACCGATTCCGATGTGCGGCGGGCCCCATCACGCCGCCGCCGGGTACATCGCCCGGCTGATAGACCAGGGCTTCAAGGTGGCCATCTGCGAGCAGATGGAAGACCCCCGGCAAAGCAAAGGCCTGGTCAGGCGGGAGGTGGTCCGGGTGGTCACCCAGGGCACCCAGACCGATCCAGACCAGCTTCAGCCCAAGGAGAACACCTTCCTCGCCGCCGCTGATCCCGGTTCTTCGGACCGGGGCCGCCTCGGCCTGGCCTATCTGGATCTGTCCACCGGGCAGTTCGGCGTGCGGGAGGTGGCGGACATCAAAAGCCTGGCCGGCGAGATCGCCCGCCTTCATCCGGCCGAGCTTCTTTTGCCCGCCTGGTTCCGCGAGCGGGTCGAATTCAACGCCCTGGCCGCCGAGGCCGGGCTGGGGCCTGGGGGGCGGATTCACGTCGAGTTTCTAGACAAAGACCTTTTCGACCGCCGGCGGGCGGTGAAGCGGATTCTGGAGCACTTCCGCGCGCCTGACTTGAAAGCTCTGGGCATCGACCATCTCTCGGCCGGCCTTTCAGCCGCCGGCGCGACCCTAACCTACGTCACCCAGACCCAGCGGACCCGTCCGGGCCACGTCGTTGCTTTGCGCGTCGAAGAGCCGGAGGATTACCTCGAGGTCGACGAGCTGACCCAACGTCACCTGGAGCTTTTTTTGACCTTGGCTGGGAAAAGGGGCCAGGGGACCCTGATCCACGTCCTGGACAAGACCCTGACGGCCATGGGCGGGCGACGGCTGAGGCACTGGCTGGCCTATCCCTTGCGCAGCCTCGAGGCTATTGGTGAGCGGCAAGCGGTCGTGGCCGCTCTGGTCGAGGGGGCCCAGGTTCGATCTCGACTGCGCCGTTCGTTAAAATCAATGGCCGACCTGGAGAGGCTTTGTGGGCGCGTCGTCATGGGTCAGGCCCTGCCCCGGGAGATCGTCTCCTTGAAGAATTCGATCCTGGTCCTGCCCGAGATGATCTCCCACCTGGCCCAATCAGACTCGCCGATCCTCATCGGCCTGGCCGAGGGCATCGACCCCCTGACGGACTTGAGCCGCCTGATCGAGGCGACCCTCCTCGAAGAGCCGGCGGTCGGCCTCAAGGAAGGCGGAATCATCAAGCCCGGATTCAGCGCCGAGGTGGACGAGCTCGTCAGCCTCAAGACCGACAACCAGGCCTTCATCGCCTCCCTGGAGGAGCGCGAGAGGGAGCGCACCGGGATCAGCTCGCTTAAAGTTCGGTACAATCGGGTCTTCGGCTATTACATCGAAATCTCCAAGGCCAACCTGGCCAAGGCGCCGCCTGACTATCGACGCAAGCAGACCTTAAGCGGCGCCGAGCGCTTCACCACGCCGGAGCTGACGGCCTACGAAGAGAAGGTCCTCTCCGCGGCCGAGGCCCAGGCCGAATTGGAGTACAAGCTCTTCATCGAGCTGAGGGATCGTCTGGCCCAGGAGGCCGAGCGAATAAAAGCCGCGGCCGCGGCCGCGGCCCAGGTGGACGCCGCTGCCGCCTTGGCCGAGGCGGCCCAGACGAACAACTATTGCCGGCCGCGCTTGGATGAGGCCGGGGTGATCGACCTCAAGGGCTGCCGCCATCCCGTGGTCGAGGCCACGGTCCTGGACGAGCCTTTCGTGCCCAACGACCTCCGGCTCAACATGAGCGACCAGCAGGTTCTCATCGTCACCGGACCCAACATGGCCGGGAAGTCGACCATCTTGAGGCAGACCGCCCTGGCGGTCATCCTGGCCCAGATGGGCGGCTTCGTCCCGGCCGA
>CAYXRH010000328.1:0-4819 GCA_964466355.1 uncultured Thermodesulfobacteriota bacterium
GACGTGGCCAGACCCTGTCCGTCATCCAGGATCGCGGCCGTGACGCCTGGATTGTTGGAGTCGGAGTTGATCAGATCGACCAGCTCTTCAAGGGTTGTGTCCGCCGGCACGGATACGGAGAAGTCCACGCCGGCGTATCTTAAGGAGATGGTCCCGGCCGAAGCGGTCACGGCCGTGGTGTCGGAATCCACGAAGCCGGTGTGGGTCACCTGCTCAACTTGGGCCAGACCGTCGTCCTGGGCGCCTTGAAGGGTGGTGTCGTAGACGTCCAAATAAAACATCTCGCCCGCGCTCAAATCACCGTTGCTGAAGGTGAGCTGAACGCCCTGGTAGACCTCATAGGTGCCGGCCATGGAAACAGTGATGGTGCCTTGGTTGCCCTCGCCGTCGCTCCAACTGATGCGCAAGCTGGTCGAACCGTCAGCCGCGGAGACAATGCCGCTGCTGACCACGGTGAAGTTGAAGCGCTTGTTGATGTGGCCGTAATAGTTCCCGGTCGGAGTGATGGCCGACATCCCTGTCCAACCGCTCTCAAACTCGACCACGTCGTCAATCATCTCCGCGGAGAGGCCGTCAAAGCCCAGGTTGGTCGGATCGCTGGACACGTTTATTTCGTTGCTGGCCCCGCCAGTGGCCGCGGTCAAGGCCAGACGCTGACTGTTTTGGGAGGAGCCGTCGTTGATGATCTCTATGTCCCGCAGAAGATCGCCGGCCACGCCGTCGGCGTAGCTGATGGCGGTCACAAAGTCAGTCAACGTGGCGCTGGCGTTCCATTGCCCGGCGGCGTAGTTGCTGCCATAACTCAGCGAAATCGTGCCCGCGCCGACCGTAATGTTCAAGGTTTCACCAGCCGAGCCGCCGACCACGGCCGTGCTGGAGGCAAAGCCGACCGAGATGAAACGATGCTGCACCGCGCTGGCGACGACGACCGTGTGCGCTCCTGGCTGAGCCAACGGCGTGTTAGTCAAGGTCAGGACAGAGGTGTTGCTCGACGAAGATTGGCGAGCGTAAAATTCGAAGTCTTCATCAAAGTTTTTGGCGTAATCGTAAAGGGAGAAGACTCGGGTGTTGAGGCCCTGGATGGAGGTGATCTTTTCACCCCATTCCGTCTGCCACGTCTCCAGACGATTGATCTGGTATTGCTCCAACTCCACCAGTTTTTCGAGAATGGACGCCAGGTCAGTGCCCGAACCAAGCCCGGTGAACGTGATGGCTCCTGAGGTTGTGCCTATGCTGGACGACACCCTTTATCCACCTCTTCTTTAATTAACGTCTGCCACTTGAATCATGCAACAACCGTACCTCTGAATAAAATCGAACATTTTAACGAGGTTGCTCTTTTTCATCGGCCGGATGAGTGGGTAAATCTTTCTCCCAGATAAAAGACGATTTTCCTCATTTTACGGACTCAAACGCCGGAAACTTGAAGGAATGAGGCGCCGAATCTGCACGTCGCGGTGGCTGATGACAGGTTCAGGTCATCGTGAGCTTTCGGATGGACAGACCTGGCAAAGGGCGGGCGGCCATTAAATTAACTTGGCGATGCAAATCATTTTCCCCTAATCGGAAACAACCGTTTTTGATTCTTCACAAAGGTTTGGCCACACCCGCCCGCGGCGCCAATAAAGATGTAAAAAAGATGTAAAAAAACTTAAGTCTGGAAACCAATCGTCCGTTAAGCAGATCGAGAAGAAGGGGTTTCCAAGGATGGAAGCTTCGAGGCAACTTCAGGATGAAGAGAATGAGCGTTGAGTTGGAAAAACTGACCGGGCAGACCAAGGGGGCAGGGCAGATTAGTTCCTCAGCCGCCAAGGCGGCTGAACTAGCCCGCGTCACTGCCTCCGCTCCGCCACCTGAGGCCGCTCAAGGCGCTCCAGAGCCCTCCCCAGAGGAGACTGAAGCCCGGGCTGAAGCTCTCGGGCATCGGTTAGCCACTCTGAATGTCAAGCTCAAAATCAGTGTCGATCTGGATACAGGGAAGAGAGTGGTCAGATTAATTGACCGCGAAACCGAAAAAACCCTCCGGGAGATTCCGCCCAAGGAACTGCGCCGACTGGAGGCGAGCATCGAGAGGATGATCGGGCTTTTCTTTGACAAGAGCGCCTGAGGCGGGTCTTCCTGGGCCGAGCCTTGACCAATTCTGCTGCCGGCCGTACACTCTTTTTTAAATCAAAGGAGATGCGGCTGTTTTGTTGGAGGAGAGCAAGCTCGAGATCCTGGTCGTCGACGACGAACCCAACATCCGGGCCACCTTGAAGGAGTTCTTCACCGAGCTGGGCGGGTTTGACGTCGACACCGCCGACGACGGTTTGGCGGGTCTGGAAAAGGTAAAAAGTAAAAAGTACGACGCCGCTTTTTTAGACCTCCAGATGCCCCGCATGACCGGCCTCGAGCTTCTCTACCACATCAAGGAAATTGACAACACCCTACCGGTCATAATCATGACCGGCTTTCCATCCTTGGACGCGGCCATCGACACCATGAGGCACGGCGCGTCCGACTTTTTAACCAAGCCAGTGCGGCTGGCCCAACTAAAATTGGTCTTGGAGCGGGTTCTGCGCGAACGGCAGTTGCTGGTGGAGAACCTGAGACTCCAAGACCAGCTGAGGCAAAAAGAAGCCATCGAGAAACTCAACGCCCAACTCAATCAAAAGGTCAAAGAGCAAGCCCTGCTTTACAATGTCGCCGAGACCATCAGCGCCATTCAAAACTCGTACGCGCTCTACGAAGAGATGGTCAGCTTGGCCTGCGACCTGCTCTCGGCGCGCAAGGCGGTGTTTTTGCTGTATGATCGTGGGAATGAGGTATTTTTCCCCTTGACTTCTCAAGGCTTCAGCTCGGACCAAGAAGAGATCGACGAAGTAATGATCCCGGTGGGCCAAGGGGTCGTCGGGCGGGCCGCCTCGCGCGGTCAGCCGATCATATACAACAACCCTCACACGCCGCTCACCTTGGGTTGCGATAAAAACGGCCACAAGGTGGAGGCCGCTTCATTCATGTGCGTGCCCATGAGCATCAGGGACGAGATATTTGGGATGATGGTCGTCACCAACAAGGACGGGCTGGGATTCATGGAGGACGACCTTTTCCTGCTCCAGTTCCTCGTGACCAAGGCCGCCTTGAGCGTGGAGAACATCGCCCTGTACGAGACGGTCCTGGATAATCTTCATTCGACCCTGCGCTCCCTTGTCACGGCCATCGAGGCCAAGGACGCTTACACCGAACAACACTCTCACCGGGTGACTGAACTGAGCATCAGGATCGCCCAAAATATGAATTTGAGCGAGGAGGAGATATCTTCGATTCGTTTTTCGGGTTACCTTCACGACATAGGCAAAATCGGCGTCCGTGACGAGATTCTGACCAAACCGGGAATTCTGACCCCTCAAGAATTCGACATCATGAAGACCCACACGGTCATCGGCGAACGGATCGTTCGACATCTCGGGCTTTTGCCCCGCGAAAAGTCGATCATTCGCCACCATCATGAATCCTGGGATGGCTCTGGCTATCCTGACGGTTTAGCGAGAGAAAAAATCCCTTTGCTCGCTCGGATCATCACCGTGGCTGATTCCTTCGACGCCATGACCTCAAATCGCCCCTACCGGAAGGCCTTGACCCAGAACACGGCGATTAATGAACTCAGGCGCATGAGCTTTGTTCAGTTCGACGGACAGGTGGTCGAAGTCTTCCTGGAACTGATTAAAAATGAACCAGAATTTCTAAAAGACGTGACCCAAAGACTCATCGCCTGAGCTCGGCACAGTGGTTGCATTCCATTTATAATATATAATGAGCAGCGCAAGAAGGGTGCAGAGGATGGCTTCTTCGGAGCGAAGAGAGTTTGTTCGCATCTTGACCCGCGAAAAGGTCTTGTTTCGCCATGTTAGTTCTGATGAGGCTGTGGAGTTGGCCGCTCTCATTTTAGCGCGGGACCAAGAAAGTCGGGTGCCTGACCGCGGCGCGGGGTTCGATGCCGAGAGCGATTTCCAAAGACTCCTCTTGAAGCGGGTGGAGTCAATCGAGGACAAGTTGCAGCAGATCATAGATCTGCTGAGCAAAAGGAGACCGCGGGGCGAGGAGAGGTTTCGCGAGGGGCGGTTGAGTGATCTGTCTGGCTCTGGCCTCATGTTTTTCACCACCTTTGACCACGAGATAAAGATCGGCGATCGGCTGGAGATTCGCTTTTCACTTCCAGACCTGCCCGGACCGCCCATTCAAGCCTTGGCCCAGGCGATCAGAGTCGGACCGGCCGAGGGGCCTTTTGGTCATGTGTGGAACTGCGGCCTCACCTTTGAGGTCATCGGCGAAGGCAGCCGGGAGGAGGTGGTGGCCTTCACCTTCCGACGCCAACGCCAGGACATTCAACAGAGAACCATGAGGTGATTGTCATGCGGATGATCCTGATTGTCAGTCTGGCGGTCATGCTCGTGTTCGCGGGACAGACGATCTCAGCCCAAGATAGGGGCGCCGAAAAGTCCAATCTCTCCTCCGAGACCGATGCGCCGACATCGATGGGCGTTCATCGGGTCACTGACGAGGCGGGGCGGACGTGGATAATCTATTCCACCCAAGGTTCATCAGAAGAGAAATCGAAGATTAGAGAGCAATACGAAGAAGACCGGCGGCGAAGCTGGGAAATGCTGAACAACATCATTATTGACACCAGGCGCTCGGATCAAAATCGCCGGATTGACCCTCAGCAGACCCCCTAAATTGAGACTGCGGCGAAACTGCCCTTTTGTCCCGATTACGGCGTTGCTCGGTTTTCTCGAATGCTCACATATTAACATCATATGCTGCGCTTCTCGAAAACCTC
>CAYXRH010000329.1:0-4798 GCA_964466355.1 uncultured Thermodesulfobacteriota bacterium
CAAAACAGCCAATCAGGTCTCATTTAAGGCTCTCGTGAAATATCCGGGCTAACCCCGCGGGTCGGTTCACCTTCGGAAAGAGGACAAGATGGTGAGGTCAGGGAGGCCGCGGTGGCCTCTTCTTTGCCTCAAGCTTTGTCACGCGCCGTTGATTCCCTTTTGATCCTCTTATGATACTCGGCCGTTTGGGCCAGGAACTTAAAGACCGGCATCTTCTCCTCGGCCGGATCGATCAAGCCCAGGTTGACCGCCCGGGCCAGACCGCCCTTGGGCCGGGGCTTGTTCTTCCAGGCCGGGCTTTCCATGAAGCCCAGGGCCGCCCCGATGAGAGGCCTCACCCCGCCGTCCGAGGCCAGCCGCGCCACCTGGGTCTGGATGAGGCTCTTTCGAGATTCGCGGAACTCCCGGGCCTCCTCGTCCGGCGGCTCCAGGCCAAAGACCTCGTTGACCACCGTGGCCGCCACGCGGCTGGCCTCTGGGGCCGGGCCTCGGGCGCTCAAGCGCAGGAACAGGTCCTGGTAGAGGGCCTCCTTGAGCACGTCGGTGGCCCGCTCCAGGCGCTGCTGGGTCAGGCGGCGTCGGGTGACGATGAGATAAAAGACCACGGCGCCGAGACCCAAGAGGCCGGCGGCCAGGGTGGGGAGATCAGGCATCAGGCCCCAGGTAGCTGACGCGCGAGGTTTCCGACTCCCAGGCGGTCACCCGGCTGAGCTTGACGCCGGACTCGTCCAGGAGAGCTTTTAGACGCTCAAAGATGTAGCGGGCGATGTTCTCCGAGGAGGGGCTTGAGCCCTTGAAGGCTGGCAGGTCGTTGAGGTAGGCGTGATCCAGCTCGCTCAAGACGCGGCCCATCATCTCCTTGAGCTGGCCGAAGTCGATGACCAGGCCGGCCTCGTCCTGGTCGCGGCCCTGGACGGTGGCCTCGATTTTCCAGTTGTGGCCGTGGAGAGCTTCGCACTTGCCGTGATAATTGATGAGGGCGTGGGCGGCGGCGAACTGGCCGCTGATAGTCAGCTCGAACAAGGCTCAGTCCTCGGCTTGCTCGGGCCGATAGGGTTTGCCGCACTCCTTGCAGCGGCCGTCCGGGCCGATGACCCCGATGCAGGTTCCATCCGAGCAAAGGATGCGCTCGGCAAAGGGGTCTTCCCCACTCTCCTCGGGGACGACGATCAGCCCGCCGCAATGAAGGCAGTAGACGCTGTGTTCAGGGATTTCGGCTTGACAGTGAGGACACTCCTTGGCCGGCAGGGCTTTGCGGCAAAAAGGACACTCCACTTCAATCCCTCCTGGCCCTCTATAGCTGAACAAAGTTTGGCTTGTCAAGACGGCTGAACAGGGTCGCTGGGGCCCGCCCGGCCGCCTCAGGCAAGGCTCACAGATCAAGAAAACCTTGACATGGAGTGGTAAATACTGGATAAATGGGCCAGAGGAGAGGAAATGAAGTCTGACAAGACCAGTTCGCGGGGTCTTTTTGTGGCCCTGATGGCCCTCATCGCCCTGGGGGTTTTGGTTTCCCTGGCTCGCCACGGGCTGGTCGATCTGGCCCGCCTGAGAGCGCAGCGCGACGCCATCGAAACCGAGTACCAATCCCTAATGGAGCGGAATCAGAGCCTAATGGGCCAGATTCGTCGTCTCAAACATGACCCGGCGGTCGTGGAGGAGCTGGCCAGGCGCGAGCTGGGGCTGGCTAAACCAGGGGAGCTGGTCTATTGCTTCCGCCCCCAGGCCGATGAAGGTGAAAGGGCTTTGACTCGTGATCGATCCGGGTCTGGTCCGTAAGACCAAGATCGAAATCTTCCGGGCCGTCTTGGCTATGGACCCCCAGGCCCCGGTCTTTGTCGAACTAGCCGAGACGCTCATCCAAGACGGCCAAGCCGAGGCGGCCCTCGAGGTTTGCCGACAGGGATTGAGACGCCACCCCGACCTGCTGGCGGGACGGGTCGCCTTGGTGGACGCTCTGATGGCCGCGGGGCGGACAAAGGAGGCCCAGGAGGCCCTCGCCGCGGTCAAGAGGCAAGCCGTCTCAGCCAGCCTGAGCCTCGGCCGTCTCGCCGAGCTGGAGAGCCAGCTTCTTCGGGCGGCCTCAATCGAAACAGCCTCCTCGGAGAGCGAACCGGCCGCCTGGAGGGATGAAATTGATGATCAGGCCGCGGTGGGCGACCTGGCCAGCCCCACGCTGGCTGATCTATACTTGAACCAGGGCCAGCCAGAGGCGGCGGTGCATGTCTACAAGCGGCTGCTGGCCAAGGACCCGACCAATCGGGGCATCAAGGCCAAGCTGAGGGCCATGGGCGCCTTGCCTCCGGCCGATCAGGCCAGTGCCCGTTTGCTGGACGTGCTGGTGAAGTGGCGGTCTTTGGCCCGGACTCGCGCGGCCGCGAGCGACGGATAGAGTGATGCTCCGGAGATATCTCACGCATCTAAAGAAGCGGCCGCGGGTGGCGAGATGGTTTCTGAGTCGTCTTTTCCAGCCGTCCTGAGGCCGCCGTGTTGGTCTCACCCTAGCCCGTGAGCGATTCATCGAACAGGCATGATGAGCCTGGGTGAAGGGGCGAGCAGGCAGGCTTCTTTTTTTTAATTCGCGGCCGCCTCTTGTTTTATACAATTTTTCGCGGAACGCTATGTTGCTTTCAGGGCTTGAGGCCTGTTCACCAAACATGACGGCTCGAGGAGAACGGAATTGTACGACACCAGTGAGTTCAGAAGGGGCTTGAAGATCGAGATCAAGGGCGAGCCCTTTGTCATCGTCGAGTTCCAGCACGTCAAGCCGGGCAAGGGCGGGGCGTTTGTGCGGACCAAGCTCAAGAGCATGGCCACGGGGAGGGTTCTGGATCAGACGTTCAGGTCTGGCGAAAAGGTGGACAAGCCCGACCTGGAAGAAAAGGAGATGCAGTATCTTTACCGTGACGCCGAGTCGTTTCACGTGCTGGACATGACGACCTACGAGGAGGTGCCCATGAGCGTGGAGATGGTCGGCGAGGCGGCTTTGTTTCTCCAGGAAAGCGCGACCATGAGCGCTTTGTATCACAAGGGCAGGCTCCTGGCCATCGAGCTGCCCAACTTCGTCGAGCTCAAGGTGGCTGAGACCGAGCCAGGGGTCAAGGGAGACACCGCCTCGGGCGGGTCCAAGCCAGCCACCCTTGAGACCGGAGCCGTGGTGCAGGTGCCTCTTTTCATCTCTGAAGGGGATGTCATCAGGATCGACACCAGGTCAGGAGCCTATGTCGAACGGGTGCGGTGAGGCTTGGGGGCAAAGGATCATTCAGTGGGCGCGGCCGCGGATCAAGGCCGGCGTGACCATCGGCGGACGAGTGACCGCCGAGGCTGGCCGCGGATTTTTAAGGCACAATGACTTCAACCTGGCCGCCTCGGTGGCCTTTTACGCTCTTTTATCGTTTATCCCGTTCTTTTTTGTCGTAATCTCCATCGCCGGGCGGATCATCGGCTCCTCGGAGACCGTGTTTGAGGCCATCGACGCCGTGGTGGAAAAGGTCTTCCCCTACTACTCGGGCATCCTCATGGCCGAGGTGACCAAGATCAGCCTCGGCTCCGGCCTTTACGGCGTGGTCGGCCTGCTGTTCATCGTCTGGATCGGCTCCCTGGCCTTTGACTCTTTGCAGTACGCCCTCAACGTCGTCTTTGAATCGCCGCGCGGCCGCTCCTTTTTAAAGAGCAAGATGATGTCCTTGTCCGTCTTTCCGGCCGGCGGCTTCCTGTTGATCCTGACCCTGTTTCTGGTGACCTCCTTCGGCGCCGTGGCCAGGCTGCCCTTGAGCCAACACCTGCCCAGCCTCAGTTTTCTGCAGACTCATCTGATCAGATACGGCATGAATCTGCTGCCCTACCTGATGCTTTTCGGGGTCCTGGTCTTGATATTCAGAATCGTTCCGGCGATGGAGATACCCTATGCCCAGGCCCTCACCGGGGCCGGGTTGTGCACCTTTGGCTGGGTGATCGAGAAGTGGGTCTTTAACCTTGTCATTCTGCCGAATCCCAACTATGGTGTCGTCTACGGCTCCTTGAGGGCCCTGATCATCCTCATCCTGTGGATCTTCTTCTCCATCTGCCTCGTTTTGTTTTCGGCCGAGATATTGACCGCTTATCGCCGCCTGAAGGTTAGAGGGAACGATCATGACCGCGCCGAAGACTCAGCCCAAGCCGGCTGAGGCTGAATTCAAACCCAGGTTCAAGGTCACGGGCATCGGCTCCGTGCCCTTGAGCGAGGCCAAGGAAGCCGTGGAGCTGGTTTTATCCCACGCCCCCCAGATTCCCTTTTGGCCTCAACTGATCGGCCGCGGCCCCAAGGAGGACATGATCCTTCAGTTTGCCCCAGGCCTGCCCGGCCTCAAAATCGACCTGGCCCACAGAAGCGTCGTCGTGGACGAGGAGCAGGACCGGGCCGTGGCCCTGACTGAGTTCTATGAGGCTGACATGAACGGCCGCCTGGACCGGTTTGCCTTGAGTCCAGACGAAGCGGCCGGCTTTTTTGAGTTCAAGGCGGCCATTGAGCGCCATCAGGGCCAGGCGGTGCGGCTCAAGGGCCACGTCACCGGGCCGGTGACCTTTTGCCTGGCGGCCAAGGGCCCTGACGGCCGGGCCATTTTGTACGACGAGGAGCTCAAGGAGGCTTGCGCCAGAGGTTTGGGCCTCAAGGGCGCTTGGCAGGTGGTCAACTTTCCTTCATTTTTACCACCGGGTCTGATCTTCATCGACGAGCCGGGCCTCTCTGGGTTCGGGTCGGCCTTCCTGGCCCTGGAGCGCGGCGAGGCGTTGAGATTGCTGAAGATGACCGCGGAGC
>CAYXRH010000330.1:0-4789 GCA_964466355.1 uncultured Thermodesulfobacteriota bacterium
GTCTTGAGGCTGATCGAGCCCACGGGAGGCCTGGTCGCCCACCGGGGCCGGGACATGGAGCGAATGACCAAATCCCAGTTGACGGCCTTGCGGAAAGAGATGCAGATCATCTTCCAGGACCCGTACTCGTCCCTCAATCCGCGGATGAAGGTCAATCAGATCCTCGGCGACCCCATGGACATCCACGGCCTGTACCCCGGCTCCCAGAGAGAGGAGCGCATCGCCTATCTGCTCAAAACGGTCGGTCTGACCCCTGAACAAGGACGGCGCTATCCTCATGAATTCAGCGGCGGGCAGCGGCAGCGCATCGGCATCGCCCGCGCCTTGGCCTTGGACCCCCAGGTCATCATCGGCGACGAGCCGGTCTCGGCCTTGGACGTGTCGATTCAAGCCCAAATAATCAACCTCCTCATCGACCTCCAGGAAAAATTCAAGCTCTCCTACATCATCATCGCCCACGATCTGGCCGTGGTGGAGTGGATCTGCGACCGCATCGCGGTGATGTATCTGGGCAAGATCGTTGAGTTAGGCTTTTATAAAGAGCTTTACACCAACCCCAAGCATCCTTACACCCAGGCTCTTCTGTCCGCCGTGCCGGCGCCGGATCCAAGGAGGGCCAGAAAAAGCAGCGTGCTCAAAGGCGACGTCCCCAGCCCCATCACCCCGCCGCGGGGCTGCCGCTTTCATCCCCGCTGCCCTCAGCGGATGGACGGCTGCGCTGAGCATCACCCGGCTCTGAAGGACATCGGCGGGGCGCACCTGGTGGCCTGCCACCGCTGCTGAACAGGCAACCTTGCGGAATTGCTAACTTCCGCTCTTTTTTAGACAACTTTTGGACAAGGGAGGAGGGAGAGATGAATAAGACTTTGACTTGGTTGTTTATGGCCGCCTTGGCCGCACTTCTTGCCTCGGCGGGTCCGGCGGCGGCCAGTTCATCCCTCATCGCCGGGGTGGACTCTTCGCCGGTGACCATGGACCCGGGTGGCTCGTTGGCTGACGCCAACTTCTCGGTGATGGCCAACTTCTTTGACACCCTTCTCGCCCGCGACACCGACGGAAAGCTCGGTCCTGCCCTGGCCTTGCGCTACGAGCACCCTGACATCAACACCTGGAAGTTCTACCTGCGTCAAGGCGTCAAGTTCCAAAACGGCAACGATTTCAACGCCGCTGACGTCAAGTACACCTTCGAGAGGCTCAAGGATCCCAAGTGCTGCTCCGAGTTCATGGACACGGGCAAGAACATCGCCGCGGTGGACATCTTGGACGACTACACGGTGGTGATCAAGACGGTCCACCCCAGGCCCTGGTTTGACCAGGAGCTGGACATCATGTTCATGATGGACAAAGAATCCACCGAAACGCGCGACCCGGGCGAGGTGGGGCTGAAGCCGATGGGCACTGGGGCTTACAAATTCGTCGAGTGGGTCAAGGGCTCCTATCTCAAGATGACGGCCAACGAGAACCACTGGCGCGGCGCGCCGGCCATCAAGAACGTTGAAATCCGACCGATCAACGAGGCCTCGACCCGTTTCGCCGCCCTGGCCTCTGGCGCGGTGGATCTCATCTCCGGCGTGCCGGTGGAAGTCTATGACAAGCTGGTTAAAAACCCCAAGCTGGACATCTTATCCCGACCAGCCCGCCGGGTGATCTTCCTCCAGTTAACCAACAAGCCGGGCACGCCCACGTCTGATTTGAGAGTGCGCCAGGCGATGTACATGGCCATCAACGAGGACGAGATCGTCAAGAAGATCATGCGCGGCCAGGCCACGGCCGCGACCCAGATCTGCGACTCGGCCATGGTCGGCTACAACCCGGACATCAAGCGCCTGCCCTATGACCCGGAGGGGGCCAAGAAGCTGCTCAAGGAAGCGGGGTACGAAAAAGGATTCGCCATCACCCTGGCCGGACCAAACGACCGCTACGTCCAGGACGAGAAGATATGCGAAGCGGTGGCCAAGTATCTGGCCAAGGTGGGCATAAAATGCAAACTGGACGTCAAGCCCAAGGCCGTCTTCTTCCAGGAGGTCGTCGAGGCCAAGCACGACTTCTTCCTCCTGGGCTGGCTGGCCAATTCCTATGACTTTGGGTCCAACTTCGACTACCTGATGCACACATTTGACAAGGCCACCGGTCTCGGCACCTGGAATGGCGCCCGCTATTCCAACCCGGAACTGGACAAGATGTACGCTCCGAGCGGGAAAATGGTCGACTTGAATGAGCGACTCAACTTGCTGGAAGAGCTAAATAAAGCCTGCGCGGACAACGTGGTTGCCCTTCCGCTCCACTACGGACTCAACACTTACGGCGTCCAAAAGGCCAAGAAGCTCGTCTTCAAGCCGCGGCCGGACCGCTGGCTGGTCTACCGCGAAATGTCGTTGAAGTAACTTAAGACCGTGCGGGGCGCGGGCTGAGCCCCCGCCCCGCGCTGATGGCGGACAAATGACGACTTACATCGCCCGCCGGCTGATTCAGGGTCTCATCGTCCTTTTGGGCGTGTCCTTTGTCTGTTTCATCATCTTCCGCTACACCGGCGACCCAGTGGTCACCTTGGCTGGTCAGTACGCCACGTCCAAGGATCGGGAGGAGATCCGCCAGGCTTACGGCCTGGACAGACCATTTTACATCCAGTACGTCCGCTTTCTGGCCGGCGCCGCCCGGGGCAACTTCGGCAAGTCTTACGTCACCAAGGTGGACGCCTTGAACCTCATCGTCGAGCGCATCCCGGCCACGGTCGAATTAGCCACGACGGCCGTCTTTCTGGCCCTGGTCATCGGCACCGGACTGGGCGTGCTGGTCTCGCTCAAACCCCGGTCCATGATTAACCGGTTGATCATGGCCGGCTCTCTGGGCGGCATCTCCATCCCCACCTTTCTGATCGGCATTCTGCTGATCATGTTTTTTGCGGTCGCCTTGGGCTGGCTGCCGCCCTTTGGCCGGGGCGAAACGGTGACCATCGGCTACTGGCGGACTGGGTTCCTGACCTTGAGCGGCCTGAGCCATCTCATCCTGCCCGCCTTGACCCTGACCGGCTATCAACTGGCCGTCATACTTCGCCTCACCCGGGCCGGCATGCGCGAGGTTTTGACCGAGGAGTTCATCAAGACCGCCTGGGCCAAGGGATTGCCGCCGCACCGGGTCATTTTCAAACACGCCCTCAAAAACGTGCTCATTCCGGTGGTGACCATGTCCGGGTTGATGCTGGGCGAGCTGTTGGCCTTTGCCATCGTCACCGAGACCATCTTCCAGTGGCCGGGCATGGGCAACCTGCTCCTGAAGTCCATCTACGAGTCTGACCAGCCGATCATCGTGACCTACATAATGCTCGCTTCGGTGATCATCCTGACCATCAACATCGTGGTGGACATCCTCTACGCCTTTTTGAACCCCAAGATTCGCTATGACTAAACGGGCCTCCAAATCAAAATTGGTGCATGACTATCTCCGCGACCCGTCAGCTTTGGTGGGCAGCTTCATTCTAATGGTCTTTGTTCTGGCCTCCCTCTTGGCGCCCTGGCTCGCGCCCCAGAATCCCTATGACCTGGAGAAGGTCCAGCTGAGCGACTTCCTGCTGCCCCCGATGTGGATTGACGGCAGCCAGTCGCCGTTTCTGTTGGGCACCGACGATCAAGGACGAGGCATTCTCTCCACCATCCTTTACGGCTGTCGGACGTCCTTGACCGTCGGGTTCGGCGTGGTCCTCATCGCCGGCACCTTTGGCGTGACCATGGGCCTGCTGTCCGGATTCTACGGCGGGGTGTTGGACTCCATCATCATGCGCCTGGCAGACACCTTTTTCTCATTCTCAACCACCCTGATCGCCTTTCTCCTGCTGGGCCTGTTCCATCAAAAAGGCGTGGCCATAGTCATATTGGCCATCTGCGTCGCCGACTGGGTCCGTTACGCCCGAACCATGCGCGGCAGCGTGCTTGAGGTCAAGGAGCAGGCTTACGTCATGGCCGCCAGAGCCACCGGAGCGGGCAGCATCAGGCTGATGCTCAAGCACCTCGTGCCCAACGCCATGCCGCCCATCTTTGTCGTCATCGCCGTGGATCTGGCCGTGGTCATCATGCTCGAAGCGACCTTGAGCTTTCTGGGCGTCGGCGTGCCCTTGACCGAGCCATCTTTGGGGATGATGATCGCCATCGGCAAAGACTACGTCTACACCGGCATGTGGTGGATGGTCGTCTTTCCCGGCGCGGCCCTGGTCTTGTTGGTCCTGGGCATAAACCTCTTCGCTGACTGGCTCAGAGAGGAGCTCAACCCCAAGATAGAAAGACGGGCCTAGCGTTGCGTCCCTTAACTGGCTTATATAATACCATTTTTTCTTTTAATGACACAAACAAGCCTCAGTCTGCGACTCATGGTCTTTACTTCAGGGACGCGACACTGGAGGCGGTTCCTGGCTCTGCCTTCATATATATTGGGCATATACCCATTATTGTTCGAATTGGAAGCGGGAAGGCCGACAACGGCGTCGCCGTCGCCGACCTTCCCGGCAGGGAGGGGGATGGGAGGGAGGAAGGAGAGACTCAATCAATCATCACCGCAAACTCCGCAGCGAAGACAACCGTCTTCGCAAGATGGTGATGGGCGTTCGCCCATAGAATTCTGGTATTCTGCCCATAAATATCGCCGGTCAACGCCGGTGTCAACGACCTCCCACGGGAAGAGCTCATCCTCATCCCGCAGGCGGGTGGTGTAGAATTCCGGATTCAGGTTGGCCGCGCGCAAAGCGGGGGGGCGCGGGGGGGGGGGGGGGGGGGGGGGGGGGGGGGGGGGGGGGGGGGGG
>CAYXRH010000331.1:0-4781 GCA_964466355.1 uncultured Thermodesulfobacteriota bacterium
CATTGGTTTTCTCGAATGCTCACATATTACTTTCATATGCTGCGCTTCTCGAAAATATCGCGCCTGGTCCTCGAACCAAAATGTGGTTTCGCCACAGTCTCTAGGAAGCATGCTCCCAATAGAAGGAGGCCGACCAAAGCCGATTGATTATGGGCTTGATCTATAACGCTTAACGTTATACCATCACGGAGTGATCAAGAATTTCAAGAACCATGAAGCGGCCAAGCTTTTCAACCGCATCTCTTCCCGGCGGCTGCCCCGAGACATCCAGCGCGCGGCGTTGCGAAAGCTGCGCATGCTCAACCGCGCTCAAAGCCTTGACGACTTGCGGGCCCCGCCGGGCAACCGCCTCGAGGCCTTGAAAGGCCCCCGGCAGGGGCAGCACAGCGTCCGGATCAACGACCAATGGCGCCTGTGCTTCGTCTGGCGAGACGGCGACGCCTACGAGGTCGAGATAACAGACTATCACTAGGAGGAGGAAAACATGCCCGCCCGCAAGCTGGCGCCGGTCCATCCCGGCGAGATACTCTTGGAGGAATTTTTGAAACCGCTGGGCCTCAGCCAAAACCAGCTCGGCCGGGGTTTAAAAGTCCCGCCCCGCCGGATCAACGAGATAGTTTTAGGCAAGCGGGGCGTCTCGGCCGACACCGCCCTTCGCCTGGCCCGCTATTTCGGGACCTCGGCCGAGTTTTGGACCGGTCTGCAGGCCGACTACGAGCTCGACGTGGCCAGGGACAAATCCGAAGAAGTCATCAGCCGGGAGGTCAAGGCCGGACCGCGCACGGCCCGGACCGCGGCCCGGGTTTAAAGGGATTGCGCCCGCCTGGCGGCCTCATCCTCAAGCCGGGGTCCGGGCGGGGCGGGCCATGATCAAGCTTCACCCGAGCCTTCAGTCTTTTAAGCCGCCCTCCCTCTCCTCGGCGCAGAGCTTTTCGTAGAGGGCGATCTGTTCGGCCAAGGAGAGCTTGGGCTTCATACAATCTTGGCCCTGGCAGAGGCGGCAGCGGCTCTCGGCGCACATCTGGCACATGTTGCAGTCAGGGCAGGGATGCTTTTGGGGTCCGGGGTGGGTCTGTGGCTTGCTTGCGGAACAGAGAGGCATTACGGTTTTCTGCGCCGTATCGTCTCCCAAATTATTCTGGCCTATTGTCGGTGCCCTGATGGCTAGTGAGAACCTTTAATAAATTTTCAAATAAAAGATGGAAGGCATCGAAAAACTTATCTTCCAACTGAGGCACCACTTGGGTTGCAAACGCTAATTTGTCACCCGCAATCTTCCAGTATTGGGGCGGCACTTCGATTTCTGGCACCTCTTCCGTTGCTATTTTCTTGCGCCCCACCCGTATCTCAGGTGATGGGCGCTGAAGATGGAGGCCCTTACCATCTGCCGTCCTTTGCTCCAGGGCTTCATCAGGGAATAGGAGTTCAATGGATAAGTTATCTGCTTCTGCATATTTCTCACGTCCTTTAGGAACTGGTAATAATAGTGCAAAAGCAAGTTTATTGCCAGACTTTTTAACACTTAGCCCGCCACCCAGAGCCGTCTCTTTAAAGAAATTCGACAGTTTTTGATAGGCTTTAATTCCCGCTTCATCTCTATCAAACAGTGCCACTACCTGCCGGTCGTCGTCGGGGTGCGCTGTCTCGATCGCCTTCGCAAGTGTTTTTACGCCTCCGCTACCTCCGCCTGAGGCTCCGTATTGGGGGTCCACGGCCCGAAGTACGTAGGGACATTCTTGATTAGGGTTAAGCTTTTGCCAAGCAGTCTCCAAAATAGCCTTGTCAGTCTTTCCTTCGAGCAAAACCAATGGCTTATTTTCCTCACGAGCTTTAGCCAAGGCTTAGTCAAGTTGCTCCTGGATAACCCTCTTTTCTTCCTTCTCTTTAACGAGCTGCAAATGCGCTTCTTCTTGCAATCTAAGGAAGCCCATTTCTTTTTCAAGTTCGGCCCGCTGTTCGGCAGACCTCTTCGCGGTAATTAAATTATACACTTGTGAAGATCCATCAGCATTCTTGTTCACGCGAAAACAACTGACCTTGTCGGATTTTAGCGCGGTAAGGGCTGGAGAATGTGTAGTAACAATAATTTGGGATTTATCGCTGTATCTATTCTCAAGATCATTGGCTAAATCGATAACATATGAATATTCCAATGAGTTTTCTGGTTCTTCAAAGCCCCAAATGAAAATATCCCGACTGCTTTCTGCAATGTGATACAGAACCGAGGTTAGATAGCGCGCCTGGATACCGTCACCCCGGCTGAAAATGGATATTGATTGATCGGTACCAAAATCAGTAGCAAAAATGAATGCACGAAATAGAGACGCGAGATCAGCAGGAGGAGAGATTTTTGACTGTAACCCAGTAGCTCGTTGAAAGTCATTCTGCAAAGAAACTATACTTTCTTGTATATGGCTGGCTAAGTTATCTGTCACCTGTCCCAAATTGCTTTGCCTGTCAATGCTCACCCTCAAAACAGCCCGCTGCAATCTTTGGAGTATATGTTCGAAATACAGCTTATCCTTTACGACTGGAACATATTCAAAATGAATACGATTCAGTAGTTTGTACAACATACGGTTGGCGGTGTTCAACGTACCAGGCAGTCTCTTTTTTTTACTAAGCGATTCCAAATTTGTTTTTTCATGTTTATTACCATCCCGGTACCAAGTTCGCTCAACCTTGAACGATTCAGGTAAACTTTGACGATATGTATCTGGTCGATAAAATTCAATCGCAACCCTGATGAATTGCTTTCCTTTTATCGATTCCCGCCGAACCTCGTCCAACCGCTTGTATGAGAAATCATGGTAAAATTCAAGCTCTCGCTGCCAATCCGTTTGGTTGTTAAAAAACAAATTAAGAGCCTTCAATATGTTGGATTTTCCTGTGTCATTACGTCCTGATAAAACATTTAGTGCACGCAAGTTGTCAAGTTTCACTCGGTATAATGACCTAAAATAGCTAATCTCGACAGACTTGATCAGTTGCACATTTCCCTCCGGGTTATCATTTACGTCCGGAAAAAATGTCGCAACGAGACGTACATTTACATATTATCTACCACTCCCTTGCAGAAAAGGCAACTGGACGAAATTACCAATTTTCCTTTCCCTTAGCAGGTAACCTGAGCCAGACAGCGCCGGTAAAAATAAAATGTAGAGCCAACTCAGTCATCACTGTCCGAAGCCGCGGCGTTTATCCGAGAAGGGCAACACCGGCCTCTCTCCTAGACATAACGATTATTATATTTCGCTTCAGTCAATGAACCTTACCTAGCAGGGAGGCGAGCCGGAGTCAAACGGGCAATCGTCGCCTCCCTGATTGCTGAAGCCCATTCCACCTCCCATATTTGACTCAGGTCGCCTCGGCCGCCGGGGCCTCGGCCTTTTCAAAAATCAGCCCCTCCCCGGCGGCGTCGACCTTGATCGTCTCGCCCTCGACGAAGCGGCCCTCCAGAAGCTTCACCGCCAAGGGGTTTTGAATCAGCCGCTGGATGGCCCGCTTCAGGGGCCTGGCCCCGTAGACCGGATCAAAGCCCTCGTCGGCCAGCTTGGCCTTGGCCGCCTCGGTCAGCTCCAGGCCCAGGCGCCGTTCGGCCAGGCGTTCCTTGAGCTCCTTGAGCTGGATGTCGATGATGGCCCGCAGGTGCTCCTTACTGAGGCCGTGGAAGATGATGACGTCGTCGACGCGGTTCAAGAACTCGGGCTTGAAGCTGGCCCGCAAGGCCTCCATGACCCGCTCGACCATCTCCGCCCGGCGGTCCTCGCCGGTCAGATCCTGGATGTAGTGGGAGCCGATGTTGGAGGTCATGATGACCACGGCGTTCTTGAAATCCACCGTGCGGCCGTGGCCGTCGGTCATGCGGCCGTCGTCGAGCATCTGGAGGAGGATGTTGAAGACCTCGGGATGGGCCTTTTCGATCTCATCCAGCAGAATGACCGCATAGGGCCGCCGCCTCACCGCCTCGGTGAGCTGGCCGCCCTCCTCGTAGCCGACGTAGCCCGGCGGCGCGCCGATCATCCGGGCCACGGAGTGCTTTTCCATGTACTCGGACATGTCCAGGCGGATCATGGCCTGCTCGTCGTCGAACATGAACTCGGCCAGGGCCCGGCACAGCTCGGTCTTGCCCACGCCGGTGGGGCCGAGAAAGATGAAGGAGCCCACGGGCCGGTTGGGGTCGCTCAGCCCGGAGCGGGAGCGCCGCACCGCGTCGGCCACGGCCCGGATGGCCTCGTCCTGGCCGACGACGCGAAGCTTCAAGCGGTCCTCCATCTTGACCAGCTTCTCCCGTTCGCCCTCGAGCATCTTGGCCACCGGGATGCCGGTCCACTTGGCCACCACCTCGGCCACGTCCTCGGCGCTGACTTCCTCTGACAGAAGCGCCACCTGGGAGGCGCGGCGAAGCTCCTCGATCTCTTTCTTCTTGGCCTCGAGGGCCTTGTTCAGCTCGCCCAGGCGGCCGTATCTCAGCTCGGCCGCCCGGGCCAGGTCGCCCTCCCGCTCGGCCCGCTCGGCCTCGATCTTGGCCTTCTCGATCTGCTCGGCCTTGTCGGAGACGGCCTTGATGAGGTCTTTTTCCTGACGCCACTGCTCCTTGAGCTTGTCCACCTCCGCGTTCAAGACGCCGAGCTCCTCTTCGATTTTCTTCCGCCGCCCCTTGGCCTCCTCGTCCTTCTCCTTGACCAGGGCCTGGCGCTCGATCTCCAGCTTGATGCGCCGCCTCTCCTTCTCGTCGATCTCGGCCGGCAGGGAGTCGATCTCGGTGCGCAGCTTGGAGG
>CAYXRH010000332.1:0-4750 GCA_964466355.1 uncultured Thermodesulfobacteriota bacterium
TCTCGAAGCCCTGGCCCGGCGGGTCGGCCCTGAAGTTAACATAACGATCATCGAACCAGTGATACAGGTTCTCGAAGAGGCCATGCGGGCCCGGGACTTGTGTTCCATCTTGGTCCGGCCGGGCTTGAGCCTCATCGTTGAGCCTGATCCGTCCCAAGCCCTGACCGAGCTGGGCCGCATTCAGATCGCGGCCGGCTTTCCGCGGCTGAAGGTGATCCTCCACCAGCCCTCGAGGCGGGCCATGCCCGCGGCTTACCAAGCCCTGGCCCAGGGCCTGATCGCGGTGGAGCGGGTCAGAATTGAAGACAAGCTCACCTATGCCAAATTTTTAAAGGACCAAGCCCGGGTGCTGGTCCTCCACGGGCGGTATTTTTTGGTCGGCGAGCTAAAGAACACCCTGACCGCCCTGGGCCACCCCATGCGTCTGGTGATGATGCGTCAAAGCGAGGCGGCCGCCGAGGAGGTGATGCGCCATCTAATCAAGGAAATCATCGACTTCAGACCTGACTTCATTTTAACCATCAACCACCTCGGCTTTGATCGCGAAGGGGTCTTGACGCAGTTTTTGAGTCAAATCCGCCTGCCCTTCGCCTCCTGGTACGTGGACAGCCCCCGCTTGATTCTGCGCCACCATCATCGCAACCGCTCCCCCTGGGGCTTCATCTTTTTGTGGGACAGCGACTACTTGCGAGAACTGAAAGACTTAGGCTACGAGCACCTGGCCTATCTGCCCTTGGCCGCGGACGAAACGATTTTTCGCCCTTACGCTGCGAAGGAGCTGCCTGACTGGGGTCGGTTTGAGCTGGCCTTTGTGGGCAACTCCATGCGCGCCGCCATTGAGAAGAAGATGGACCAACTGGCCATCCCCGAGGAGATCCTGCCTCAGCTCGACGAAACCGCCGCGCTTTTTGCCGTCAGCCCTGAACGCGACGTCAGACCCAGCCTCAGGCGCGCCGGGCTGGAGGATCATCCCTTTGTGGCCGCGCTGAATGAGGCTGACATGATCGATTTCGAGGCCCTCATCATCTGGCGGGCGACCCAGCTTTACCGCCTCAGAAACGTCAAAGCCCTGGCTGAATTGAGTCCGACCGTGGTCGGGGATGAGGGTTGGCGGGATCTTTTGGACGAGCGATCATTCCACCTTCACCGGCCCTTGAACTATTATCAGGAATTGCCGGCGTTTTACAACCTCACGGCGGTGAATTTCAACGCCACCAGCCTCCAGATGAAGACCGGTCTCAACCAGAGGGTCTTTGACGCGCCGGCCTGTGGGCGGTTTCTGTTGACTGATCACCGGGCCCAGGCGGAAAATCTTTTCGAGCCCGGGCGGGAATTGGTGGCCTATCGTTCGCCCGAGGAGGCGGCTGACCTGGCCAGGTATTATCTGGACCATCCCCAGGCCCGCCGCCGCGTCGCCGCTACGGCCCTGAAGCGGGTCTTGGCCGAGCACACCTATGGCCGCCGCTTGACGGCGCTGATTGAGCGGATGCGCCGAACTTACGCTGGCATGACCTGGCAGGGTCAGAGCGTGTGATCGCCGGCCACGGTGAGTTTGGTACTTTCTTTGCTATGTTTGACCGGTTAAATGGCCTATTTGTGAGCCGGTTCGCGCGGTCGGACCTGGCCGGCTGTGCGTTTGAAAGTGGAGGCTGATTCTGGTGGCCGTTAATTTTGTCGCTGAAGTGGCCAGCAACCACAACCAAGACCTCGAGAGGTGTTTCAGTTTCATCGACAAGGCGGCCGAGATCGGCTGCCAGGCGGTGAAATTCCAGCTTTTCAAGATCGATCAGCTCTTCACCCCGGAAATCCTGGCTCAGAGCGAGGTCCATCGCCGCCGCGGCCAGTGGGAGCTGCCGGTTGATTTCCTGCCCCATTTGGCCGCGCAATGTCACCGAGCCGGGCTCAAGTTCGGCTGCACTCCATTTTACTTGGCCGCGGTGGCCGAGCTTTGGCCTCATGTTGATTTCTACAAGGTGGCCTCCTACGAGATTCTGTGGCCTGACCTGCTCATCAGTTGCGCAAAGACCAACAAGCCCATCGTGCTCTCCACGGGCATGGCCACGCTCGAGGAGGTCCGAGGGGCGGTGAATACTTTGAGGCGGGCCGGCTGTCAGGCTCTCACTCTGCTGCACGGCGTCTCAAATTATCCCGCTCGGCCTGAAGACTGCAACCTGGCGGCCATGGAAACCCTGAGACGGCGTTTCGATTGTCCGGTGGGCTGGTCTGATCATTCGCTCAGCCCAGGGGTGATCTACCGGGCCAGCCATCGTTTCGAGGCGGACATGATCGAGTTTCACCTGGATCTGGACGGACAGGGCGCGGAGTTTAATTTGGGCCACTGCTGGCTGCCGGAACAGATCAAGACCGTCATGGACACGGTCCGACTCGGCCTTGAGGCTGACGGCCACGGCCGCAAGGAGCCGTCAGTCGGCGAGGCTCAGGAGCGCGAGTGGCGGGCCGACCCCACAGACGGGCTGCGGCCTTTAAAAGAAGCGCGCCGGGTGTGGAGGGCTTAGCTTGCCAGTGACGGCCATCATTCAGGCTCGGATGGGCTCCTCCCGCCTGCCGGGCAAGGTTCTGGAGCCCATTCTGGGACGGCCCATGCTGGCCCGCATGATCGAGAGGCTCGCCTGGTCCCGAGAGATAGAGAGGCTGGTCATCGCCACCACCGCAAATCCCAAAGACGAGGCCGTGGCCCGGCTGGCCCGAGACGTGGGCCTGGCCTGTTTTCGGGGCAGCGAAGAGGACGTGTTGGACCGCTACTATCAGGCCGCGCTGGCCTTTGAGGCTGATCCGGTGGTCCGCCTGACCGCGGACTGCCCCCTCATCGACCCTGAGGTGAGCGACCGGGTCATCCGTTGCTTTCTTGACCTGTGGCCCGAAATCGACGCCGTGTCCTTGAGCGGTCCTTTTCCTGACGGCCTGGACACCCAGGTCTTTTCCTTGGCCGCCTTGAAAAGGGCCTGGCGCGAGGCCGTCTTGCCTTCTGAACGGGAGCACGTTGGGCCTTATCTGCGCAAGCATCCGGAGATTTTCCGCCTCGCCGAGGTCAGGTGGGAGCAGGACCACGCCCAGGTGCGATTGAGCGTGGACGAGCCCCAGGATCTCTCGCTGGTGAGAGCCATATACGAGGCCCTTTATGAGGAAGGCTCCATTTTCTTGACTTCAGACGTCCTGCGTTTCCTTGAAGCTCATCCCCACTTGAAACGGCTCAACACCCACATCAAACGCAACGAGGGCTACCAGAAATCCTTGGCCGCAGACGAGGTCTGGCTCAAAAGGCGATCCAGGGGCCAAAGATGAAAAAGCTCTGCCTCGACGAATCTCAAACAATCTGGCGCCGCGCCGAAAAGCTCATCCCCAGCGGCACTCAGACCTTGAGCAAGGCCCCGGGGCAGTTCGTCGAGGGGGTCTATCCCAAATACCTCGTCAGGGGCCAGGGGGCCTATGTCTGGGATGCTGACGACAACCGCTACATTGACTATCCCCTGGCCCTCGGCGCGATCCTGCTGGGCCACGCCTATCCAGCGGTCACCGAGGCCGTGACCCGACAGATCAAAAAAGGCAGCCTCTACACCTTGATGCACCCCCTTGAGGTCGAGGTGGCGGAGTTGCTGGTGGACATGGTCCCTTGCGCCGAGATGGTCCGCTTTGGCAAGAACGGCTCTGACGCCACCACGGCCGCGATCCGCGTCGCCCGCAGCTACACCGGGCGCGAGCACGTCGCCTTTTGCGGCTACCACGGCTGGCAGGACTGGTACGCCTGCACCACCTCCCGGGATGCTGGCCTGCCCAAAGGGCTGAAACAGTTCATGCATCCCTTTGCCTGGAACGATCTTTCGGGTCTGGCCGAGGTCTTCGACCAACGTCCAGGCCAGGTGGCGGCGGTGATCCTGGAGGTCCCGGCCGCGCCGCCCCAGGATGATTTTTTAGAAAACGTCAAGGAATTGACCCAACGAAACGGGGCGGTCTTGATCTTTGACGAGATCGCCACCGGGTTCAGGTTCGCCCGCGGCGGCGTCCAGGAGCTGTACGGCGTCAGGCCAGATCTGGCCTGCCTGGGCAAGGCCATGGCCAATGGCTTTCCGCTCTCGGCCGTGGTCGGGGCAAAGGACCTCATGAAGGAACTGGACAAGGTTTTCTTTTCCATGACCTTTGGCGGCGAGACGGCCTCCCTGGCTGCGGCCAAGGCCACGCTGCTCGAACTGCGCTCCCAGCCGGTGGTGGAGCACATCTGGCGATTGGGCCGCCGCTGGCGCCGGGGCTTTGAGGAGATTCGCCGGGCCGTGGACGCTCCGGTGAGCTTGGAGGGGCATCCGCCGCGCAGCGTTTTTGCCTTTGAGGCGGTCCAGGGATACGATCCGGCCACGCTGAGGGCCCTGTTTCTTCAAGAGACCATCAGACGAGGGATTCTCTTTGGCCTGCCCATTTACGTGAGCTATTCTCACACCCCAGCGGACATTGACCGCACCCTGGCCGCCTGCGAGGCCGGCCTGCGGGCTCTCAAGGAGGCCATCGAACAGGATCAAGTTCTAAATCGCCTCCAGGGCCGGCCGCCGGAGAGTGTTTTCCGGCCAACGGCGGACAAAGGGCCACGGCCGTGACTTTGGGGCCGTCGGTCTTGGTGC
This sequence comes from uncultured Thermodesulfobacteriota bacterium, assembly GCA_964466355.1. GTDB lineage: Bacteria > Desulfobacterota > Desulfarculia > CAYXRH01. The sequence goes on from CAYXRH010000332.1 coordinate 4,629, forward strand.
GCTGCGATGGAGCGCCGTGGATCGGTTTGGGTCACGTGAGGCGGTGTTTGAGCTTGGCTGACGAGCTGAGCCAGAACCACGGCGCCGCCGTGGCCTTTGCCGCGCGCCGGGGGAGATTGAGC
>CAYXRH010000333.1:0-4748 GCA_964466355.1 uncultured Thermodesulfobacteriota bacterium
TATAAGGGACTATGGCTGCTTCGCCAACCTCCTTCGTGAAATATCCGGGCTAATTGGCCTCAACGGGGCTGGACTGGGTCAGGGAGTAGACCTCGCCCAAGCCGAAGAGCGAGAACACGACGCCGTAGCGCTCCTCAAACTCGTCCTTGGTGTAAAGCAGGGCCACCCCCCAGCACTGACGCTGATAGTAGAGTCTCAGGCTGTGGGTGATGCTTTTCTCCTTTTCAAAATCATAGATGACCTCGCCAGAAGTGGACCACGGGCCGAATAACTTCACCCCGGCCTGGGCCCTGAATTGGGAAACCTCGAGCGTCTCATAATCGGTGTTCCAGCGCCGCCTGAAGTAAAACCCTAAATTGTCGCCCCGGCGGTCGCGGAGATCGAGTCTCAGGGCCAGACGGGGCACCTTGCCGGCGTACTGGTCGTACTCCACCGTGGTCCGATGAGAGAGGTAATAAGACGGCTGAAACCACAAATCGCCCTGGACGGTGGAGAAGGGCCGGCGGGGGACGCCCTCTGGCTTGTCGAGGCGGACCTCGCGCAGATCAAAACTCTGGCCCACCTCCAGCCGGAGAAACTCGTCGTAGCTGAAGCTGGGGGGGCTTTGGAGGCGGGAGAGGCGCAGCCGACGCTGATACTCCCCTTCTAGATCCTCGTCGCTCCAGCCAGCGTACTCGCGGCGGCCAAAACCCCATCTGGCCAGACCGCCCAGGTAGCGCCGCCGCCAGATCTCGTTCTCGAGGTCCAGAATCTCCTTTTGGCCCCCGGCCTTTTTAGCGGTCAGGGTCGTGGTCAGCCGGTAGTTGATCAGCTCTTGCTCGGCCACCGGGGAGTTGATGGCGCTCGAGGAAGGCTCGTAGTGATAGGGCACGTAAGAAAAACCGATCTGAGGCACGATCTGGTGCTTGATCTTCTTCCACTCCACGCCGTCCACCTCGAAGATGCGAAACAAGGTCGTGGAGGCATCCATTCCGGTCTGCCAGTAATAGCGGTCCCGGTAGTGATCAAATCCCTCCGGCGCCTCCTCGCCCGACTCGGGGTTGGGGTCCACGAACCACCAGTCCCCGATGGCCTGCACCGAGGGCTGCAGTCTGATGTAGGGCCCGGCGTCCAGGAGGGCGTACATCTCCGCCTGGGAGTTGAGGCTTTGACCGCGCTCGCCGTGCTCCCGAAACCAGTTCTGACCTCCCAGCCTGAGGTTGTAGTAGAAGTCTGATGTGGCGATGGCGCGGTCGTTGAAAGAGAACTGAAAGCGCGGCAGGCTGTGGAACGTCTCGTCGAACTGGCCGGGCGGCAGGGGGGTGGTGTCCTCGTAGTAGCGAAACTCAACGGTGGCGTTGGCCCAGGGCCACCATTTTTTCAGCTGCAGGGAGTTTATCCTCTCCGCCTCTGTCTCGTCCCGCAAGGCCGTGCCAAAGAGGCGCTCAAAGTCGGGGTTGATCTTGTCCAGGCCGGTTGACCAATACTGAAACTCCCGGATGATGTCCGGGTCGGAGGGCTTGTCTATGATCAGGTTCATCCGCGTCTTCCAGGGCAAGAGTTGGTTGGCCCGAAACATGCCCCTGACCCAGTAGCGCTCGCTGTCCGGAGAGGCGATTTCGCCGGCGGCGTAAAACTCCTCGGCCTTCTGGTCATTCAAGTAGTCGAAGTAAAAAAGCCCCACGTCTTGCTCGTGGCCCAGCTTGAATCTCAATTCGGCCCCGAGGCCCTCGCCGCGTTCGGAGTGGTGGAGGTGAAAGGTCGTATCGCCCCAGTCGGCCCAGGCCCAGTAGAAAGGCAGTTCAAAGGTGAAGCCGTCCCGGCTGGACTGGCTGAAGCTCGGCATCAGGAAGCCGGATTGCCGCTTGGTCTTGGCCGGAAAGAAGGCGTAGGGCAGGCCCAGGGTCGGGATCGGCCCGATGTGGAAGCGGGGCAGAAGCAGATGAGCGTAACCCTCCACGGTGACGCGCATCCAACTGGCCCGAATGAGCCAGTCCGGCTTGCTTCCGTCGCAGGTGGTGATGGTGCAGTCCCTGACGATGTAGGTCTTCTCGCCGGTCTTGTCGATCTCCCGGCCGCTGACGTGGAAGTGGTTGCCCGAAAAAAAGAGCCGCCCCCCAAAAGCCTTGCCCATCTCGGTGTCAAGGTTCAGCTTGACCCGTTCGGCCCTGAGAACGTCGGCGCCGTGGTGCCACACGACCTGCTCCCAGGCCTCCAGGTTGTTGTTGCGGCGGTCGAGGCGAACGTGCTCGGCGGTCAAGCGATCGGAGTTGTGTTTGATGACCACGTGGCCGTGGGCCTCGACGATCCGCCCCTCCTCGTCGAAGTCCATTCTCTCGGCTTCGATCTGCCAGGGGCTGGCGCCGCCGAGGTCTAATTCGGCCGGCGGGGCGGCGGCGGCCGATTGATGAACCATCAGGATCAACACAGCGACAATCAGGCCGATCCAAAACGGCCTCACTCAGCCCTCCTCAAAAAGCGGCGTCAGGCCCGCGGCCGCCAGAAACTCGCCGGCGACGAAGAGGGACCCGGTGATGAGGATCAGGTCCTCGTCCTTTGCTTCGGCGCGGGCTTGCCCGACGGCGGCCATCAGATCCGGGGCCACCACTGGCTCAAAGCCGAGGCCATTGGCCGCCGCGGCCAGGACTTCAGGCGCGGCCGAACGCTCGTAGGCCGCCCGGGTGACGATGAGCCGGTCGGCCGCCGGAGCGACGGTCTTGATTATGGTCGGCACGTCCTTGTCAGCCATGACCCCCAGGACGATGATCGTCCGGCGACGGGGAACCTCGGCCAGGGCCTGGATCAAAGTCCGCAAGGCCTGGGGGTTGTGCCCGCCGTCGACGATGAGCTGGGGCGCTCGTGAGACCAACTGCATCCGCCCGGGCCAGCGGACCCGGGCCAGCCCGTCTTGCACCGCCTGGGGGCTTACCTTAAAACCCTCGCCCTCAATGATCTCCAACCCGGCCAAGGCCAAGGCGGCGTTTTGGCTCTGATGGCGGCCCAAGAGGCCCAGCTTCAGCCCGCCGAGACGCCACCTCAAGCCTGAGTAACTCAAGCCTCGGGCTGTCCAGCGGGCGCGGAAGTCCGCGTTGAGGCGATAGAAGGGCGCGGCCATCTCCCCGGCCCGGGCGGCGATGACGGCCAAGACCTTGGGCTCGTTGGCCGAGGTGAGAATCGGCCGGCCCGGTTTGATCACGCCGGCCTTCTCGAAGGCGATGTGCTTCAGGGTCGGGCCGAGGTGCTGGGTGTGCTCCACGGCGACCTCGCTGATCAAGGCCGCCAGGGGCTCGAGCACGTTGGTCGCGTCGAGGCGGCCGCCCATGCCCGTCTCGATGACCCCGATGTCCACCTTTTCTTCGGCGAAGTACTCAAAGGCCAAGGCCGTGGTGAACTCGAAGAAGGTCGGCGGCTCCCTCTCGTCGCAAGCCGCTCTGACCAGGGCCATGGTCTCGGCCAGACGCTTTTTAGAGGGCATCCGATCGTTGATCAGAAACCGCTCCCTGAAGTTGACCAGGTGGGGCGAGGTGTACAGGCCGACGCGCCGTCCGGAGGCCTTCAGAATCGAGGCCATCATGGCCGCGGTGGAGCCTTTGCCATTGGTCCCGGCCAGGTGGATGGTCGGAAACCGCCTTTCGGGGCGGCCGAGCCTGTCCAGCATGGCCTCGGTGGAGGACAGGCCGAGCTTGATGCCGAAGACCTGAAGATCGTAGATCCAATCCTTCAGGGAGTCGTAGTCAGCCAACTCAGGTTCCTTCCACGGACAGGGGGGCGTAGTCGAGGTGGAGGGTCTTGTGGCCGTATTCCTCGAAGAGGATGACGATCCGCTTCTGGCCGAGGTAGCCGGCCACCCGGCCCGAGCCGAAGGCCGGGTGACGCACCGGCGTGCCCACCGCCAGACCGCTCCCCGGCGGGGAGACGAAGGGCTCGCTCAGGTCCTGGCCAGGACTCGCTTGGGGAGCCTTCTTGGGGCCGAGGCTTCTTTCCGATGAAAGGCTCAAGGGTTTGAGCAGGCCGAGGGCCTCGCTCATGAAGCGCGAGGGGAGATGGCTCAGAAGGCCGTGGTGGTGCGAGTAGGACCGCCGGTGGGCGATGATGAAAAGCCGCTCCTTGGCCCTGGTCACGGCCACGTACATCATCCGCCGCTCCTCCTCCAAGGCCTCGGCGTCGGCCAGGGCCGGTCCGGCCGGGAAGCGCCCCTCCACGGCCCAGATGATGAACACGGCCCGCCACTCCAAGCCCTTGGCTGAATGGACCGTGCTCAGAATCAGCCTTCGCCCGTCCTCCCGGCCGGAAAAAAGCGTCGTCGGCGGCTCCAGAGCCAGATCCGACAAAAAGCGGTAGGCGGAGCGGTAGCCAGCGGCCAGATCAGCGACGTGCTCCAGCTCCTTGAGCCGGCGGGGGTGGTCGTCAAAGCGCTGGGCCAGCAGGGGGGCGTAGAATTCAATCACCCGGGCCAGCTCCGCGGCCGGACCCTTGTATTCGGCCTCCCCCAGCTCGGCCATCAGCTTGGCCAGGTCCTCAAGCGTCGCGGCCGAAGCCTTGCTCTGGCCGGGAAAGCGGTCGATCTCCTTGAGGGACGCCCCGGTTTGGGCCAGCCAGTCGGCGATCTCGCGGCTCTTTTTAGGACCCAGTCCGGGCAGAAGAAGGAGGAGGCGGTTTAAGGAGAAGGCGTCCTTGGGGTTGAGGCGGGCCCGCATGAAGGCCAAGGCGTCCTTGACGTGGGCCGCCTCGACGAACTTGAAGCCGCCGTACTTGGCGAAGCTGAAGCC
>CAYXRH010000334.1:0-4739 GCA_964466355.1 uncultured Thermodesulfobacteriota bacterium
CTGCTTGCCTGGGCCTGGGGCCTCATCGGCCCCTGGAATAAGGGCCGGGCGGCCCCCTGGCTGCGGCCCAGCCAGGGATTGATCGGCCGGAAGCTCTCTCCCTTTTTCAAACCCTCGGCCGAGGGCTACGTCCGCTGCACCCTCTGCCCCCACCAGTGCGAGGTCGGCCCCGGCGAGCGGGGGGCCTGCCAGGTCCGCCAAAACGAAGGCGGCCGCTACTTCAGCCTGGTCTACGGCAATCCCTGCGCCGTCAACCTGGACCCCATCGAAAAGAAACCCTTTTTCCACGTCCTGCCGGCCAGCCGGTCCTTTTCCATCGCCACCGCGGGCTGCAATTTCTCGTGTCAGTTCTGTCAGAACTGGGAGATCAGCCAGCAGCGCCCGGAGGACACCGTCAACTTCGCCTTGAGCCCCCAGGAGGTGGTCGCCCTGGCCCAGGAGGTCCAAGCCGCCTCCATCGCCTCGACCTACGTCGAGCCGACCATCTTCATGGAATACATGCTCGACATCGGCGCGGCGGCCCACCAGGTCGGCCTTCTGAAGGTCATGCACTCCAACGGCTTTGTCAACGCCGCGCCCCTGGAGAGCCTCCTCAAGGTCCTCGACGCGGCCTGCATTGATCTCAAGGCGGCCCGGGAGGGATTCTACCGCCGAGTCTGCGGCGGCGAGCTGGCCCCGGTTCAAGACACCCTCCGCCGCCTAATCAAGGCCGGCGTTCACACCGAAATCGTGCACCTCATCATCCCGACCCTGAACGACGATCCTGATGAAACAAAAGACCTCATCCGCTTCGTGCGCGACGAACTCTCGCCCGAGGTGCCGCTCCACTTCTCCCGCTTCTACCCCCGCTTCAAGCTTCAAAACCTGCCGCCCACGCCGGTGGAGACCCTGACCAAGGCCCGGGAGATGGCCCTCAACATGGGGCTCAACTTCGCTTACGTGGGCAACGTGCCCGGCCACGAGGGGGAGTCGACCTTCTGCCCCCACTGCCACAAGCTCCTCATCCACCGCGTGGGGTATTACATCAAGGAGATCAACCTCAAAGACGGCCGCTGCCCTGGCTGCCAGCGCCCCATCCCCGGAATCTGGCGCCGCCCAAGACACGCCTGAGGGCTCAGACGGCTGGCCAACCGTCAGCAGTTCGCCGCCCCACCCGAGGGGCCACATTGACTTACGATCCTCACCTCAAAGAGGTGGCCTCAGCCCCAAAGGTCAAACGCCCCGCCAGGCCAGCCAAAGGAATGAGGTTGACGAGGCTCAAGATCATCAAGGCCGCGCCCAGGCCCACGGTGGGCACGAGGATCATCGGCAAGATGGCTCCGGCCAGTCCACCGATGAGATCCAGACCGTAGAGCTTGCCCCCTTCCCGGGCCAAGGGCGGGGCCGGCGGCGAATCCGTCCCCGCTCTCATCGAGGTCAGGCGCACCCGGCCGGCCGAACCAAAGTAGGCCCCGGTCAGACCGCCGTCCAGGACGGCCGCGGCCACCAGAGCCAAGGCCCCCAGGCTCCCGGCCTTTGAGGCCAGCAGCAGCGCCACCAAGGCCCAGGTGGCCAGACAGGCCAAGATGAGCAGGCCGGTGAGGATCATCAAGCTCATCGTTCCAGGCTTCAGCGGCCAGAGGTCCCAGGCGATCATCACCGCCGCGGCGGCCAGGCCGAACATGAACCCGGCCAGCAAGACGGCCAGCCCCACGTAGACCGCGCCGAAGAGAGTCTGAAAGGCCAAAAGCAGAAGAACCGAGAGGGCCATGGAGGTGAGGCCGGTCGTAAAAACCCCGAGAAACAGCCCCAGCGGACCGAAGCGGGGTCTGGTCGCGGCCGCGAAGAAGAGCCCGGCGGCGATTAAAAGCGGCCACCACAGGTGGCCCGGCTTCAGCCCGGCCAAGGACTCGGCCAGGGATGAACGGCCGCCCAGTTGGGCGCCCCAGAGCTGGGGGTCCAAGATGAGGGCCCGGGGGCGAAGGTCGCTGTTGGGGGCTTGGGGGCCGGCCTGCTGGATCATGGCCCGCAAAAGGGCCAGGCGGAGGGGATTCATCTCCCACTCAAGGGTGTCGGGCCTGACGGCCGTCAAGTCGGACCAGGCTCGCCTAGCGAGGCGCTCCTGCCACATCCGGGGCTCCTCGGGCAGCGGGGCGTTGCTCAAAAAGAGCCGCAGCTCCGGCCCGGACATGACGGCCACCTCGGAAAAGGAGGTCCGGGCCGCGGCCAGAATGGAGCCGAGCCAGCGGGCCTGGAGGGGGCCGATGAGGCTCTCGGCGCCGGGCAGGCTCAAGGCGGCCACGCCGGCGGGCCGAAGCGCCTTGGCCATGGCCGCGAACCCTTCCCGGCTGTAAAATCGATTCATCTGCATCGTCACCGGCGGCGGCGTCTCCAGGACGATCAAGTCAAAGCGTTGGTCCGTCTTTTTAAGAAAAACGCGGCCGTCGCCGATCTTAATCGACAGGCCGGGCGGAGGGGTTTGCTCTGGCAGGAGACGGGCCGCGAAGTCCACCAGCCACGGGTCCAGCTCCACGGCCAGAACCTCGTCTGGCTTTCCCCTTCGGGCGGCCTCGGCGGCGACCCCCTCGGCCGCGCCGCCGATGAACAAGACGCGGCGGGCCTCGGGCCGGGCCAGGAGGGGCAGCACGGCCGAGCGCTCCAGGCGCTCTCGGTTTGGCTGGGAGAAGAGCCACAGACCGCTGGCAAAGAAGTCCACCTGACCCTGGCCCCGGGTGGCCACGAGCTGGGCGTAAGGGCTTTCGGCGAAGCCGGCCAGGTCCCGGCCGCGCCACTGGCAGAGGCGCAAAGAGTGATCCGCCGGCTTGGAGAGGAGGCAGGCGATAATCAAAGCCGCGGCCCAGACCAGCATCAGTCTGCGGGAGCGTCCGGAAGCGGTCTTTAAGGCGACCAGGGCCCCTAAAAGGGCGGCCCCCGAGACCACGGCCACGGGATTGAGCCACTTCACCAGAACCAAGGCGAACAGGGCCGCGGCCGCGGTGTGGCCGAGGGCTTCGACCCCGTAGAGCCAGGCCAGGAGCCGGGGCGAGGTCACTCGACTTTGGCCTCCAGCGGCCAGAATCAGGGGAAAGGCGGCCCCATCGGCCCAGCCCAGCGGACCCAAAACAATCAGACTCACGGTCAGAATCTGGCCCCAGGAAGGCACTACGCCCAAGTGCAGGCCGAGCAGAGAAGGGGCGGCGCGGGCCAGAATCAGGGAAGCGCCGCCGCCGGCCCCGACCAGGAAAAGGGGCAGCGCGGCCCTGAAGGGCCGGTTGAAAAGGCAGCTCGAAGTGAAGCTGCCCGCGGCGGCCCAAAGCAGCCAGCCGCCCAGGCCGAGGCCCAGGGAGAGCTCGTTGCCCCCGGCGAGGACCATCAGCTCGCGCAGGACGACCACCTGGCCCAATCCGGCCGCCAGGCCCACGCTGACCGCGGCCGCGGCGGAGCGAGGCTGGCCGATAAAAAGTTTCGAAACAGGCATCTTACCACTACTCGCGCTGGGCTAGTCTTGGGCCCTGGAAGTTAAGGATCATGAGTCAGTCTGGCCGCCCCGCCCTCTTAACCACTTCAGGAACGCGACACTAGATCGGCCGGCTGACGGCCTCAATTATATCAGTTTGAGGCTCTCGCCGCTTAAGACATACCGTGACGCCGTCCTTGCCCTGAAGGTTGAAATATTGGATCATGGGGCGGATCGAAATCATTTGGACGCGTCCTCAGCCCGAGACGAGGTGGGGTCATGAATCTGTCGGACGTCATCACCTGGGCGGCTCGCTACTGCGGTCCCCAAAAAGCGCTGGTCTTTGGCCCGAAGGCTTACACCTACGCCCAGCTCGAGGCCACGATTGACCGCGCCGCCCGCGGCCTTCAGGAGCGGGAGGTCAAGCCCGGCCTTCGGGCGGCTCTCTATGTGACCAACCGGCCCGCCTGGATCATCGCCTATTACGCCCTGCTGCGCCTGGGGGCGGTGGTGGTGTGCATCAGCCCTCTCTACAAGCGGGCCGAGGTCGAACATCTGCTCAACGACTCCAAGGCGAGTTGGCTGCTCACCGAATCAGGCTTGAGCGCCCGCCTGCCCGAGAGGACCCGGACGCCGCGGCTGAAGGAGGTCTTCCTGGTCGATCAAGAAGAAGAGCTGTTTGAAGGGCCAGGTCAAGAGACCGAGAGCCAAGGCGGGTTCGAGGGCCGCGACCGAGGGCCGGACGAGGCGGCGGTGATTCTTTACACCGGCGGCACCACCGGCACGCCCAAAGGGGCCACGCTGACTCACCGCAACATCCTCTACACCGCCCAAAACGTCTGCTATCACGAACGGACCGCGCCCGAGGACGCGACCCTCTGCTTCATGCCCTTGAACCACGTCTTCGCCGGCAACCACATCATGAACTCCACTTTTTTCGGCTGCGCCACTCTGGTCCTGCTGCCCGGCTTTGATTTGGATAAGATCATCGCCTCCATCCAGGACAACAAAATCAATCGCTTCTACGCCATCCCCACCGGATTCATCCGCCTCCTCCAAGAGCCTGGCGCGGCCAACCGGCTGGGCTCCTTGACCTATTGCTTCTCGGCCGCGGCCAGCCTGCCGGCTGAGGTGCTCAAGCAGTGGCGGGCCACCTTTGGCCTGAGCATCCACGAGGCCTACGGCATGACCGAGACCTCCTCCTTGGTCACCTTCAATCATCTCTACCGCCACAAGGCCGGCTCGGTGGGCACTCCGGCCGGGGTGGTCGAGGTCAAGATCCTTGACGAAAAGGACAGAGAGG